>FUZM01000003.1:0-300000 GCA_900167925.1 Bacteroidales bacterium WCE2008
TGATCTCGTTGTGTCCGTTTCTCAAACGGGATTGCAAAGGTAGCCACTTTTTCTGAACTTGCAAATATTTCAGCAAAAAAATTTCAAGTTTTTTTTGGCCCGAAATCGCCTAAAACGATGTAACCTCCCGAAGGTCGGAAGGTTACATTTTTTATCTTTTTTTCGGGCCTTGAAGGCCCCTGAAGCCATAATCCGGAAAGACTACATCATTCCGCCTGCAGGCATTGCGGGTGCAGCCGGAACCGGCTCAGGAATGTCCACGATACCACACTCGGTAGTAAGGAACATTCCGGCTACGGAAGCCGCGTTTTCGAGGGCTACACGAGCCACCTTGGTAGGGTCGATGACACCGGCCTCATACATCTTGACATATTCGCCTGTACGGGCATTGTAACCAAAGTCACCTTTACCCTCGCGGATCTTCTGGATAATCACGCTTCCCTCGACTCCTGCATTAGCGGAAATCTGACGGAGCGGCTCCTCGATGGCGCGCGCAACGATACGGATACCGGTAGTCTCATCCTCATTCTCGCCCTTGACATCCTTGAGGACCTCTGCGGCGCGGATATATGAGACACCACCGCCAGGAAGATAGCCTTCCTCGACTGCAGCACGGGTTGCGTTAAGCGCATCCTCTACCCTGTCCTTCTTCTCCTTCATCTCGACCTCGGTAGTCGCGCCGACATAGAGTACTGCGACACCGCCAGCGAGCTTTCCGAGTCTCTCCTGGAGCTTCTCGCGGTCATAGTCAGATGTTGTAGTAGCGATCTGCTGACGGATAAGCTGGGCACGGTCTGCGATTTCCTTCTTGTCGCCGATACCACCTACTATAGTAGTATTCTCCTTGGTAATGGTAACCTTCTCTGCCTTTCCGAGCATTGCAGGGTTGGCATTCTCGAGAGTAAAGCCACGCTCCTCGGAAATGACTGTAGCACCTGTAAGGGTAGCGATATCCTGGAGCATCTCCTTGCGGCGGTCGCCGAAACCAGGAGCCTTGACGGCAGCGATCTTCAATGTACCGCGGAGACGGTTGACGACGAGAGTGGTAAGAGCCTCGCCATCCACATCCTCGGCGATCACGAGAAGAGACTTGCCTTCACGGGCGATCGGCTCGAGAACAGGAAGCAGGTCCTTCATCGTAGAAATCTTCTTGTCGGTAACAAGGATATAAGGATCGTCAAGCACGGCCTCCATCTTGTCGGCATTGGTCATGAAATAAGGAGAGATATAACCCCTGTCGAACTGCATACCCTCAACGACCTTGACCTCAGTCTCGGTACCCTTGGCCTCCTCGACAGTTATCACGCCGTCCTTCTTTACCTTTGACATCGCATCAGCGATAAGCTTGCCGATGAAACTGTCATTGTTGGCGGAAACGGTAGCGACCTGCTCGATCTTGGAGTAATCCTCGCCGACCTCCTGGCTGTTCTTCTTGAGATACTCGACTACGGCAGCGACAGCCTTGTCGATACCCTTCTTAAGATCCATAGGATTGGCACCGGCGGTGACATTCTTAAGACCTACGTTGATGATAGCCTGGGCAAGGACAGTAGCGGTAGTAGTACCGTCACCGGCCTGCTCGTTAGTCTTGGAAGCAACTTCCTTGACCATCTGCGCGCCCATGTTGGCGAATCTGTCCTCGAGTTCCACTTCCTTTGCCACGGTAACGCCATCCTTTGTGATCTGAGGAGCACCGAATTTCTTATCTATAACGACATTACGGCCTTTAGGACCGAGAGTCACCTTTACAGCATTTGCAAGTTCGTCAGCGCCCTCTTTCATCTTGGAGCGGACGTCAACATTGAATTTGATTTCCTTTGCCATGATCCGAAAAATTAAAGAATTGCCAAAATGTCTGACTGACGCACGATAAGATACTTCTTATCATCTACCGTAACCTCAGTTCCGGCATACTTTCCGTAGAGAACTTCGTCGCCTACCTTGACTTCCATAGGCTCATCCTTCTTGCCGGGACCGGCTGCTACGACGGTACCCTGCTGCGGTTTTTCCTTTGCTGTATCAGGAATGTAAAGTCCTGAAGCTGTCTTGGTCTCAGCCTCTTTCGGCTCGATCACGACTCTGTCTGCTAATGGTTTGATCATTTCTTTATTGTTAAATTGTTAATTCATGCAACGCTCCGGAACCCTCCGGAGCCGCAAAAGAATAATCAATAGCCGTGCCAACTGCCGATACTGACAAAATGGCACTTCCCTGCATATAACCTATTTATTATAAATAAAATTTCGTATCTTTGAGGATGTATAAACAATACTGTCTATGAAAACGATCAGATTAGCCACAATGCTGCTGATAATGCTCTCGGCATTATCCTGCTCAAGAAAGGGAGCGACCCCTTCCACAGAATTCGCCGAGTACATCAAAGCCTACACGGGAGGTCCTGTAACCGAAGCCTCCACAATCAAAGTTCAACTCAACCCCGGAATAGAAGTCAAAGACCTCGACGGTCTTTTCTCTTTCAAGCCGGCCCTCAAGGGATCAGCCAACTTCAACGGAAACACCGTCGAGTTCATCCCGGATCCGGGTCAGCTCGAAGGCGGGAAAGTATATCGCTGCAATTTCCGGCTTGACAAAGTCATCCCGGGCATCCGGAAGGATCTGAGGAAATTCTGCTTCTCCTTCCTTGTAGCTCCGTCAAAGAACGGCGCCGGCGCTGCAGAAGCGCAGACCGGAGACGGCAAGACCGGCTTCAGGGTGCTCTCGGCCAGAATGGACGAGACGG
The DNA here is from genome assembly GCA_900167925.1 of Bacteroidales bacterium WCE2008. Lineage (NCBI taxonomy): Bacteria > Pseudomonadati > Bacteroidota > Bacteroidia > Bacteroidales > Bacteroidales bacterium WCE2008. The sequence continues at coordinate 2,741 of FUZM01000003.1, forward strand.
CCGATCCGTTCATTGAAGTAACGTTCAGCGAGCCTGTCGCCGACATGGACGACTTCAAAGGAATCATAACGCTCGAAGGAGCCCAGAGATATTACACCAGCATCAAAGACGCGACCGCCCGCATCTACTACGAGGGACGGAATAAAGGTCCGGTGACCATAAAGATCGCCGACGTCCTCAAGAGCGCCGCCGGCAACGCCCTCGGAGAAGCCTACGAGCAGAGTTTCGACCAGTCGGGCGTCTTCCCGGCAGTGACGATTCCGCTCAGCGGGAACATTCTCCCAGATCCGTCCAGCCTGACTCTCCCGTTCAGGGCCGTCAACCTCAAGGCAATCGATGTCAGGATCATAAAGATATACAGCGACAACGTGCTGACATTCCTCCAGGACAACAGCCTCGACGGCAACGGCGAGCTCCGCCGTTCCGGCCGGCTCATATACAAGACCACCGTCCGCCTCGACCAGGATCCTGAAAAGGATCTCACTGCATGGCAGGACTTCTCGATCGATCTCTCCGGTCTCATGAAACAAGAGCCGGGAGCTATCTACAGAGTCCGTCTTTCCTTCACCCAGGACTACTCTCTCTATGGAAAGGAATATACCGGACCTGAAGAGATGAGCGTCGTTCCGGAAGGGATAACGGCCAAGGACGAGGCCACATGGGACATGACCAGCACCTACTACTGGGACAACAGCGTCGACTGGAGCACCTACAACTGGAACGACCGCGACAACCCTATGACTCCATCCTATTACATGGAGAACAGCCGCTTCCCGGAGTGCAACCTCATGACCTCCGATCTCGGAATCATCGTCAAGTCGGCCGCAACCGGAAAGCTCTGGATCAGCGTCAACGATATCATGACCACGAAGCCTGTCTATGGCGCCGAGCTCGAAGCATATAACTTCCAGCTCCGTCCGATAGGCCGCGGGCGCACCGGATCAGACGGCATGGCAGAGATCCCGGTAGAAGGCAAGCCATTCGTAGTTGTCGCAAGACGGGGCAAATCCGTCAGCTATCTGAAAGTTTCCGACGCCGAAGCCAAATCCCTCAGCCGGTTTGATGTCGGCGGAAGCAAAGTCGAGAACGGCCTCAAGGCCTACATCTACGGCGAGCGCGGAGTATGGAGACCGGGCGACACCCTGCACGTCACCATGATCCTCAGGGACAAGGGACAGACTCTCCCTCAGGGACATCCGGCCACGATCGAAGTCTTCACCCCTCAGGGCCAGTTCTACAACAGGACAGTCAGTGCCAGCGCCGGGGACGGCTTCTACGCATTCGCTATCCCTACAGCCGCCGATGCTCCTACAGGTGTATGGAACGCATATCTAAAAATCGGAGGCTCCACCTTCCATAAGGCTCTCAGAGTCGAGACAATAAAGCCTAACAGACTGAAAATCAACACGAATTTCAGCAGCAAGGTTCTCTCCGCAGGAGAAAGGTCTGTCGTCAGCATCTCTTCAAGCTGGCTGACAGGACCTGCCGCAGCCGGCCTGCAGGCAAGTTCGGAAATGACCCTTACACCTTCAGCCCACAAGTTCAAGGGCTTCGAAAACTATATCTTCAAGGATCCTACTTCTTCATTCACCAAATCTGAAGAAAAGATCCTGAATGCCCGTCTGGACGGCCAGGGCAACGCATCGGCCAACGTCCTGATGCCTAAGGCCTCCGGTGCCCCGGGCATGCTTACCGCAAGCATAATGACGACTGTGACAGAGCCGGGCGGAGACGCCAGCTTCACTGTCCAGACAATACCATATTCGCCATTCAGCGCCTATGTCGGAATAAACGTTCCGCAGAAGGGCGACTATCTCGAGACTGACAAGGACCATTATTTCAAAGTCGCCACCCTCGACAAGGACGGCCACCGCGTATCCGGACACAATCTCGAATACCGCATCTACAAACTCGAATGGAGCTGGTGGTGGGAGAGCCGTGCCGAAGAACTGGACTCATATATCAACGGCACCGGAGCCAATCTGTTCTCGTCCGGACGTCTTGTCTCCGGAAACACCGACGCGTCGGTTCCGTTCCGCATCGACTATCCTGACTGGGGACGATTCCTCGTATATGTAAAAGACCTCGACAGCGGTCACGCCACAGGTGCAATCTTCATGGCCGACTGGCCTGAATACAGGGGCCGTTCAGAGAAGACAGATCCTGACGCCCTTACTATGATTACTTTCTCTACCGACAAGAAGGAATACGAAGCCGGCCAGACCGCGACAGTATTCGTTCCTGCAGCAGAAGGAGGCCGCGCCCTCGTTTCCCTCGAGAACGCGTCCGGAGTAATCGCCCGTGAGTGGGTAAGCACCTCAGGCAAAGGCGACACTCCATACAAGTTCAAGATCACTCCGGAGATGGCTCCGAACTTCTATGTCCATATCACCCTTCTGCAGCCTCATAAGAACAGCGCCAACGACCTTCCGATAAGGATGTATGGAGTCCAGCCGGTTTCCGTAGTAGACAAGGGCTCAAGGATAGAACCGGTCATCAGCATGGCCGACGCTGTCCATCCTGAAGAAGAATTCCAGATCAAGGTCAGCGAAAAATCCGGACGAGGCATGACATATACTCTCGCAATCGTGGACGAGGGTCTGCTCGACCTGACCGCCTTCAAGACCCCTGATCCGTGGAACGCGATGTATTCACGCGAAGCTCTTGGTGTGAAGACCTGGGACCTTTATGACAATGTTATCGGCGCATACAGCGGCCGCTTCGCGCCGATGCTCAGCATCGGTGGTGACGAAGACATCGTCGTAGGTCCGAAGAAAGACAACAGATTCAATCCTGTAGTCCGCTTCCTCGGGCCATTCACCCTCGAAAAAGGCTCACAGACTCATAAGATCAAGCTTCCTATGTATGTCGGCAGCGTAAGGGTAATGGTCGTAGCCGGCAATGGAGAAGCATTCGGCAACGCTGAGAAGGCTGTGGCCGTACGTTCTCCTCTGATGATCCTCCCGACCGTTCCGAGAGTACTCTCTACCGGAGACAAACTCACGATTCCGGTCAATGTCTTCGCGATGGAGGATAATGTACGCAACGTCAAGGTATCGATCAAGCTCGACGGTCCGGTCAGACTGACCGGAGAAAGCAGCCGCAGTCTCAACTTCAGCGCAACTGGAGACAAGTTGACAGGCTTCCCTGTCGAAGCCACGGGAGAAGGCACGGCGACCATCACGGTATCTGCCGCTTCCGGCAACCTTACCGCGACGGAAACCATTGCAGTTCCGGTACGCAACCCTAATCCGGTTCTTACCAGGACCCAGCAGAAAGCAATAGCCGCAGGAGAAGAAATTGAATTCTCGTTCAAAGCCTTCAACGACGACAAAGACAATACAGCTACAGTCGAACTCGCCGGCTTCCCTATAATCGATGTCGACGGAGTATTCAGCAACATGAAGAACTACCGTTACTCATGCACCGAGCAGCTCGCCGCAAGAGGCCTTACCTTCCTGCATCTGCACGACATGTTCTGCAGCAACAACGCCGAGGAAGTATCCGGAATGATTCCTGAGATTCTCCAGGAGATATACTCCCGCCAGCTTCCTGACGGAGGTTTCGCCTACTGGCCGGGACAGGTCGATGCCGTATCATGGGTTTCATCTATGGCAGGACAGTTCATGGCCGAGGCTTCGGCAAAAGGCTATGAGGTCAACGCAGGAGTGCTCTCGGCATGGGAGAACTACCAGAAGAGCAAAGTCCAGTCTTACAGATTCTCTTCAGGCAAGTTCTTGAACGACATGACCCAGGCATACCGCCTCTACACCCTCGCCATCGCCGGCAAACCTGACAACGGTGCCATGAACAGGCTCCGCGAGAATGGTTCGGTCTCTGCCCAGGCACGCTGGCTGCTGGCTTCGGCTTACGCAATCTGCGGAAAAGCCCAGACTGCCGAATCCATAATCCAGTCTATCGATGAGGGATTCACCGAATATACCCCTGACAACGAGACCTATGGCAGCGGACTGAGAGACAAGGCAATCGCCATCGAGGCCCTTGTACTCACGGGCCAGACCGGAAGGGCTCTCCAGTACGCCGGAGAGCTGGCTTCGGTATTCGGTCCGGGATACAGTTCGACCCAGGAGACTGCATTCGCTTCGATAGCCATGGAAAGACTTGCTTCCAAGGTCAATTCGTCTGCCATCTCTGCCGTGATCAACGGCAAGGAGGTCAAGACAGCCAAGGCTGTATACAGCAGCCGTACCGACGGCAGCACCGGTCTGGTGAAGGTCAAGAACAACTCCGAGGGTCCGCTTTATGCCACACTCGTGACTACAGGCAGGGTACCGGCAGGAACGCAAATACCTGCAAAGAGCTCCGGAATGAGGCTTAACGTTACCTATACCGACGAAAAAGGCAACGCCCTCAACCCGGCTTCGATAGCCCAGGGCACTGAATTCACTTCGGTCATCACCGTGACCAACACCAACGGTCTTGAGGACTACACGAACCTGGCTCTCAGCCAGATGATACCTTCAGGCTGGGAAATCATCAACGAAAGACTTTCGGGCGCCGTCGTGGCCAGCCAGAACTCATATGACTACAACGACATCCGCGACGACAGGTCTATCTGGTATTTCAGCCTGCCAAGAGGCACATCCAAGACGTTCAAGCTCAGACTTCGCGCCGCTTACGAAGGCCAGTACACTCTTCCATCCATAACATGCGAAGCAATGTACAACAGCCTCTGCAGCGCCGCAACGGCTTCCGGCTCTACAGCCGTGACCAAATGACAAGACGCCGAAAGATAATTCTGTACGCGGCGGCCGTCCTGGCCGTCGCGTATATGTTGTGTCTCCCGCGGAACCTTTTCAAAGGCACGGTCTATTCTACGGTAGTCGAGGACCGCAACGGAGAACTGCTGGGAGCCCATATAGCTTCCGACGGCCAGTGGAGATTTCCGCCGTCCGACACTATTCCCGAGCGATACAAGACGGCCCTGATCCAGTTTGAGGACCGGTATTTCCGCTACCATCCCGGAGTAAACCCTGTTTCCATAATCAGAGCCCTGGCCGGGAATATCAAGGCCGGTCATGTCACCAGCGGAGGCAGTACGATCACCATGCAGGTCATCCGCATGTCCCGCGGCAAAGAAAGGAATCTGTGGCAGAAGCTGATCGAAGCTGTGCTGGCGACAAGGCTCGAGCTGCGCTGCAGCAAGAACCGGATTCTGGCCATGTATGCAGCCCATGCCCCTTTTGGCGGCAACGTCGTCGGACTGGAGGCGGCATCATGGAGATACTTCGGCCGTCCTTCGTCGCAGCTATCATGGGCAGAAGCCGCAACTCTGGCGATTCTGCCGAACTCGCCGTCCGGAGTCCATCCGGGCAAGAACAGGGATAAGCTGCTTGAGAAGAGGAACCGGCTGCTCCATAACCTGCTGGATGCAGGGAAGATTGATGCAGAAACCTACGAACTGGCTGTCGGAGAGCCCCTGGTAATGCAGCCGCACCCTCTTCCACGCCTGGCGCCTCATCTGACTGACAATTATTATCTGACCGATGGAGGGAAGACCATACGGACGTCGATAGATGCCGGGCTCCAGAGGCAGGTCTGCGCTGTTGCGGACAGATGGTCTCGAGACTTCGCGAAAACCGGAGTCGGAGACCTGGCGGCAGTTGTCGTAGATGTCCATACGGGAGAAGTTCTCGCCTACTGCGGCAACGCTGATCCGGACCGTGAACGTCCGGGAAGGCTCGTCGATATCGCTTCGGCGCCGAGAAGCACCGGCAGTATACTCAAGCCTATGCTATACTGCGCCCTGCTTCAGGAGGGCCAGATGCTTCCGGGTACTCTGCTGCCGGATATTCCGATCAATATCAACGGCTTCTCTCCGCAGAATTTCGACCGTCAGTTCTCCGGCGCTGTCCATGCCGGAGAAGCTCTCGCCAGATCGCTGAACGTCCCGGCTGTCCACATGCTGCGGGAATATGGTGTCCCGAAATTCCTTGACCTGCTCAGGGCAAGCGGTATGACGACTCTGGACCGTTCCGCTGCGGATTACGGTCTTTCTCTGATTCTCGGAGGCGCTGAAGGGCGTCTTGTCGACATTACCCGGATGTACGCCGGTCTCTCCCGTTCGTATCAGACGAAGGACAGCACTTTCGCGCTTAACGACAAGGCGGCTATCTGGCATACTCTGGATGCGTTGAAGGAGGTCAACCGTCCGGATGAGATAGACTGGCACCTTATCCGTTCGGTGCGCAGGGTTGCATGGAAGACGGGGACCAGCTATGGATTCAGGGATGGTTGGGCCGTCGGCATGACTCCAGACTACGCTGTAGGAGTCTGGGCGGGAAATGCCCAGGGAGAAGGGGTCCCGGGGCTGACCGGAGCAAGGACCGCCGGACCTGTCATGTTCGACATATTCAACCTGCTGCCTGTCGGAGACTGGTTCGAAGAACCTCTGCCGTCGGATTATATCCGGGCGGAAATATGTCCCCAGTCCGGTCATTTGCGGAGTCTGAACTGCCCGCAGGCGGATACCCTGCATCTTCCGAAACGGGCTCTGCGCTCGAGTCCATGTCCTTACCATACTCCTGACGGCTCGTTCGTGCTGCCGCCGGGGATGGAGTGGTATTACCGGCAGAACCATCCGGAATATCATGGCGCCGTACGCGGGACTGTCGCGACGATGGAGTTCATATATCCCGATTCGGGCAGTACAATCTTTATTCCGCGGCAGATCGACGGTTCAGTCAAGGGAGCGGTCTTCCATCTGGCCCACAGGGACAGGGATGCCACCGTTTATTGGCACATGGATAACGGCTATCTCGGGGAGACCAGGCATATCCATCAGATGACTCTTTCGCCAAGTCCGGGGCATCATGTCGTAACGGTGGTAGACGGTAGCGGGAATACTCTTTCTGTCTCTTTTAATGTGGCAGAATGATATCCACAGGTGTTTTTTACGAAATTGTGGATAAGTTTTCATACCCTATATGCAACTATTTCGAAAATTTGTATATATTTGCCGCCCAATAGGGGGTCTTTGCGGACCCGACAGAACTTTTTATTAACCGGTTACACCACTTATTACTATGTACTGGACACTTGAACTTGCCAGCAGCCTGGACGATGCTCCATGGCCGGCTTCCAAAGATGAATTGATTGATTATGCCAACCGTTCCGGCGCTCCGGAGGAGGTAATTGAAAACCTTCAGGAACTCGAAGATGACGGTGAAGTATATGAAAGCATAGAGGATATCTGGCCGGACTATCCGACCAAGGACGACTTCTTCTTCAACGAGGAGGAGTATTAGAAAATTTCAATTTGTAATCATTTGATTATCAATAGACCAAGAAAAAGCCAGGGATAGCACCTGGCTTTTTTACTTCCCCAAAATATAGCCCAGAATGGCCATTTTCACCCCCTCACTAACCCTGGGGCTATCCCCAATTTTATGAGCACAGAGACAAGCAACTGAGAATAAGATTCTTACCCCGAACTACACTTATTACAGGAATGAAAAGGATATTAGTCAGAGAACGGAGAGGTTTGTAGAGAAAAAGGATTTATTCCTAATTGGATTCCTTGTCTATTTTTGTATATTCGCATTATACTCCTCCATATTCAATCAATTATGATAATTCCGAAGTATCAATCTCTTGATGAGAAGAAAGGCTCTTTTAAAGATTACAAGTGCATTAATAGTATTGAAGACTTTAAACTGTGGTATGAGTCTTTGAGTAATGATGGTTCTATCTTTCGTGGTTTATCTGAATCCAAATACAAAAACTACACATCGGCTCAAAGGCATAATATAATGGCTGATTACGAGGACTTACCTTTTCAGACACAGATTATGCTTGAGTTAGATGAACTAAGAAAGACTAATAGTAGTCTTCTTGAGCGATATTGTAAAAACATGCGAATACCTTGTACCGATTTGTATTTGCTTAGTTTTGCTCAGCATTATGGTGGAATTGCTCCTCTACTTGATTTTACAAAGGATTATAATACTGCTCTCTTCTTTATGACTGATGGGGCTTCTTTCCCACCAGGTGGGGTTGGGGATGAGTGTTGTAATGACATCTCAAATTATTGCTCATTTTATTTCATTAAAAATGACGATATTAGTCGTACGAGTGATTATTTATTCGCATTTGATGATTTTGTTGAATCATCATCAAAGGACGAAGAGATAAAAATTAAGATTCCCAAAGTTATTAATGTTCAAGGTGTAATTGATTACTTATTGTCAAAAGAGATAGGTAAAGGCAATTTGGAGTCGATTTTTTCATACTCTCAACTGTGTGATTTTTGTTTTACTCCTGCATTTATTCAAGAAGGAAGAATGATTCCTTTGCTAATAGAGAATAGCCCTATTTCGATTGATGAAGATGGAGAAACATCATCGTATTTCTTGACAATTACTAATCTTAATATAGAGTCCCAACAAGGCTGCTTTCTATTACATACACATTATGATTATCCGTTAGAGAAGGAGCTCGGTTGCGTTGATATTCACAAGTCTTTAGTCCCTTATATTGAGCAGAAAATACTAAAGCCTAAAGGGATAAATAAACAGAGTATCTATCCGAATGAAGAGTCCATTGTAAAAGAAGCTTTCTATAAGTCTTTAGGTAGAGAAGACTACGCGAAATATTATTATTTCTAATCTTCTGTAGAATTCAAATAATGGGAAATATATCCAAGAATCTATACCCATAGTTATGTCATCACCTAGAATAAAACAAGCTATCCTTGACAAATATCTAGTATAAAACATTGAACTACATGTATTAATAGATTAGTCAGTATCATGGCAGATAATAAGAACCAGCATTATGTCCCCCAGTTTTACCTTCGGAATTTTTCTTCTGATGATAAGACTATTGCTGCATACCATCTTGGTCAAGGAAGGTCACTGGGCTTGGTGCCAATAAAAGACCAGTGCAGCAAGGATTATTTTTATCAAAGTCTTGATGTCGAGAAACAATTAGGCGCAATTGAGGCGGACATCTCTGAAATAATAAGTAAAATTTTAGCCGGTAAATATCCGGAACTAAGTCAAGGCGAATTGCAGAGAATAAGAGCATTTATAATGCTTCAGAATTCGCGGACGAAGCATTCTGCTGATTTGATTCGAAATACTGCATCGAAAATGAAGACTCTATTGTTATCAATGAAACCGGCAGAAGATTTGAAGAAACAATTATCAGAGATAGATGAGACGATGCGCGGCTCTGTTGACCTTATGATGGACATTTTTCCTGAAATGTTTCTTCAAAGTTTGGATCTTTCCATGAAACTCCTCATTAATCAAACAGACAGGCCTTTCATCACGTCAGACGATCCTGTATTTGAATATGATCAATATCTTGAAAGAATTTGTGATTCACTTAGCTATGGAATTGGTTCAAAAGGAATCGAAATCTTTATGCCTATTTCGGCAAAGCTGATGCTTCTACTCTATGATTCAAAAATCTATAAGATTGGGACGAGGAAATCTTGTCAAGTTTTTGTAACCAAGAGGAATGATGTTGTCCAACTTAATCTTTTGACCGTACTATACTCAGATAGAGTTATATACTATGAAGATGGAACAATATCAGAATCTGAAATATCGCAATTAGTTCAAAAGGCAAAAAGGTTCGCCTTTTCCGAAGAAATGGAGATAGAGAGGTATGATTGCGCAGAAGAAACAGGGGTGATGCTCCATGCTCATCCCCGGAACAAAAACTGTAAAGCTCATTTTAGTTTTATCAAAGAACTAGACGGTGCAAAAGCAATAAGTATTAAACCTGGGCAATCTATAGGTAGTGATGTTACAATTAGAGATTATTCACTCCAGCTCGATAAACTTCGCCACGACAGGGATAGACCAAAACGGTCTCTCTCATTTGTGAAGAATAAAAATACATAATATCCGCCATATGATTTATTCCTATTCCTCACTTGCTTCGACGCTCCGAGCGTATTGTGACAAAGCAAAGCATCGCATCTGGATTTGCACTCCATTTATTGGCGCAAAAAAAGACATTTTGCGTATTATCGGCGGATCCTGGAAGAGAAGTGACATAGATTTTAGGGTTATCACCGATATAGAAACCGGATTTATACGGCAGGATATCTTTGATGAGTTTATCCGCAACCATCCGGGCTCAATTAAATCCCTGAAGAGTTTACACGCCAAGGTATACATAGTTGATGATTGGTGTTTGGTTTCGTCGGCTAATCTTACGGGGACAGCGTTCAGTAAAAGATACGAGATAGGGACGGATGACGTTGATTTACGTGAAGTGGAATCATTCTATACCGAACTTTGGCGTAATAAGAAATCTAAGATCGTGACTTCTTGGAATAAAGGAAAGAAACAATATCAAATTGAGTTTGAGGACGGACGTGTTGGCTTTGATAGGTTAACGAGTTTGCCTACATATTCTGCCGAGACAGACAAGATGGATAAGTATCTTGCACAGTGTTCCAGATACATCGATTTTGCCAACATTTATAGTAAGGTTACAGGACGATGCCAAGATATGGTTTCCGATGGTTTTACACTTCTTCAAGAAGTGGATTATCTCTTCAACTATCTTGAGCATGAGAGCGAGGGATGTGTCTCAAAAGACCTTAACAAGGTTCAGCCGCGTAAGAAATCTTCTCAACGGGCTTTGATTAAAAGGTATTTCAAAGAGATATCACTACATTACAAACAGAACCGGGAACACGAACTCAGACGGGTCAGAAGTGCAAAACTAGTAAAGAAGTTGACATCTTCATCAAGAATTAAGAATCTAAGCGCAGATGAGGTTCGACAGGTACTTGATACATTCAATTGCTTTGGCCTAGGAACAAACATGCATGGACACGCATCGAAGTTCATTGAAGAGAATACACTTGATGATATCAGGTCACATTGGGACAACTTGTTGAATAATGGGGTTATTACTGCTGCAAAAGTGAAAGACTGTTGTGAGCTCAATCGTTGCGGTGATTCAAGCGTTAGTGAACTAATTGCATGGCGATTCCCCGACAAGTATCCAATTATGAATACTTGTTCAAAGAAAGGGCTATGGTTCTTTGGAATTGAGGGGTAGACTTAATTCGTGTCACCGGCCAACACATATACACAAATAAACCGTACATATTGAGAATCATTTTGGGAAACAACTGAAAAATCATGACAGAACGAGACGCAAAACACTTTTTCTTAAGAAGTCTATATGACTATATAAATTCAAAGCATTCTGGCAATCTTTTATTATCGAATATTGCTTCAGCAAATCCAGATACTAACCTTGGACAGATATCAAGGATATGCGAAGGTTTAAAGAATGCTGGATGGATAAATGCAGTTATGTTTACCGGCGGTGATGGGATAATAACAGAAGTTAATTCTGTTGCAATCGATTACGTGGAACAGAATATTCTTCCAAACATTGAACTTAAAGATGATATAGCTCATATTAAACAACTCGAATCGGATTATTCTTGCCTTTTAAATTCTCCAGAAGATAATGCCAATCTCAGAGAAACAATTGAAGCATTTCATAAATGGTATGCTGCAGCAGCTATTCTATTTAGTAAGTACTTTGATTCTTCTGATCCAGACTTCTTAAAGTTCAAAAATGCAGATTGCTCTGGCAATGGATATGTCCTGGAACATGTATACGACTCTATTAGATCAAACGTTTCTGTTTTGATAAGTAAGCTTGAATCTATTTCAATTGGAAAACAACAAACAAAAGTAATAGAACCTAAATCTATGGATAGTAAAGAATTAAGCAAAGAAATTTTTATCGTTCATGGCCATGATGATTTGGCCATGAACGAGGTTAAGGTGTTTCTGTTAGAGATAGGTTTCAACCCCATTGTTCTTCGCGAACAGCCAAACGAGGGCCAAACCATAATCGAGAAAATCGAGAAGTATACCAACGTTGGCTTTGGTATTGTTCTCTATACTCCATGTGATGAAGGAAAAGCCAAAGAACAGGCAGAATATCGTAATAGAGCTCGCCAGAATGTTGTTTTTGAACATGGTTATTTATGTGCTAAACTTGGTCGTAATCATGTTTGTGCTTTGGTAAAAGGGGATTTGGAAATCCCTGGTGATTTGGGCGGGGTGGTTTATACACCTATGTCCTCTGATTGGAAATTTAAGGTGGCAAAGGAACTGAGAGCAGCAGGTTACCAGTTTGACGCCAATAAACTATTATAGTAACGGGACTTTTAGGAAACAGTCAGACGGTGAACATACAAACAAACCTCTTTTTTGAAATCCTCAGAAGTAAATATTTGTTTGTATAAAAACAAGATTCATCTCATAATTACATGATAATCAATATGTTTTTCTATCTTCAACGAGGAGGAGTATTGATTTGACAATCAAAATAGTTACAGAGTTAAGCCAAGGTTTTGCCTTGGCTTTTTCTCTCTTTTTTACTTCCAAAAGACTACCCATTCTTGCAGGAAATCCTTCTGGAGAAGGAGGAGGAATAGTAAAATAAAATGCTAACTTTGTGATTATGAAAATCAAAAAGACATCTGGCTGGCTAGCTTTTACAATTGTAATTGCTTTGGTTGTATTGGTTTGCTCTGGTTTCTCCACAAATAAATCACATGGAGAACAAGGACAGCAGGATAAACTATTGTTGTCTCCGCCTATAGAACCAACCTTTGTCAAGGATAAGAAGTATCAGCGTTTAAATAAGAAGAACATCGATGCTTTTATTCAAGACTGGAAAGAATGGTCTCTTGAGCTCCGGACTTTCTCGACAGATTCTGTGGTGAATCAAGCAATAAACAGAATTATGTCCGAGTGCTCTGACAAGGATATACCAGACAACTCGATTTTCTATTCTATGCCTTGTTGCATTGAGATAAGTAGGTATCAAGGTAGTTTTCCTCCAATTGATGTTAATGATGAGTACGCTTTTTTTGTGGAGATGCGACAGGCCCTTGAACGCTTTGCATATGTTCCCGGTTTTGATTCAGATAAGGTCATTCTGTATATGACTCCTGAGATTGAAAAACTCCTTTCACAGTATCTTGGTGGTATTCGTAGATTTGGAAGTAATGTGAATAGAATCAACAAGGGCAGGGCGGCTTATCTCAGCAGATTCTTTTATGTACACTATGGTCATTGGGGTGGCTATTGGATATTACACTCTATGCCGAAGATTATTTTTCTTAGTTTGTATGATGATGGGATTTGTGCTTATCTTCGGACATCGTGGTGTACAGGAGAATCAGTATTTGTCCCCTATGACACAGCCAAAGAATTGATTCACTTCGATTATTGGATAGAGTAAAAAGGTGGGATAGTTACCTAAAAGTTCCAGGTGGGCTTATTGAAATCGGATTTTGAAGCATTGGACCAGGAGGTTGTGCCATCATCATTGATGCGAATGGCGTAGTATGTTTCTGGATTATTACCATCCTCATCAACTATATCTACAGCAGCAGAACTTATTACTATAGTATTTCTGGAGATTCGGTTGGATTCAATCGAATCCCACATGCCATAACCTTCACAAGCCAGTTGGATTTTGTCTGTTACCGAGCCATTTTTCACTAACAGGGCAAAGGCATCACAGGCCCCCACCGCTTCCTTATCCTCTTCCATGTATATATAACAATCAAGCGAATCAGACAAATCGAGAGTGCCACAATACATATACTCCACATCTGAGTCCAGAAGACGTTCCACCCACTCGCTTCTGCTCACGTGATGAATAGGGCGATAATTGTTAACCTTATCTATACTGAGAAACTCCTTTAATTCGTCGCCAGTAATCCTTATTCCCTTCGGCTTTGGAATCTTGTATCCCCATTCCATGAACGCCCACTTTTTCAAAGGCTTTGCATTCTGGGACAGGAATGCATGAAGATTCTCTCCGATCAGGTTGTAGTCCTCTTCGGCAATCTGCTCTACTGATACGACAACATTACTTGTATTCTGATGCTTCTTACTTCCACAAGAACAAGCACAAGAAAACACAATGGCCAATAATATGAAGAAGAATTTTCTCAACATGTTTATCTCAATTTTTAAATAACCATTCATTAGAAGCTGACACTCTTCTTGCCGAGGAGCGGATTGTTCATATTGAAATTCCGGGACGCGTAAGGGAGGGCCATGCGGAGAGCATCGTGCCAGTATTCCCAGTTGTGGACGCCGTTGCGGACGCGAAGCTCAGACTTGACGCCCCGGTCCCTCATCAACTGATGGAGACGGACCGATAGATCGAAGAGGAAATCGTCATCGCCGCAGTCTATAAACCATTTGACGGTACGAAGTCCTGCGATAGCCGTCTCGTCGGCGTTCTCCATGAAAGCCAGGGCTGAACGGTCATGGACAGCCTTGCAGACATGATAGAACTTGTTTTCTTCCCCTCCCCCGTTTATCAGGCTGTCATCGTTATCCAGCCATGCGCTCATGGCATAGCAGGACGAGAAACATTCCGGATGTCTCTGGCAATAGACCGTACTTCCACCGCCACCCATGGACAGGCCCATGATGGCTCTGCGCTCCTTGGAACCGCCAGCATTGTACTTGGACTCGACCCATGGCATAAGTTCGCCGAAGAAGAAGTCCTCGTAATTCCATCCGGGCATATTGAAATAACCGTTCCAGGTATTGACCGTATCCGGCCCTCCGGCATTCGGCATGACTATGACTACAGGCAAAGACTCCCCGGTTTCAATAAGTTCATCGGCCAGAGGAACCATATTGCCCTTCTCGACCCAGGCCGTATAAGTGTCGGTCAGGCCGTGGAGGAGATATATTACAGGATAGCCCGTCCCGTCAACATCATATCCGTCAGGAAGATAGATATTGCAGGTCACGTCTGCTCCCAGTATCTCGCTATGAATACTGTCGGTAACGATTTTGCCGGCATTCGCCGATGCCGGAAGGACGATGCCGAACAAGACGGCAGTCAAAAACTTTGTAATCTTCATAGTATCAACAATTGACTTAACAAATATAATGAATATATTTGTCTTACATTAACATAATTGATCATGAAAAAACTGATATCATCGCTGTGCCTTTGCGCAGTCAGCATCTTATCCTTCGCCCAAGGCCCCGTCGAAAAGATCGGGGCGCCTGCCGGCCACAAGGAAGTACTTACCATCAAAATAGACATCGCCGGAGCCCAGACTGTTACCGCAGACTCGCTTTCGATAACCATGATTCCTTTCTCCGGGACCGTTGACTGCCCGAACTTCAAGGGAGAAGTCCTTCCGACCGGAGTAGACACGCAGGTGGGAAAGCCGACCGGAAGGACTCTTTCCGCCCGCTATATGATCAAGGGCAAGGATATCAAAGGTGAAGAATGCACAATTTTTATCGAGAACAACGGAGACATGGGAGAGAAATATACCCGTCCGTTCATCGTGACTGACAGCAAGGCTCTCTCCTTCCTCAATAATGCTCTGCTTCTCGGCCAGCTCGACTTCACTTCCGGAGGGCTGACGATAAGAATCTATTGTCCTGACGAACTGATCAGATAGTTTATCATACATAAAAAACAAGGCAGAGCCCGAGGGTTCTGCCTTGTCGTTTATAGAGTATCAGGATTTACTTGAGTTTCGGAAGATCTCCGCTGAGATCCCAGATGTTCTCGTCCCAACCGAGAGATTTGGCAACCTGAGAGCATGTAGCGCCAGCGGCTGCTGCGACTCCATGGTACGGATAGATGTGCCCTTTGGCAGCACCGTCTGAAGTACCGGCGCCACTAGGAGGATTCGACGGATCGAAGTTTGGCTGGTCGCAAAGTATGTTCAGTGGTGCAGAAGCAACAAACTCCATATCCGGATTGCGGAAGCAGTTGGTCAGATAAATCTTTCCGAGAGCTCCGGTGCAATCGCCGACAACAGCACCTACGCTATAGTTTTCATCGCCATTGGATGTTCTGGTACAAGCGATACGATCACTCCAGGCGATACAATTCTCCACTACATCATAGTCGCTTTCAGTAGCGTTGTCGATACGTCCGATCATGGCAGCGCCTCCGAAGTTGGATGAAACCAGAGTCATTGTCGAGTAGCAGCAGGAAACTGTAGTTTTTCCGCCCTTTACGACATATCCGATTATTCCTGCAGGGAACCTTGTGCCATTGATAGTACCGGTAGAATAACAGTTCTTGACTGTATTTCCGCCATTCTCAGGAAGATAACCTACGATACCTGCACAGTGATGGTTTCCTGTGATCTCCACATCGGCAGAGCAGCGCTCTATCGTGACGCCGTAACCGTATCCGAAGATACCGCCATTACCGTAAGCAGTAGTTGTGATCGTTCCCTGTACATGGCAATTGATTGCGCTTCCTCTGAAATCGACTTTATCATTGTGATAACCGCCGAAGGTGGCAATTATTCCGGCTGAATTCTTATTATCAGCGTTGCCGATCTTAGCATTGACGATATTCAGGTTACGGACTTCTCCGTTGAGCACGCTGAACAGACCGCCATTTCCAGTACCGGTCGAACGGCAGGTAAGATTAGAGAGAGTATGGCCGTCACCATCGAAATCGATAGCTCTGGTATAAGGGGATTCTCCGTTAAGGCCCTCCCAGTCGCCGAATGATGACATATCGACGTCAACGGCAAGTTTGTAGTAAACTTTGGAGCCTTCGATAAGAGTCTCACGGATCTTTCCGAACTCTTCTGCAGATCTGATCACATACGGGTCATCCGGTGTACCGGCGCCCATTGCAATCGGGCTATATGCCCTTCCGAGAAGGATGTATCCAATCTTATCGTTGGACACCTCATATTCTTCGGTACCGCTTACGGATGCAATTACGATAGGGATCATATAGACTGTGTTCATATCCATATCGTATGTAGCACCTACCTTGATTGAACCTGTAGTGGAAACCACATTATACCTGAAGAGAGAAACCTTACTGTTTGTGAATTCATAAGAACCTATAGGAGCCATTACATAATTGGTTCCGTTTGCCTTGTTGAATTCTTCAACGTAGTCCGGATCGACGCCGAGAGTGATAGTCACATTGTCGCTTGCGACAGTACCCTTGAGGGTATCGGCAAGAACTCTTATATCGATGGATTTGGTAACCTGAGGAACAGTCACCACAGTGTCCACATCAGCGAAGGAAGCAGTATAGAAGGTACCCTTCATGAAAGGTACTTTATCTTCATTATCCTTCACGCAGGAGGAGACAAGCAGCAGCGCGAATGCGCTAAGGATCAATAATATCTTTTTCATGGCTGTTTATTCGCTAAAAGTTAACTTGTCATCCCAGCCCGGATTCTGCTTGAGATTTCCGTTTGTGAGCTGGCGGTCATAGATAGGAATAGGGTAAAGATAATCCTTTTCCTCATTCCACTTGCAGACAATGTTCTTGTGAGGATTGATATACCCGCTGTCGCCATTGCTGAGAATAATGTCTTTTCCTATCTCAAAGAAGTATTTAGCATTGACAGAAGGTTTGGTACCCTTAAAGATGCAGGCATCGATAGTACCGTCGCCGTCGAAGTCATAATTCCCCTCACCAGGGAAATACATTCCATAGAACTGCGACTCGAGGACCTTACCCTCTTTCCAGCGCATAAGGTCGTCGTAACGGAAGCCCTCCTGGCAAAGCTCTACAGCGCGTTCGCGGCGGATCTCGAGGATCACGCCCTTATTGTCGCCAGTGACGTTCCTGAAGCCGCCCCACTCTGTGTTGGTAAGGAATGGATCAGGATTAGCGTTTGCGTTTGCCATATTGAGGTGAGGCATTCCTACGCGGTCACGGAGCTTGTTGAGAGACATCTCGAGATCGCTCTGAGTAAGAGTTCCGAGTTCAGCCTTGGCCTCTGCGTAGTTGAGATAAACCTCGCCGGCACGGAAAGCAATAAGGTCGATATCTGATTTCGCATATACCATCTGGTCTCTGGTTGTAACATACTTGATAGGCTGGAGACCGGTAACAGAGTTCTTGATTTCAGGAGCGCTCAATATGGTTTCGCCATCGACAATATAACCAGGAGTACGGATAGACTGTGAAAGACGAGGGTCGCGGTTCTGAGCAGCCTCATAGAAAGACATCGTATCCCAGCCATACTTGTCGGTGAAACGGGAACCGTCCTTCATGAGATAGCTTGCGAAAATCTTATAGTTCATACCCTCCCTTCCGAGAGAAGGAGTATTGAAGTTGGCTCCGGAACTATGTGTTGAGCTGAAGTTGGCGTCATAATGGCGCACTAGTATGTCTTCCTCACCTGTTGCATTGTTGGTAGAGAAAAGATAACGATAGTTCAGGGCATAAGTCGAGTTGCTATAGATGGTATAGCCGCTGGTTGTGATGAAGGAGTATGCGGCATCGGCTGCCTGCTCGAGATACCAGGTATAAGGCTTGGCATCTGACGGGAGAGAAGCCACGAACACATCCCCTGCATGATACTTGCGGAAGGTTCCTTCGAAAAGACACACACGGCTCTTGAGAGCAAGCGCTGTCCACTTAGTGACACGTACCGTAGATTTGTTTGCAGGAAGATTTGCTATAGCGAATTCAAGGTCAGCGATGATATTCTGCATCACAAGTTCGCGGGAATCCTGCGGCTTGTAGAGATCCGGATCATCTGACTCAAGTTCCTTGTCATACCATGGGACGTCACCGAACTTCTTTACCTTGTCGAAATAGAAATAGGCACGGAAGAAACGTCCAAGGCCTTCATACTCAAGACGCACGGCCTCATCATCACAATGATCAAGATAGCCAAGCATAGTGTTGATATCACGGAGCATTGTCCATGACCAGCCTTCGCCGGAGTTAGGGATCTGCCTGTCACCTCTGACCTCTTCGGAAAGGGATGCAGGGACATAGATATCAGCGCCCTCCACATAAGGAGCGTCGATTATAGTATAGAATTTATTGCTGAAAGCCATGAGCTCCTCCCTGGTGGAGTAGAATGTATCCGGGCTAAGGTCATCAAGTGGATATTCATCAAGAAGACCTTCGCAGGAACATGTAAGACTCAGGACAGCTGAAAGAGTTAATAATCTGAATATATTTTTCATGATGCTTCCTTATTAGAATGTTACGTCGATACCGAACATGAAGGTCTTCTGCCAAGGGTAAACTGAGGAGTTTCCGACATTTGCGCCCTCCGGATCCATATATTTGGTATGCTTGGCAAGAGGCGACCAGTATGCGATATTCTCACCTGTGAAGTAGAGACGAATGTTAGAGATTGATATCTTCTTAGTAAGCTCTACCGGAATCGTATAGCCGAAAGTGAGGTTCTTGAGACGGCAGTAGGCGATATTCTGGAGATATCTGTCGTTGATTGCAGAAAGCTCACGGTCTCCGCCGTTACCAAGTGCAACATATCCACGAGGTCTCGGGAAGTATGCATTCTTATGATCCTCGCTCCAGTACTGATCCTGGAAGTCCTTAGGGATATAGGTAGCGTAAGGTCTTACATATGTGAACCAGAAGAAACGTGCATCCTGTGAAGGATACCAGTCCTGATGGCCTATGCCCTGGAAGAATACCGAGAAATCGAAGCCTGCCCATGAACCGTTAAGGGTAAGTCCATAGTTGTAACGAGGCTGGCTGTTACCGATTATGCGGCGGTCACCCGGATCATCAACCGTATTCTGTCCCTTGTCTATGAGTTTGTTGCCATTAAGGTCGAGGAACTTGAGGTCTCCGGCCCTGAGTCCGTTTTCTGAACCGGCAGAAGCATTGATAATATAATTTACAGGAGACTGGTCTACTTCATAGCTTCGAGCTTCTTCATCGGAATCGAACAGGCCTCCTATCTTGTAGCCCCAGATTTCACCATATTTCATACCCTCGTAGTAGGACTTATTAAGGGACTTGGTAGGGTTATCGAATTTAGTGATATGGGAAACATAATCACTGAAGATAGCCTTGATTCCATAATTGAAAGGACGTCCTGCGATATTGAATGAATCTCTCCAACTAAGAGAAAGTTCATAACCCTTTGTACGAAGGTCGGCAGCATTTCTCTTAGGGGCAGCGGCGCCATACACAGATGGAAGATCATTTCCAGATACAAGCATATCCTTGGTATCACGGATATAAACCTCACCGGAGAAATCGATCTTGTTGTCGAACATATTGAAATCGAGACCGAGATTGTAATGGGTAGCAATCTCCCATGTAAGATCTCCTGCTACAGGCGCACCAATTTTTGCGATGACTGGTTTGCCTCCTTCGAACAGATATGTCTGCTCGTCAAGGGAAATCTTTCGTATATAATCATAGTAGCCCACATTCTGGTTACCGAGCTGACCGTATGAGAAACGAACTTTGGCATTGTTGACCACCGGCAGCAGAGAGCTGAAGAACGGCTCTTCAGAAAGTCTCCATCCGAGAGATGCCGACGGGAACAATCCCCAGCGATGTCCCCTTTTGAAGCGGGAAGTACCGTCATATCTGGCATTTAATTCGAAGAGATACTTACCCTTAAAGTCATAGTTGAAACGGCTGAAGAATCCAAGAAGAGTATAACGGTTCTGTCCTCCAGAACCCTCAACACGCTTGTTTCCGTCAGAATCAGTACCTACGAGATTAAGGTCATTGAGTTCCTCGGACATCAGGCTATAGCCAGTTGCCACTACAGTCTTGAGGTACTTTGTCTCCCAGCTACCACCACCCATGAGTTTGAAGTTGTGGTCTCCGAAAGATTTAGTATAGGTTGCAAAGATGTTGGCCTGCTGATAGTAATTGTCATCAAGGTCTTCAACAAGACGATCCTGTCCATGACTTGTATCATACGTACCGATAACTCCAGGATACTGGGAGTAATGAGCATTGACGTATCTGTTTACGTACCTGTTGAAATAGAATACGTAATTGTAGTTGGCTTTGATGACAAGATCCTTTAAAGGAGTAATAGTCACTTCAGTGATTGTAGATAACTCCTGAATATGATTGTAGTGCTTGTCGCCGGCGGCATCTGCAATCATATTAGCGCCGCTAGCGCTATAGTACTTTGTCTGGTAGACACTTGTACCGTCAGGGTTGTGGGTAGGGAAAGAAGCGAAGTTTCCTACAGTACTCTGCAGGAACATGTTGTTCACGCTGCTGTATCCGGAATAATCGTAGCGGCTGGTGAAGTAAGTGGTATTGTTGCTTACGCTAAGCCACTTGTTAGCCTGGAAGTCAATCTTGCTACGCAGATTGAACTTCTTGTAGTTGTCAGGAGTTACAGCAAACATACCGGCCTGGCTGTTATATCCGCCCGAGAGAAGATATTTAACCTTCTCAGAACCGCCTCTGATACTGATGCCATGGCTCTGTGCCGGCTTGATGTCTCTGAAGAAATAATGCCACCAGTCAGTGTTGGCATAATAGTTATACACGTCGCGTCCGCCTTCCTGACCAACGGTAACCCAAGGGCGGTCAGGATGTTCGGTCTTGTCGTTGCGGCGGATCCAGAGCTCGATCATATCCTCATCAGAATACGCTGCAGCATTGACGCCGGCATACGACTTATAGAAAAGGTTATTGATATAAATAGAGTTGTAACCTCTTGTCTCGAAATCGGTCGAAACGGTAGGAGCGGTCCATCCGTAACGTCCGCTATATGTGATTGTTGCATCGCCGTCTTTATTGCCTCCGCTCTTGGTTGTAACGAGGATCACACCGTAAGAAGCGCGCGCTCCGTAGATAGCGGCAGAAGATGCATCCTTGATTACGGAGATGCTCTCCACATCCATAGGGTTAAGCCTCTCGAGGTCGCCCTCTGCACCATCGATAAGTACGAGAGGTGAACCACCGTTGATAGAGGTCAGACCGCGGACGTTGATAGAAGCGCCCTGTCCAGGACGGCCGGATGATGTGGTGATGTTAAGGCCAGGCACTGAACCCTGAAGCATTCTCTCTACATCCAGAGCCGAACGGTTCTGGAGATCCGAGGACTTCACTGTCGAGATCGCACCGGTAAGATTGACCTTTTTGGTAGTACCATAACCGACGACTACGGTAGCCTCAAGCTCTTCATTGTCAGGAAGAAGCGAGATGTTGATAGTATTGCGGCCGGAAATCTTTTCGGTCTGGGTAAGATAGCCTATGAATGAAAACTCGAGTGAAGCGTCAGCCGGAGCGACGATCGAGTAATTACCATCAAGAGAAGTAACGATTCCATTGCTGGAATTACCTACTTCGAATACACTGGCGCCAGGAAGAGGGAGTCCATTCTCATCTGTAATGGTTCCGCTGACTGTAATAGTCCCCGCAGTTCCTGCCGGCGGAGTCTGAGGCTCCGCCATTACCTGCCCTGCAAAGAGCATAGAAAGCCCAAGCATAGCTGGCAATGCAAAGAGTAACTTTGCACAATAGTTATGATTCATAAAAAGAATAATTTGTTAGAAATATGTGTTCTTCTGATAGACAGGGATTATTTCCCGGAGTCCATTATATAGAAAGTGGTACGGCGTAATCTCTGACCGGTATGGTCAAAACGCTTGTTGCTGCTTACCGGATAATTGACTACGTTGGTGACAGGGTCGCCAAGGCCCTTTACGCAAAGAGTCGAGGAACCGCCGCCATCCATATTGAGTGCGTACTGAGGATTGAAAGTCTCCACAAGAAGCTTTGTAAGCTGAGCGATGGTCATACCGTCCGCCTTTCCGGTGAGACGTCCGTTCACCACCACGAAAAGGAGGTGGTTACCCTTAGTCTTAGCTATGGCAGTACGCGGATTGACCTGCTCCTGCAGTTCTATATATTCTTTATGTTTAGTAGATGCATGCTGATCGAGTTTATAACCTACAGCCTCGTAATCATCAATCAGCATTGGAGCGCTGGTAACGATATTGAGATCTTTTCGTCCAAGGTTGTACTCGCTGAATTCCTTGAGATTACGGCCTATTCTGGTATGCTCGATGGTGACTGTTCCGTCGGCGGCGCCATAGACTCCGCCATCATTGCACCACGCATACTCATAATCGGATTTATCAGCGTTCATCGAGAGATCGATCTCAGACTTGACGATTCCATGGTCCTTGATAAATACTGAAACCGGGCCATAGCCGGCATTAGTAGCTACGACAGCTCCTGTGGATTTGAAAATGTTGGAAACTGAATCGGGATTGTGGAATTTGACATGGAAACTGTAGCGAGGATTGTTCATATCGACATCAGCTACGTCTATAATCTGATTCGTGCCTGTAATAGGACTTTTACCACTGAAACTCCAGAGTACAAGGCCTTCGGAAACCTCGGTTTTTGTCCAATCGTCACCCGGAGTGATATCTGCGGGATCAGAAGGGTTCGGATCTGGATTCGGATCCGGCTCCTGAATCTCTTCCGGGTACGGGGAAGGCAGTTCTGCATGGTAATCATCGCTTCCGCCGCATGCTATCATCGCGACGAGAGCAAAAGCCAATAATACTTTTTTCATAAATAGCGCTAGTGTCCGGAGAAATAAATCTCCACTTGGTTTATAAAAGTTTGTTGTTAATATAAGTCATACCAACCGTATCACACGGTAGCAGTCAAATTAGTGTTAAATGTTATCCGATTTCATCGTAATAGCTTAATTTTCAAAACTTTAATCCACTATTACGTATAGTTTCGGTTTCAAAGTTAAGAATATTTTTCGATAATTAAAGTAAAAAACGTACTTTATGGTTACGAAAATAAAGACAATGTTGTTTTTCAATATTTTGACTATATTTATGACATGTTTATTTCAGAAATAAAAAATTATAGTCCGGAAGAATTCTCCTCCGAAACAAAGCGTGCAATCTTCGGAAAACTTGACGCACTCGGTATCCCATTCAGCAGAGTCGACACCGGAGACGGAACTACAATGGAGGCATGTATCCCCATCGGAGAAGCCCTTGGCGCCCCTGTCGTAAAGACAGTCTTCCTTACCAACAGACAGCAGAACAAGTTCTGGCTATATGTCACGAGCGGGGACAAACCGTTCGTGACAAGGGATTTTTGCGGGGCCCTGGGCATTCCGCGGGTATCTTTCGCCCCGGAAGAATTACTTCTCTCAGTACTCGGTACTCCCCATGGAGCGACGACAGTTCTCAGCCTGGTCAACGACAAGGACGGCAAGGTCCAGCTTGTAATGGACAAAGCCATAGCAGATTCAGAGAGTTTCTCCTGTACTGACGGGACTCCGTTCGGTTTCATCCGCCTCGAAACAAGGGACCTTTCAGGACGTTTCCTTCCTTCAACAGGCCACGAAGCTATAATTATTTGACCTGAATGCAAGCCCCTGCGGAATTCATCGAATAATATAGGCAGTTGGTCGAAAAAAATGCCTGAAAAACATCTGATTTATTAGCTTTGTGATACTTACATAAAAAAAACACTAATATGAAGATGAGTATTTTTAAAGTAGCCATTGCGAGCATGTTGCTTTTCTTTGGCGTGTGCACAGCCAATGCTGCAACAAGCACCAGCAGCCAGATGCCGGACCCTCAGGAAATGGCAAAGATGCAGGCTGATCAGATGAAAGATGTCGTCAAACTTACCGACGCCCAGTATCCTAAGGTTCTCGAAATCTTCAAGGAGCAGGGAGAGAAAATGTCAAAACTCATGGAAGGCGGCATGCCTGACCAGGATGAAATGATGAAGATCTTCAGCGAGCAGGACGAGAAACTCAAGAAAGTCCTCACCGAAGAGCAGCACAAGAAATGGACTGAATACATCCAGCAGATGTTCCAGAATATGGGAGGCGGCTTTTAGTCAACCCCTCCAATGACTTCGTTTGTACGGCGCTGCAGAAATGCGGCGCCGTTTTATGTGATTTGACCGATTTGTTAAAGCAATTATTCAACATTTTCTCTGACGATAGTGTTACCTTTGTCTTGTAACATTAACTATCAGGATGAACACTATTTTGACTATGCTGGCAGCCGCCATATTCTCGGCGATCAGCCCGGACGGGAAACTGTGCGTAGATTTCAGTTATTCGGATGAATCCGCGCTATGCTACTCAATCAGCTACGAAGGAAACGGGATGGTCTCCCCTTCTCCCTTAGGCCTTGTCGCCAACTTCGCGGACTTCACCAGACTTACACTGAAAAGTCAGGAAATCTCGCATAAGACTGTCGAATACGACATGGACAGGATCAAGGCAAGCCATGTCAGACGCGAGGCCAACGATATCATTCTCCATACCGTCAATCCGGACGGCCGCCTTCTGGACATCGAATTCATGATCTTCGACAACGACGTGGCCTTCCGTTACCTCGTCCCGAAGGACTCCGAGACCGGCAGCATCAGGGTCATGGACGAGAAGACATCGTTCCGCTTCCCTGAAGGGACGGTAACATACCTGACTCCGCAGAGCGATGCGATGGTCGGATGGAAGCGGACCAAGCCGAGCTACGAGGAATACTACGAACTCGCCGCCCCTATGGACAAGAAATCGGCTTTCGGCCATGGATATACTTTTCCATGTCTTTTCAAGACCGCCGGCGGCTGGGTTCTGGTCAGCGAGACTGGAGTCGACAGCCGGTACTGCGGATGCCGTCTCGAAGACTTCGACGGCCGGGGCTACAAGATCGGATTCCCCATGCCGGAAGAGAATAACGGTAACGGGACCATAGAGCCGGCCTTCGCCCTTCCGGGAGCGACGGCATGGCGCACGATCACCGTCGGAAGCAGCCTTGCCCCGATCGTCGAGACTACTATAGCCTTCGACGTCGTGACTCCGAAATACGAGCCCCGCCACAGATACGAGACTGGAAAGGGAACATGGAGCTGGATTCTCTGGCAGGATCCGAGCATAAATTATCCGGACCAGGTCCGATTCATCGACCTCGCCTCCGCAATGGGTTACAAGTTCAGTCTTGTAGACAGCTACTGGGACGAGAATATCGGGCATGACAGGATTGCCGAGCTTTCCGCCTACGCGCAGAGCATGAACGTCAGTCTCTTCCTCTGGTACGCCTCCAGCGGCTGGTGGAACGATATCGTCCAGGGCCCGGTCAACGTCATGAGCGATCCCATACGCAGAAAACAGGAGATGCGCTGGATGCAGTCGATAGGCGTCAAAGGAATAAAGGTGGATTTCTTCGGCGGAGACAAGCAGGAGACCATACGCCTCTACGAGGAGATACTCAGCGACGCAGACGACTACGGCCTGATGGTCATTTTCCACGGCTGCACCCTGCCTAGAGGATGGGAAAGGATGTATCCGAACTATGTAGGCAGCGAGGCTGTCCGGGCTTCGGAGAATCTCATCTTCAATCAGCATGACTGCGACCTCGAAGCCCTCAACGCCTGCCTGCATCCGTTCATCAGGAACGCAGTCGGCAGCATGGAGTTCGGAGGTGCATTCCTCAACAAGAGAATGGACAAGAATAACGGCAGACCCGATGCCAATGGCCGGGTAAGAGGCAATGTCCGCCGCACGACCGACGCCTTCGAGCTGGCCACGGCAATTCTCTTCCAGAATCCTGTCCAGAACTTCGCGCTTGCGCCTAACAATCTCGAAGACGCCCCGGCCGTATGTCTCGATTTCATGAGAAAAGTCCCGACAGAATGGGACGAGACCAGACTGGTCGACGGGATGCCGGGCGAATTCTGCATTCTTGCAAGACGTCACGGGACGACATGGTATGTAGGAGCGATCAGCGCTTCCGACAAACCGGTCCATGTCGACGTCAAGGAGCTGGAGAAGCGTTTCGGAGGTAAAGCCACAGTAATCAGCACCAGCAATGGCGAGCCCGTCCTTTCCGGAGCCGGGAAGAAACCATTCGTTATTTCAGCGAACGACGGACTTGCTGTTACTATAGAAAAATAACCAGCAGAAGCTGGGCAAGAATTACCCTGACCGCCATGGCGAGAGGATATACGGAAGTATAACTCAAAGCCGGGCGGTCTCCGTAATCTGAAGACGAAGCATAGTTAAGGGCCATAGGATTGGCCATCGCTCCGCAAAGCATGCCGCTGACGGCGCCGTAGTCAAGTCGGAAAGCCTTGAACGAAAGCACGCCCACCAGAACCACGGGTATCACCGTAATCGAGAAACCGAGGCCTATCCAGAGCAGGCCTTCCGGACGGAAGACAGTCTCGAAGAACTGTCCGCCGGCAGAGAGTCCGAGGCATACCAGATAGATCGACAGCCCGAGCCTGCGTAGCATAAGATTTGCGCTTTCGGTCGTATATGTCTTGACATGGATCCTCGGCCCGAGCGCCCCCATCAGGATTCCGGAGATTATCGGTCCTCCGGCAAGTCCCAGCCTGACCGGAGCGGATATCCCGGGCACGGCTATAGGAATCGCGCCAAGTACGAGTCCGAGAATGATTCCTATGCACATAGAGACCAGGTTAGGTTCATAGAGGTGCTTCAGTACGTTTCCTATCTCTTTCTCAACCTCAGGCATCGATTTCTCTTCTCCTACGACTATAACCCGGTCCCCGAGCTGGAGCACCAGATCCGGAGTGGCAAGGAATCTCATTCCGGAACGTATCACTCTGGAGATGTTGACTCCATAGCGGTTCCTTAGCCTCAACGCACCGATTGTCTTTCCGTTGATTTCCGGTCTGGAGACTATCATCGAGTGCGACACGAGCATATCGTCAAGCTTATTCCAGTCGATTTCCTCCCCGTTCATGTCCTTTCTCTCTTCCTTTCCGAATATCTTCTGCAGAAGGGACTCGGATGCCCGGTTAGTTATGACAAGAAGACGGTCCCCTTCCTCGATTACTGTCTCCGAGGACGGGATCAGCACCGTATTGTCCCTCCATACTCTGGAGATGACGAAGCGTTCAGGGGATGATGAGGATATATCTTTGACGGTCTGGCCGAAGATTGCCGGATTGACGACGTCGAATGTCCCTACGAAAGTGCTGTCCTGATCCTGGTTGTTGCTGTCGGAAGAGCCGGGATAACGGGAGAACAGGGAGCGCAGGAAGATCAGGGCCATGATCACTCCGACGACACCGAGAGGATAGGTAACGGCAGTCGCGAGAGCGGGAGAATGCTCAGGAAGACCCATCTGGTGGAGGGTCTGCTGGGCCGCTGCAAGCGCCGGGGTATTTGTCACGGCGCCGGAAAGGACTCCGACCATGTCCTGGATCGAAACCGGAGTTACATAACTGAAGATTACTGCCATTGCAGTGCCCAGGAATACGACAAGCAGGCTGAGCATGTTCAGTTTGAGGCCGCCTCTGCGAAAGGAGTTGAAGAATCCGGGGCCGACCTGGAGTCCGAGAGCATACACAAAGATTATGAGTCCGAAATCCTGGGCGAACGAAAGCATCACAGGATTGCCTGTAAGGCCGAAATGGCCGGCTATGATTCCGCAGAAGAAAACAAAGGTGACGCCGAGCGAAACGCCTTTGATTTTGAGCTTTCCCAACGCATGGCCCATCGCCATTATAAGGAAAATGACGACTATAGCCTGCACGGAGGAAGGCTCCTGCAGCAGATTATTTATCAAATTCATTTAGTTACTTACCGATTAACGGAGCAAAGTTATTATTTTTATGTTAATTTTGTGCAAGGTTCATGCAATTTGGGATTTAGTTGTTGTAATGAAGATAAAAAAGCCTTTAATACTGTTCTCCATGCTGCTCATGACTCTCTCATGCGCAAAGGACATGTCATCTAATTTCAATTTCGATGGCGGAAAAAAAGACGTGGAGCCCAAGATGGCTATAGTTACCGTGAAGCAGTCTCCGGCAAAAATCATCTATTTCCAGCTTGACGATAAGACGAGGCTTCTCCCGCAGAACTATATTCTGGGCTATTCAGGGATGGAGAGGCTTATGTGCTCTCTGGTCATCGACAATAGTCATGAGGACCCGGTATATGGCAAACATGCCTGGATCGACTGGGAAGGCGGATTTATAGAAAAAGGAATTTTCCATAACAGTATAACCAGCAGTACTGCCCTGGACCTTGACGATCCGAAGCATGGGCTGGATATTCCTGATTCGTGGGTCAATTCCGTAGAGGACGGATTCCTCACGCTTGAGTACAAGACCTGGTGGGGTTTCGCTCCTGCGCATCACGACCTCTATCTCGTAGCATACTGCAACTTATCTGACCCTTATGAAGTCTGGCTATACCAGAATACCAATGGTGACCGCAAAGATTACTACGACAGCAGTTTCATATGCTTTGACATAAATGAACTGCCTGACACCGGAGATGAATATAAACCGTTGACTCTTAAATGGACCTCGCCTGACGGCAAGACGCACAGCAAAAGATTTGAATTTAAGACAAGAAAATAGACTGGCTGAAGAAACTATACTGACCCTTGTCAGAAGAGGAGATACCAACGCGATGCAGATTTTCTATAATCAGTACGCGGGGTATCTTACGGCTGTCTGTTCCAGATACGTGGTAGATACCGACCAGGTCAAGGACATTCTCCAGGAAGCTTTCATAAAGATTTTCGACAGTCTTGACAAGTTTGAGTTCAGGGGTGAAGGAAGCGTCAAAGCCTGGGTAAGAAGGATAGTAGTCAACGACTCGATCCGTTATCTGAAGCACAACTGCAAGGTCAGCCTTGTCTATGACATCCCGGACACCCCCGACGAAGACGAGGATCCTCCATACGGAGACGTACCGGCTTCTGTAATCCAGCAGATGATCAAGGAATTGCCGGACGGATACAGGACAGTATTCAACCTTTACGTATTCGAAGACAAGAGCCACAAGGAAATAGCTTCCCTGCTCGGCATCAAAGAAGATTCTTCAGCATCACAGTTGTTCAGGGCGAAGAAAATCCTGGCGACAAGAATCAAAGAATACCTAAACAGAAACAGAGATGAGTAATAATGAATGGAAATACAGGTTGAGGGAAAGTCTCGAAGACTATACCGAAGCCGCCCCTGAAGGGCTGTGGGACGCAGTCAGGACGGGTGTATCAGCTAAGAAGCGCAGACGCGTGATTGCATGGTGGAGTTCCGCTGTTGGAATGTCCGCCGCAGCCGCCATTGTCGCCGGAGTATTTCTGTTCCGTGACAAATCTTCGGAAAACATAGATGTCCTCGTCCCGGACAGTTCTGTGGTAGCCGAGGCTCAAGTCCAGCAGGAAGATACTCTTGTACATATCGTAGATCTTTCCAGACCGGAAGATATAAACCTTACTGCTTATGTTCCTGTAAAGAAAGCCGATGCTGTTCCGTTTACAGTCACCGTACCGGAGGTGGATATAATCCCGGTAGTAATCGATATTGAACCAGTCGACATCATTGTCGAACCGGCCGACATTATCGTTGAGCCTGCCGACATCCATATTGAAGACGATATCAAGGTTACGGAGGAAAAACCGGCCCGCAAAGAGAGAGAGATCAAGGAATATGACGGAGATTTGATTGCCTTCGGTTATTCAGCCAGGAAAAAACCTGCTGTAAGAGTTTCCGGAAACATGGGAGCCTCCCAGACCATATCCTCCGGCAGCTCATACGGAATGGGCACCAAGGGCTTATATTATGCAAGTCCGACGAATTCCATCGAGAACAATTATTTCTTCGATGTCACCAGGAACCAGCAGACTGAGACAAAGACGAACCATACCAAGAGCCCGTCCCTGAGCGCCATCATCAGTTTCCCGATTGCGTCCGGATGGTCTGTCGGTACCGGAATAGTTTATTCCAGACTAAAGAACGAGACCGTCTCGGAAAGGAGTATAATGAAAGCGAGACAAGAGCTTTCAATGGACTATATTGGGATTCCTGTATATGCTGAATATGACCTGTTCACCTGGAAGAGACTGAGCCTCTATGCCGATGCCGGTCCGATGTTCGAGTTCTGCACCAATGCCAGGACTAAGCATACGGCCATAACCGGAGATAAGATAACTGACAAGACCGAAGAGAAAGCATCTGTCAAAGATAACAGGTGGTCAGTCAACGCCAATATAGGCATCCAGGCCAGGATAACCAGACACAGCTATCTGTTCGTGGAACCTGGATTCTCCTACCACTTCAGCAACGGCAGCAAGGTCGAGAATTACTATACAGATAAACCGGCAGCCTTCAATCTGAATATCGGCTACCGGTTCATGATTCGTTAGTTCCTGTAACTAGAAGTATATAAGGACGACTCCTGCGAGACCAAACAATCCGCCTATCCAGATCCAGAGAGGACCCTTGATCGGGGTCTTCCCTGCGAGACTTCTGTCATGTTTCTCATATTCAAATTCTTAAAGAATAAGCCGGCGAAAAAATACAAAAAAATGCAGGAAAATGATATAAAGTCCAACAGAAAAATATACATTACAGTACTTACAGTAATCATATTTTAAAAAACAACCATGGAAAAAATTAATCTATTATGTCTGGGCTGGACAGCTCTGGCCCTGATTATGGGCAGTTGCGCTCAAGAGGACATCATCATCAAAGAAGAAACCGGGCCGGAGAACCGGAAGACACTCAGCATCAGAGTGACCGACGGAGGATATTATGGCAACCAGCCGACACGCGCAGACGAAAGCAACGAGGAAGAATACAACGGCGACGCGACATCGATGAGGACAAGGTTCATTGCCGGAGACAAGATCGGCGTATTCTCAATCTCGGGAGAAGGCGCCACCCACTACCAGAACCTGGAACTCGCATTCGACGGAACCGAATGGAAAAATCCTGAAGGAGAGCCCTTCTACTATTTCCCGGGCATGAAATACTTTGCCTATTATCCGTACGACAAAAATTTCAACATCGACAAAGTCAACTGGAACAGGGACAGCGCCGCCGGATTCTTTTCGACATACATCAATGAATGGATGCCATTGGAGGACCAGTCCACCACGCTGAAGTACATTGCCAGCGACCTTATGGTAGGAGACGGAGGGCTGACCGAGGACGGAGCGTTCACTTTTATCCTTGGCCACACGATGGGGCTCATCTTCATTTCTGCAGCCGAGGAAATCAAGGGTACGGTCTATCTCTTCCCAAAGCTTCCCGAATCTGATGCGATGGAAACACTCTCATCCGACAGCAAGATTTACGACTTTGAGCAGAAAGTCTTCAAGCCAAGCCGAAGGCAGGGTTACTACCGTTATCTCGTAAAACCCGGACAGTCCAAGTTCATTTCCGGCAAGAATCCTGACGGAAGGATATTCAGCTTCACCTGCTCAAACGTGAGCGCAGGACGATATAAGAAATTCATCATAGACGGGGGCTTTAATCCGGCCAATTCGGAAATCGAGGACTTCACCGTACAGATTGGCGATGTGCTGTTCAACGACATGCACATAAAGCACAGACCTGCGGATGGCACCACTCTGTCGGGAGACAAAGCAGGAATCATAGTTTACCTTGCCGACTTTCATGATGAATATACGGAGGGTTATACCCACGGCCTGGTACTTGCGAATGAATTGGAAATTGTCAGGAGTTCGGAGTCCGGTCGCAGCTGGACCTACGATCAATATACGACAGAAATGGCAGATCATCCCGGACTTGCCAACTGCAGCACCGTAATACAAGCCTTGAATGACAAATCCGGCCTCACAAACTCGCTGACAGTAGGCAGCACGGAAGGTCTGGGAGATCTGACACGAGACCATACCACAACTCTGCCAATTTATAGCAGAGCCTCCAAATGGTTTACTTTAAGCGCCGGACAGTGGATCAAGATACTTGAAGAATGGGGAGCGACATTGAGTGTAGAGCTAAATAATAGCACAAAAAAGATGGATTTCACTTACAATAGCAAGATACAACCGGGAAATACCGTTTTCAAGGATGATTTCAAATATCTGTGGACATCCCATTATCCAACGACAAACACCAGTTCATATAGCAATCCAACCGAAAATAAATATTATGCAATAAGCAGCACGGAAGCTAACGATAAAGGAACATTCATATGGATGTTCAAACTATCCAAGACTACGGCTCCTTATGGAGAAAGGAAGAGAAAAGATTATTCTGACGGCCGTGTCTGGAGAGGTTTTGCTTTTTGATGTAAGAAAAAAAAATCATACCTTTGTCGTCAGATAAATATCTCTTCAGGGCAGGGTGTAATCCCCTACTGGCGGTGACAGTCCGCGACTCCCCTTTTTGGGGACTGAACCGGTGAAATTCCGATACCAACGGTGACAGTCCGGATGGAAGACGAGATATGGTCGGGATGACGCCGAATCGGTGTCGTTTCGATTGTATGGATATAGCTATGCCCTGAGTGCTTATTGCATTCAGGGCATTTTTCATATACAAAACAGACATGAATTGGTCAGAGTCAGACAGAGAATACATGCAGGAAGCGATATCGCTTGCTGAGAGAGGCCGGGGACACACATCTCCGAACCCGCTGGTAGGATGCGTCATAGTCAAGGACGGCCGCACCCTAGGACGTGGCTGGCACCGCAAATATGGCGACCTCCATGCAGAACGCGAAGCCCTTCGCGACTGCACTGAAAACCCGGCAGGAGCCACCGCCTATGTAACTCTGGAGCCATGCTGCCACCATGGTAAGCAGCCTCCATGCACTGACGCCCTTATCGAAGCCGGGATCGCAAGAGTCATCGTCGGAGCCACCGATCCCAATCCGCTTGTCGGAGGAAAAGGGATCGCCATCCTCCGGGAGAACGGAATCATGGTCGAGACTGGGTTGTGCGAAGGAGAGATTCTTGAACAGAACCGTATCTTCTTCAAGTATATCACGGAAAGAAAGCCTTGGGTAACCCTCAAGGTCGCCATGACCCTAGACGGGAAGATCGCCACCGCTGACGGAGACTCGCGCTGGGTGACATCCGAGTCCTCCCGGCAGTTCGTCCAGCAATTGCGAGGATACCATTCCGGAATATGCGTAGGAAAAGGGACTGTCGTATATGACGACCCGATGCTGGACTGCCGCTTCGAGGGGCTGGACAACCCGGTCCGGATTATTCCGGACAGCATGGCATCCATATCCCCTGAGAGCAGGATTGTCAGGACGGCCGGGCAATGCAGGACAATCATCGCCCACACGGACGCAGCGCCGGCTTCAAGACTGGAGCAACTGAACACGCTCGGAGTCGAGACCCTGCCCTGCCTGTCAGAGAATGGGCATACTGACATCAGTGACATGCTCCGACGTCTCGGGGAGATGCGCATAGACTCGATATTGCTCGAAGGTGGCGAAGAACTCAACTGGAGTTTCATCGAGAATGGCCTTGTAGATGAATATTACATCTTCGTCGCGCCGAAGATACTGGGAGGAAAAGATGCGAAGACAACAGTCGGAGGCGCCGGCTTTCCCAAGATGGCAGACGCTCTGGACATCTCGATAAAGGACGTCAGACAGTTCGGCCCGGACATATTGATACATGGATATGCAAAAAACAGATAGCGGATGTTTACAGGAATTATAGAAGAAACAGGCACGGTCCAGTCCGTCACGAGACATGGATCCAGCATCGCGCTGTGCATCGCGGCCGACAAGGTCACGGAAGGCACGGTCGTCGGAGACAGCATAGCCGTCAACGGAGTCTGCCTTACGGTCACTTCGCTGAACGGCAAGAGATTCACCGCCGACGTAATGCCGGAAACTGTCCACAGGACATCTCTCAGCAAGCTTGCCGCAGGATCGAAAGTCAATCTTGAAAGGGCTCTGAGGGCATCTGACCGTCTTGGGGGCCATATTGTCTCCGGGCATGTGGACGGATGCGGAGTCATCGGATCCATGGTCAGAGACGGAATTGCGACAAGAGTCACCGTCAAACTCCCGGAATCATTGCTCAGATATATAGCTGTCAAGGGCTCCGTCACGATAGACGGCGTAAGCCTTACGGTTACGGATGTGGACAGCCATTCATTCTCCGTATCCCTGATTCCTCAGACAAAGGCTGTGACAACTTTGGGCGATGCCAAGGTCGGCAAAGTAGTCAACGTCGAAGTAGACCTGCTCGCGCGGTACACGGAGCGGCTGCTTTCGGCAGGAAGAAAACAAGAAACAAAAGAAAGCGGCCTTTCATTGGAATGGCTGGCAGAAAACGGATTTTAGATATATGGAGAAAAAAGAATTCTCAACGATTGAAGAAGCCCTCGCAGAACTTAAGGAAGGGCATATGATAGTTGTCATCGACGACCCTGAAAGGGAAAATGAAGGAGACCTCATCTGTGCCGCACGCCATGCGACCCCGGAGAACATAAACTTCATGGCAACATATGGAAAGGGACTGATATGCATGCCCATGAGCGAGTCATACACGACGAAGCTTGACCTGGGCCAGATGGTCTCATACAACACTGACAACCACGGGACGGCATTTACCGTATCGATCGACCATATCTCGACAACCACCGGAATCTCGGCCGTCGAACGGTCAGTAACAGCAATGAAATGCATATCCCCTGATGCCCATCCGGCAGATTTCAGGAGGCCGGGGCACATGTTCCCCCTCAAGGCAAGGAAAGGAGGAGTACTGATTAGGGCCGGACACACTGAAGCTACCGTGGACCTTATGCGTCTTGCCGGAATGGAGGAATGCGGTCTATGCTGCGAGATCATGAGCGACGACGGTACGATGATGCGTACCAGGGAACTGGTCGCATTTGCCAAGAAACATGGATTGAAGATAATCTCCATCGCCGACCTTATCCGTTACCGCCGCAGGCATGAGAAAACGGTGGAAAGGATCACCACGGCGGACCTTCCGACGAAATATGGCCATTTCAAGGCATATGGATATGTGAGCGTGATTACCGGCGAGCATCATGTAGCCCTGGTGAAGGGAGACGTAACCACGGATGAGCCTGTACTTTGCAGGGTCCATTCCGAATGTCTTACGGGCGACGCCTTCGGCTCCCTGAGATGCGACTGCGGGGAGCAGCTTGAGGAAGCGCTGCGCCGCATTGAAGAGACCGGACGCGGAGTGCTTCTTTACCTCAGGCAGGAAGGACGAGGCATTGGCCTTATCAACAAGCTGCGCGCCTACAACCTGCAGGACAAGGGCATGGACACGGTGGAGGCCAACGTCGCGCTGGGCTTCGCGCCTGACCTTCGCGAGTACGGCACCGGAGCGGCAATCCTTGCGGACCTGGGAATCAGGAAACTCGCTATCATGACCAACAACCCGGAGAAGATCAGCGGTCTTGACGGATATGGTCTTGAAATCGTACGCAGAGAGCCGATCGAGATACGGAGCAACGAGAACAACGAGCGCTACCTGCGAACCAAATGCAGCAAGATGGGCCACATACTCCACATCAAATAATCATATACGGAAAACAACAGACAATAAAACATCAATAAAATGAAGACACTCGAAGGAAACCTTATTGCGTCAGGCCAGAAAATCGGCATCGTCGCATCAAGATTCAATGAATTCATCACAGGCAAGCTGCTTGGTGGAGCCGAAGACTCATTCATCCGCCATGGCGGAAATCCGGACGATCTTGAAGTCGCCTGGGTGCCGGGAGCTTTCGAGATCCCGCTAATTGCCAAGAAGATGGCCATGTCCAAGAAATACGACGCAATCGTATGTCTCGGAGCCGTCATCCGCGGAGATACTCCCCACTTCGACATGGTTGCCGGCGAATCAGTCAAAGGCATCGCCCAGGTAGGGCTTGAAAGCGGAATCCCTGTAATCTACGGAGTCCTTACCACCGAGACCATCGAGCAGGCGGTGGAGAGGGCCGGCACAAAGGCCGGAAACAAAGGTTTCGATGCCATGACTACGGCCATAGAGATGACTAATCTGTCAAAGGTCATTCTTTGACAGACTGATAGATGCCATCGTCCGGCAGGGTCAAGAACTATTATACAGATGAACCGGCAGCCTTCAATCTGAATTTCGGCTACCGGTTCATTATACGTTAGTTCTTGTAACTAGAAGTATATCAAGACGACTCCTGCGAGAACGACAGCTATTCCCAGATACTGGGTGAGGGAGACATGTACCTTACGGGCCTTGAAAAAGCCGAAACGGTCGATAAGGATGCTCGCTCCGAGCTGGCCCAGAATACTTACCACTGAAAGCAGTCCGATTCCGAGTATAGGAGCGAAGGCCGCATAACCGATAACTATCGCCAGACCCAGCAATCCGCCAATCCAGATCCAGAGAGGGCCCTTGATCGGGAACATCCCAGCAAGACATCTGCGTTCATTCCTGATCGAAAGAATCAGGAGGAACAGTATTACCGTCGAAATCAGGGACGAAATGAAGGCCGCCTGCACCGGAGAATTCAGGCAGACGCCGAGAGTTCCGTTGACTGCGGACTGTGCCGCCAGCATCGCGCCGGCAACAACTCCGAGAGCCTGCCAGAGTATCCTATGGCCATGATGCATGTCGCTCTTCTCCCCTTTCTTGAGTACGACCATAAATACGCCGGCGACGGCAACGAGAGTTCCCGCTATACGCATAGGGTTCATCGGCTTGACCTCGGCGCCGAAGAGACCGGTACTGTCGATGATCATACTCATGGCAATCTGTCCCAGAATCGGCAGAAGCACCGTCTGGATGCTTCCGATCTTCGGAAAGAGTATGACGAACGAGGTAAGGGCTGCGAATCCGAAGACACCGCCCAGCCAGGCATACCACGGGATTCCGGCGAGGCCGGTAACCATGGAGCCCAGTACAGGGATGTTGATAAGGAACAGTACGATAGTTCCGATCAGGAAAGCGACCATAGTAGCGGCGAACGCCGAGTTCAGACGGATCTGCAACTGAGCATTGATCGCCGTCTGGGCAGGGGTGCACATTCCTATGATGCAAACCAGCAGAAGAAATAAGATTGTCATATATTTTTCTATTTAAGATAGGCGTCAGTCACGACCTTGCGGCTGCGGGCGATGAAATCGCTCAGGGCCTTTCCCTTCAGCATGCCGTTGGCAAGCAATGCCAGGTCTGCAATCTGATGCAGGATTTCGTTCTTGGATGCGAATGCCTCGATGTCAGACCTGTGGGCCTTGCGCACAGCCTCGCGGGCCTCACGCGCTTTGGTCTTCTCTTCTTCCGTAGCGGACTCCGGAGCCTCTGCAGGAAGCTCGGCCTGAGGTGCGACCTCGGCTTTCTCGGCCTCCATCACTTTGGCGACCAGAGGATTCTGCATGTTGACTGTAATATTGTAAGACTTCGGCAGTTCTCCGTAGAAGTTCATTCCACCGCCAAGAGCCGACATCTCTCTGTATCGGCGCATGAATTCGCTCTGAGTGATCAGAATCGGATCCGCGTCCTCACCGAGATTGTCGCCGGTGACGTAATAGTCGTTCCCCTCCGGAAGCACGGCCTTGAACATGTTCTCGAGATCATATCTCTGCTCTTCGTTCATCTCAGGACGGATCTTCTCCTCTTTCGGGATCAGGTTCTCGACGGCGTCGGAATCGACCCTGGCAAAGCGGACGTTCTCGAGTTTCTGCTCGAGCAGATTGACGAAGTGGGAGTCGAGTTCGCAGTCCATATGAAGCACATCGTAGCCCTTGTTCTTGGCGGCTTCGATGAAAGGATACTGACCCTCGATATCGGTGGCATAGAGGAAGACGGTCTTCTTGTCCTTATCGGTCTGCTCCCCTTCCACGGCCTTCTTGTATTCGTCGAAGCTGAAGTATTTGCCTTCGGTGTTCTTGACAAGGGCGAACTTGAGACCTCTCTCGCCGAACTTTTCGTCGGAGAGCATGCCATACTCGATGAAGAGCTTGATATTGTCCCATTTGCTTTCGAGAGCCTTGCGCTCGTCCTTGAAGATTTCCTCGAGCCTGTCGGCGACCTTCTTGGTGATGTAACCGGAGATCTTCTTTACGTTGGCATCGCTCTGGAGATAGCTTCTGGAAACATTCAGAGGAATGTCCGGAGAGTCGATCACGCCATGGAGAAGAGTAAGGAAATCAGGAACTATATTGTCCACATGGTCAGTAACGAACATCTGGTTGCAGTAGAGCTGGATGTTGTTCTTCTCGATGGCCATTCTTTCCTTGATCTTCGGGAAGTAAAGGATACCAGTAAGCTGGAAAGGATAATCCACGTTCAGATGGATCCAGAACATCGGATCTTCCTTCATCGGATAGAGGGCCTTGTAGAAATTGAGATAATCCTCATCCTTGAGCTCTGAAGGAGTCTTTGTCCAGAGAGGCTCCACGTTGTTGATTACCTGATCCTTATCGGTATCGACGTATTTGCCGTCCTTCCATTCCTGCTCTTTTCCGAAGATTACCGGAACAGGCATGAAGCGGCAGTATTTCTGGAGAAGGCTCTTGATCTTGCCGCTGTTGGCATACTCGGCTGAATCGCTGTCAAGATAGAGGGTGATGACTGTACCCCTGTCGGTCTTGTCTGATTCCTCGATCTTGTATTCAGGGCTGCCATCACACGACCAGCGCACGGCTTTTGAGCCTTCTTTCCAGCTGAGAGTATCTATCGTGACCTTTTCGGATACCATGAAGGCTGAATAGAATCCGAGGCCGAAATGGCCGATTATGCTTCCGATCTGGTCCTTATATTTCTCGAGGAATTCGCCTGCTGAAGAAAAAGCTATCTGGTTTATATATTTATCCACTTCCTCCTCTGTCATACCGATACCACGGTCTATGACTTTGAGAACCTTTTCTTTCTCATCCAGTTCTATACGGACATCTATATCTCCCGTCTCGCCCTTGAAATCACCTGAAGAGGCAAGCGCCTTCATCTTCTGGGATGCATCTACCGCATTGGCGACAAGTTCACGAAGGAATATCTCGTGATCGCTATAAAGAAACTGTTTGATTACCGGGAATATATTCTCGGTGGTTACTCCAATTTTTCCTTTCATATCAATTCTTCTGAATAATAACGGACAGCATATGCTGCTGTCCGCTATAAGTCAAAATACATTCCAGACAGCCAAAACTGCCAAAATGTCACTATTTGTACATAAATCTCTTTATGCTCATCTTAGGAGTCTTCTCGAAAGGTTCCTTGACGATTTCCACCTTGGTAAGCTGGCTGTATGCAGGGAGTTTCTTGTTGGCTCCGCCACGGATATTCTCCGGGATCTCGGATACTGCCTCAGGATCGAGCAAAGCCTTTGCTATGGCCTGTTCGTCGAGGAATACAAGAGCGACAAGCTTTCCGCCCCTGTCCACAACGACAGTCTCGAGCACATAATCCTGATTGTTCACGACTGCCTCGATCTCTTCAGGATAGATATTCTGGCCGGAAGGGCCGAGGATCATGTTCTTGGAGCGGCCTCTGATGAAGAGGTTGCCGTCGTTGTCTATGATTCCGAGGTCTCCTGTACGCAGGAAGCCGTCCTCCGTGAATGCATTTGCCGAAGCCTCAGGATTCTTGAAATATCCAAGACAGATATTCTCGCCCTTGGCCTGGATCTCGCCGACGACATTGTGAGGGTCATCGGAAGCAATCCTTACGACGGCGCAGTCAACCGGCTTGCCGCATGATCCTGCGACATATCTGGACGGAAGCTCGTAGGCAAGCAGAGGACAGGCCTCAGTCATACCGTAGCCCACAGTATAAGGAAGTCCGATCTTACGGAACCATTTCTCGATTTCAGGATTGACGGCGGCGCCACCCATGATGAACTGCTGCACATTTCCTCCGAAGGCATCGATAAGTCCCTGGCGGATTTTCTTGTATATCAGCTTGTTGACAAGCGGAATCTTGGTAAGGAAAGAAATCGCAGGCTTGTCGAGGACCGGTTTGATCTTGGATTTGAAGATCTTCTCCATGACCAGAGGAACAGTGATCAACAGATATGGCTTGACCTCGGCGAAAGCTTTGAGCAGTGCGGAAGGGGTCGGAGTCTTTCCGAGCCAGTAGATTCCGGTACCGTTTGCGAGAGGATAGAGGAATTCGAAGGCAAGGCCATACATATGGGCCATAGGAAGCATCGAAACCATCTTGCACTTGTCGGACGTCGGTATGAACCTCTGGGCGAAGTCGATATTGGCGCTGAAGTTCCTATAGGTCAGCATTACGCCCTTAGGGCTGCCGGTCGAGCCGGAGGTATAGTTGATCGTGGAGAGGTTGTCGAGGTTGTCGACAGGATACACGACATTGTCAGGGCCGAATCCGTCAGGGAAGCGCTCGGCGAAGAGCGCATCGAGCTTAGAATAAGCGTCAGTCACTTTCTCGTCTTTGCAGTAAAGCAGTTCCCAGGTCTCGATATTGAGGACGACGTTGACATTAGGCATCTTGGAGATATCCATCTTCTCCCACTTGTCCTTGTCGGTAAACAGGATACGGCTCTCGGAATGGTCGACGAGGTAGCACACGCTGTCCGGGAGGAAGTCGTACAAGATAGGTACGATCACTGCCTCATAGGTATTGACCGCAAGGTAAGAGATACCCCATCTTGCCCCGTTACGGGCGCAGAGGGCGATCTTGTCACCTTTTGCAATACCTGCTTTTTCAAAGACAATATGGAAACGCTCGATAGAGCGGGCCATCTGGCCGTAAGTGAAGGTTTCTCCTCCGATATCATTTAAAGCCGGCTTGTCCCAGTATTTTCTTGCTGCGTTCTGAAGTCGGGCTAAATAGTGATCCATAAGCGAAAATTAATTGGTTTTAATACGACAAATATAATAAAAAAACTATTATTAATAACGTTTTTTGCTATATTTGCTATCTAAACCAGTGAGTATGAAACGGAAACCGATTGTAGCACTTATCTACGATTTCGACGGGACTCTGTCGCCCGGGAACATGCAGGAATTCGGATTCATCCAGGCCATCGGCTCGACTCCTGAAGAGTTCTGGAGCATGAGCGACGGCATCGCCCGGGGACAGGACGCCAGCAATATACTCGCCTACATGAAACTCATGTTCGACGAGGCCCATAAACACGGCATCCAGCTGCGCAGGGAGGAGTTCAAGAAGTTCGGCAAGCACATCCGTCTCTTCGCCGGCGTGCGCGAATGGTTTTCCCTCGTCAACGAGTACGGAAAAGCTCACGGGGTAAGGATTGAGCATTACATCAACTCTTCAGGCCTGAAGGAGATCATCGAAGGCACGCCTATCGCCAACGAGTTCAAGCATATCTTCGCATGCACCTTTATATATAACGAAGCCGGAGAAGCGGAGTGGCCGGGAATCGCCGTGGATTATACGGCGAAGACCCAGTTCATGTTCAAGATCAACAAGGGCATATTCAGTTCCAGGGACGCCAAGCGCGTCAATGAATCTACAGCCGAGGACAAGAAGAGGATTCCGTTCCCGCATATGATCTATTTCGGAGACGGAGACACTGACGTGCCGTGCATGAAGATCGTGACCATGTTCGGAGGCAATTCCATCGCCGTGTTCAACAGCGCCAAACCTGAGAAAAAGGCCGTCGCAGAAAAGCTGCAGAGGCAGGGACGTGTCAACTTCATCGCCCCTGCGGTCTACACGCAGGACAGCAAGGCCTACCGCATAGTCTGCTCAATTATTGACAAGATAAAAGCAGAAGACGACCTCAAGCACTTGTCGAGGAGGTAACCCGGCAAGTTGTACCGTTTTACATCAGAAAATGATATATTTTTTTTGATGTAGATTGTAATTTTTTCCTATTTTTGCAGCCATTATTCACGAAATTAAATTTTATGCGTAAAAATGAAGAAATTGGTAGTCTTTGCAGCAAGTATGCTGTCTTGCTTCCTTGTGTACTCACAAGAGGCTGACGACTCCGGCCGCAGTGTCGGGCTGTCTTTTATTCCGAGGATTGACTTAAGCACAGGTTCTACACTCGGCGATTCTTCTTTCTATACACTCGTTGAAGGCGACATTAACGAGTATTTCTCATTCAGCATCTGCAATCATTGGTGGAGCGCAGAAGATCCTCAGGACCTTTACAAGAACACCCTCTATACCAATGGCAACACTTGGACCGACTGGGCAAACCTGACCATCCATCTTGGCAGCTTTGACCTTACCGGTGGCAAGATGGTGATGGCAATGGGAGGCTTCGAGTACGATGAGTACGACTACGAAGTGCACTCCATCCAGTGCTCGCAGCTCTGGAACAACCTGGCTTGCTACCAGTGGGGCGGCCAGATCAGCTGGACCGACCCGTCCGAGCACAATCAGTTCATCGCCCAGATGACAACGTCGCCATACGGCATCAGACCCGTAAAAAGCAAAGTATTCACATACTCTCTCCAGTGGAGAGGCAACTATGGTCCTCTCGAGACTATCTGGAGCGGCACCAGACTTGACCAGAGCTGGAAGAGAAAGACTTCCACATATCTCGTAACTCTCGGCCAGAGAGTAAGCGCCGGCGATTTCACTTTCGGATTCGACTGGTTCAACAAAGTCGGCGTATATGACGATGAGCTTGATACTGTCAAAGACAGGATCCTCGAAAAAGGAAACACCTTCATCGGATCAGCTCTCTATGCCCCTTCTGAGAAATGGGAGGTTTACGCCAAAGGCGGTTATGAGACCGGCTACATCGGCGACTGGTTCGGCGGACTCGCGTTCCACTGGTACCCGCTCAAGGACAGCAAAGATCTCAGGATCCACGCTACTGCGGGTTACTCTCTCGAAGAATATGTATTTTCAATAGGAGCTATCTACCATCTTAATTTCCCTCGGAAATGACAGATAAGATAATTAACATTTCGCACCTTTCGAAGTCCTTCCCTGGGGGTTCAAAGGTGCTTGATGACATTAATCTGTACATCAGAAGAGGCGAATTCCTGACCCTTCTCGGTCCTTCCGGATGCGGAAAGACTACGATGCTCAGGATGATCGCAGGATTCCTCCAGCCAGACGAAGGCTCGATCACAATGGACGGCAAGGAGCTTACCGGCGTTCCGCCGCACCTCCGTCCTCTCAATACGGTATTCCAGAGATACGCCCTGTTCCCGCATCTCGATGTGTATGACAACATCGCGTTCGGCCTGAAACTCAAGGGTACTCCGGAAGACGAAATAGACAAACGCGTCCGTAAAGTGCTCAAACTTGTGAGCATGTCCGACTACGAGGACCGTGATGTCAACTCCCTTTCCGGAGGTCAGCAGCAGCGTATCGCAATCGCCCGCGCTATCGTGAACCGTCCGAAAGTGCTTCTTCTTGACGAGCCGCTTGCGGCCCTCGACCTGAAGATGCGCAAGGACATGCAGATAGAGCTCAAGGAGATGCATAAGAAGCTCGGAATTACCTTCATCTATGTCACCCACGATCAGGAAGAGGCCCTTACTCTCAGCGAT
Source organism: Bacteroidales bacterium WCE2008 (assembly GCA_900167925.1). Classification (NCBI taxonomy): domain Bacteria; kingdom Pseudomonadati; phylum Bacteroidota; class Bacteroidia; order Bacteroidales; species Bacteroidales bacterium WCE2008. The sequence continues at coordinate 46,716 of FUZM01000003.1, forward strand.
ACCATCGTTGTCATGAACGAGGGCAAGATCCAGCAGATCGGCACCCCGATGGACATCTATAACGAGCCTGTCAACTCATTCGTGGCAGATTTCATCGGAGAGAGCAACATTCTCAACGGCACCATGATCAAGGACCGCAAGGTAAGTTTCATCGATCATGATTTCGACTGCGTCGACGAGGGCTTCGGAGAGAATGTCCCTGTAGATGTCGTAATCCGTCCTGAAGATGTCATCATCAAGAGCAAGCTCGAAGGCGCCCAGTTCACCGGCAAGGTGAAATCATGCACCTTCAAGGGCGTGCACTACGAGATGTTCGTGGATACGGACGAGGGTTACGAGATGATGATCCAGGACTACAATGCTTTCGAGGTCGGAAGCGCCGTAGGCATGAGCATCCGTCCTAACGATATCCAGGTAATGCATAAAGAGCGCACCTGCAATACGTTCAAGGGCGTCATGAAGTCTTCCGACACCGTGGAATTCCTTGGCGGCGAATTCAAGTGCAAGGATACCGGACTCGCTGCAGGCGACGAAGTGACCGTAACCGTGGACTTCAGCAAGGTGGATCTTCTGGACCATGACGACGAGGCTGTATGCTCAGGTAACGTGGCTTTCATCCTGTACAAGGGTGACCACTACCACCTTACCATCAAGGCCGAGAACGGGGAGAAGGTCTGGGTCGATACCGACGATATATGGGACAAGAACGACCTTGTCGGAATCAATATTTTACCGAAAGACATCCATATAACAAAAACGGCGGAAAATGAATAAAAGATCAAGTTGGGCTCTGCCTTACTTCATTTTTATGGTTCTGTTTGTCGTGCTGCCTCTTCTGATGGTTGTCATATACTCCTTTCAGAACTCGGCAGGTCAGTTCACACTGGCAAACTTCAGCAAGTTCATTACTGACAAGGACTCGCTGAGCACCTTCGCGCTTTCTATCGAGGTGGCCATAGAAAACACTCTGCTCTGCATTCTTATTGGATATCCTGTCGCATACATTCTTGCGGACAAGAATCTCAACAAGAGTGCGGTGACGGTCGTGCTGTTCATTCTCCCAATGTGGGTGAATGCCCTGATGAGGACTCTGGCTACCGCCGAGCTCTTCAACATGGCGGGTATCACTCTCGGAAAGGGCACGTTGCTTTTCGGTATGTGCTATGATTATCTTCCGTTCATGATCTATCCGATCTACAACGTACTGAACAAGATGGATAAGTCTTATGCCGAAGCTGCCGAGGATCTCGGCGCGAAGCCGAAGGAGGTCTTCCTGAAGATTACTCTTCCGCTTTCGATGCCCGGCGTCCTGAGTGGTGTCATGATGGTTTTCATGCCGACGGTTTCAACCTTCGCGATCTCCGAGTTCCTGACCAACAACAAGATCAAGCTTTTCGGTACGATCATCCAGGAGAATATCAACAATTCGATGTGGAACTACGGTGCAGCACTTTCGCTGCTCATGCTGGTGATCATCGCAATAACTACTTTCCTTCAGGGTAATGCCAAGGAGGATACAGTCGATGGAGGGGCAATATGATGACAGCAAAGAGAATTTTAGCAAAAAGTTATCTGTGGCTGATTCTGGCCGTGCTGTACGCCCCGATCATCTTTATCGCGGTCTTTTCGTTTACCGAAGCCAAATCTCTCGGTAACTGGACCGGTTTTTCAGTCAATCTGTACAAGTCTCTCTTCACCGGTAACATGCAGAATTCCGGCGGGCTGATCTCTGCTGTGGAGAATACTCTTCTGATTGCGCTCATAGCGTCTATAGTAGCCACTATCATGGGCACGGTCGCTGCAATCGGTATCTTTAATCTCCGTGGCAAGAAGAAGCAGACAATGCAGTTCCTGAACAACATCCCGATGATCAATCCGGACATCATCACCGGTGTGTCGCTGTTCCTTCTGTTTGTATTCCTGCATATTTCGCAGGGTTATACGACTGTAATCCTGGCACATATTACGTTCTGCACTCCTTATGTAGTACTGAACGTGCTTCCGAAGCTTTCCCAGATGAATCCGAACATCTACGAGGCGGCTCTGGACCTCGGCGCGACTCCATACCAGGCTTTGCGCAAGGTAATGATCCCGAGCCTGCGTCCGGGCATGATTTCGGGCTTTATCCTGTCGTTCACGATGAGTCTCGACGATTTCGCCGTAACGTTCTTCACTAGAGGAACGATCGGTCTCGATACCCTTTCTACGTATATCTATACGGACGCCCGCAAGGGAGGTCTGACTCCGGAGCTGAAGCCTCTCATGACTATCATTTTCCTGGTCATCCTGGCTGTGCTCCTGATTATTAATATCCGTTCGGAAAAAAATAACAACAATAAGAAGAAATGAAAAAAACTATTAATTTCATCCTTGGTGTAGCAGCTCTTTTCTGCGCTGTTGCATGCGGCTCCGACAGGGGCGACATCCTCAAGGTTTACAACTGGTCTGACTATATCGGAGAAGATGTGATATCTGACTTCGAGCAGTGGTATAAGGAGCAGACCGGAGAGAGCGTAACCGTTGTTTACCAGACTTTTGATATCAACGAGACTATGCTTTCAAAGATCGAGAAGGGTCACGAGGACTATGATGTTGTCTGCCCTTCTGACTATATCATCGAGAGAATGCTCAACAACGGACTTCTTCTCCCGCTCGATTTCAAGTCTCTTCCTGATTCAATCAACTACATAGCCGAGAACAAGTCTCCGTACATCGAAAAGATGTTCGAGGATATCAATCCTGATATCAATGCCAATGATTATTCTGTGGCTTATATGTGGGGCACCACCGGTATCATCTACAATCCTAAGTATGTGACCGACGAGGAGGCTGCGACATGGAATATCATGCGTAATCCTAAGTTCAAGGACAGACTTCTTGTCAAGGATGCAGCAAGAGATGTATATGGCCCTGTGCTCATCTATCTCAAGCAGCAGGAGCTCAAGGATAGCACCGTTACTCTCCAGGAGCTCATGTCTGATTCTTCTGACGAGTCTCTCGCAGCCGTGGAGGCTTTCCTTCGCGAGGCTAAGGAGAATGTGCTTGGATGGGAGGCTGATTTCGGCAAGGATCAGATGACCAAGGAGCTTGGCGTTGTCTCTATCAACTGGAGCGGCGATGCCGTATGGGCTATCGAAGAGGCTGCAGAGCTTGGTGTAGAGCTCAAGTATGTGGTTCCTGAGGAAGGTAGTACAGTATGGTTTGACGGCTGGGTTATCCCTAAGTATGCCCAGAATGTCAAGGCTGCAACTTATTTCATCGATTTCATGTGCAGGAAAGATATCGCTATCCGTAACATGGAAGAGACCGGATATGTTTCTGCTAACGGAGCTCTTGAGGTTCTGGAGTCACAGATTGACGAGGAGTATGATCCTATCGATCTTTCTTATTTCTTCGGAGAAGGTGTCGACAGCGTATGCGTAGATCCGACTCTCTATCCTGACCGTGCTGTCATCGAGCGTTGTGCTCTTGAGCATGACTGGGGCGAGGATACCGACAAGCTTATCGAAATGTGGGCTCGCGTAAAAGGCGATAATGCCAGCAGCTTCACCTATGTCATCATCGTAGCAGCAGTCGCCGTGATCGCCTTCATGATCTACAGAGCAGCCGCTTCCCGCAAGAAAAAAGCTGCCCGCAAGGCTGGCCGCAAATAAGCGCTGATTTCAATCATACAGGAAGTCACCCTTCCTGACAATCCCTTAAGGATGGTCCTCCCGGGCCATCCTTTTTTCGTCACTGTGCGATGCCAGCAGACCTTCGGACAATTGACACATCCTCGCTTAACGGGGCCTCTATTCCGTCGGATAAAGCGTTGAGGGTGCACGACATATAGACAGAGACGTGTCTACTGCAGGGTACTGCACCCTCATACCTCTTTTTTCGGCGCTGAGGGTGCAACAACCTGCCACTGAGTGCCCTGTACTGTGGTATGCTGCACCCTTAACATTGAATTATCGGCATTGAGGGTGCACCACCATGCCACCGAGCGCCCTGTACTGTGGTATGCCGCCCCCTCAACATTTTAATGGGCCACGGGGAGAGGGAGGGACCCGATGGATACGAGTTCTGCGGAGCAGGACGGAGTCGGCGGAACAGAGCCGGGGCCACGAGGATTCCCGCCGCTGACGGAGGCGGCCCGGCAGCCGGACGAGACCAGAAGGCACAAAAAAAGGGCGACCTTGAAGGTCGCCCTAAATATGAAGTCTGGATAACTTACTTGATAACAGTGCAACGGAGTGCAGAAGCTGGCTTGCCGTCAACGCCACCGAGGCTTTCAACTGCGAGCTTGCTCTCAGCAACACCGCACTTCTTAACGAGGTAATTCTTAACTGCGTTAGCACGAGCCTCAGCGAGCTTAGCGTTACCTGCTACAGAACCGGTACCCTTATCAGCAGAACCTGTGATAGTGTAAACCTTGTCGTCAGCTGACTTGTTGATTACGTTAGCTGCGAAGAAATCAAGGTGAGCTTTCTCACGATCGTTGATAACTGAAGAGTTGATTGCGAAGAAAGTCTTAGCGATAGGCTCAACCTCGCTCTCCTTACCTACGTAAACAGTGTCAGGAGTCTGAGCTTTAAGACGAGCAATCTCATCCTTGAGAGAAGCGTTCTCTTTCTCGAGAGCAGCAACACGGTCCTTAAGAGCGTTGTACTGGTCAACAGTGAAAGGAACAGGAACGATAACCGGCATTACAGAAGAAAGACGGTCGAAGTTGGTTCTGCCAAGGTTGAAGATAAGACCTGCAGTAGCGGAAACAGGGAAGAAGAATCTACCGTTGTCATTGAACTGACGAGCGTGAGCTGCGAGAGCCTGAACATCGAGGAAGAGGTCAACATGCTTGCCAAGACGGAGATCATTGAGGATACCAGCACCTACTGCATACTCCCAGTCAGCATTCTTGAAACCGTCAACGCCGAGGCCACCGACAGTAGCGTAAGGAATAACATCCCAGAAACGGGTCTCCTTATAGCCAGAGAATGAGTTAGAGAGATTCCAGAGGAAGTCAGCATGGAAATAGTGCTGTGTGAAAGCATCTTTGTACTGCTCTTCGAAAGTATTCTTGAGACCCTTCCAGCCGGCACGAACACCAACAGCAGGAGTAATCCACTTACCTACGTTAACGTCTGTTGCAAGACCAAATCCGTCGAAAGTGTTGATAGCGTTGGCAACTGTAGCATTAACACCGGCGCCTACACCGATGAACCAGTTGTCCCAGAATGAGTTAGTGACATAAGCACCGCGAACGATGTTACCATTCTCGTCACGGTTTCCATTCTCCTGTGCATTTGCACTGAAAGAGAAAGTAAAGAGTCCTGCTGCTACGAGAACTCCGAGAAGCTTTTTCATACCTTTCATGATCATATAAAAAATTAAAAAAAAAACTTTCTTTCGCCTCTTTTGGCCCTTATTTAATGACCAAAGTATATGCAAATATAGTAATACCTTTCACAATTACAAAATTATTACAGTTTTTTCAACGTATACTCGTTGCGATGAAAAACGCGGATAGAACCTCATTTATAACATTTTAAGGGAAGAAAAGGGAACGGGCCGTCAAATTCCGGAAGGCTTCCTACACCTTATAATTAAAAAGATGTATCTTTACAAAATGAAATTCAAACTCAGCTCACAATACAAACCTTCAGGCGATCAGCCCGCCGCCATAAAAGGCCTGGTTTCGGCCATACAAAGCGGTGTAGACGCGGTTACGCTGCTTGGAGTGACCGGATCCGGAAAGACCTTCACCATGGCAAACGTGATCCAGCAGCTCCAGCGTCCGGCACTGATTCTGAGCCACAACAAGACCCTCGCCGCCCAGTTGTACGGAGAGTTCAAGTCATTCTTTCCGGAGAATGCGGTAGAGTACTTCGTCTCATATTACGATTATTACCAGCCGGAGGCATATATTCCTTCGACAGATACCTATATAGAGAAAGACCTCAGCATCAACGACCAGATCGACAAGCTCAGGCTGAGCGCCGCTTCTGCCCTGATGGCCGGGCGCCGGGATGTCATCGTCATCTCCAGCGTGTCCTGCCTGTATGGCATAGGCAATCCTGCCGACTTCCATACCCAGACCGTGACGGTCCGCAAAGGCGAGGAGCGCAGCATGACAAGGTTGATGTACCATCTTGTCGACGCCCTGTACAGCCGCACTGAGACAGATTTCAAGCGCGGAACTTTCCGTGTCCGGGGCGACACGATAGACGTATTCCTCGGAGGTGCCGATGAAGCCGTAAGGATAGAGTTCTTCGGAGATGAAGTCGACAGGATATCCCTGATAGATCCAGTTACGGGAGCGATCATAGAGGACCTCAACGAAGTCCCGATCTACCCTGCCAAGAACTTCGTGACGACGAAGGAGCAGACAGTCAAGGCCGTAAGCATGATCCAGGACGACCTGGTAAAACAGATAGATTACTTCGAGAGCATCGGGAAGCCGCTCGAGGCGAAGCGCCTGAAGCAGCGCGTGGAGTATGATCTCGAAATGATCAAAGAAATGGGCTATTGCCCCGGAATCGAGAACTACTCCCGATATCTTGACGGACGCTCGGCCGGAGAAAGGCCGTTCTGCCTGATCGACTATTTCCCGGACGATTTCATTACCTTCATAGACGAGAGTCATGTCACACTCCCCCAGATCAGGGCCATGTACGGCGGCGACCATTCCAGGAAGTCCGTCCTGATCGAGTACGGGTTCAGACTTCCGGCAGCGGCAGACAACCGCCCTCTGACGTTCGATGAGTTCGAGGCCAACACCGGCCAGACCGTCTATGTCAGCGCGACTCCGGGAGACTATGAACTCGAAAAGAGCGAAGGTCTCATGGTCGAGCAGGTAGTCCGTCCGACCGGACTGCTGGACCCTCCGATCGAAGTCAGGCCGACGAAGAATCAGGTCGACGACCTGCTGGAGGAGATCCGCAAGAGAGCCGAAGTCGATGAAAGAGTCCTTGTCACGACCCTGACCAAGCGTATGGCAGAGGAACTGGACAGCTATTTCGGGCGCATGGGAGTGCGCTGCCGCTACATCCATTCCGACATCGACACGACCGAGAGAGTCGAGATCATAGAGGACTTCAAGAAGGGATTGTTCGACGTCCTTATCGGAGTCAACCTGCTCAGGGAAGGCCTGGACATCCCTATGGTATCGCTCGTGGCCATTCTGGACGCGGACAAGGAGGGTTTCCTACGGTCCGGCAGAGCCCTTACCCAGACCGCCGGAAGAGCGGCACGAAACATACATGGTCTCGTGATCATGTATGCCGACACCATCACCCAGTCCATGCAGGAGACGATCTACGAGACCGACCGCCGCCGCAGCAAACAGATGGAATACAATAAGCTGCACAACATAACCCCGAAGCAGATCGAGACAAGGCAGAACATCCTGCTCAGCGAACTCGGCAATGCCGGTTCCGGTCATGTCAGCGCCGCCAACTCATACGACGACCCTACCTATATTCCGAGCCCGTCCGAACTCGGAAAGGGCACCATCACCGTCGGGCTGGGCCATGATTCCAAGAGAGAGACGAATTCGGCCTATGTCGACGGCTATCTGCAGGCTGACCTCGCCGCCGTCCTCCAGGACCCTGTCGTCAGGGCCATGTCCCGCGAGCAGGTAGAGAAGCTGGTGGAAGAGACGAAGCGCAAGATGCAGAAGGCAGCCGCCGAACTGGAATTTACCGCTGCCGCACGTCTGAGGGACGAAATGTGGGCTCTGCAGGAGTATCTTAAAGTCTGGAAATAATTGCATAATCCTCGGATTTTTCATTATCTTTACGGGAAAACACGACGATTATGGACTTGACAGCTGAAAAATTTCCCCACTTTGACGAGGCAGGAAAAGCACTCGTCAGAAAAGCGTACGAGATAGCTGCCGAGGTCTTGAAGGACGATACCCGAGATAACGGAGCTCCCTTTATCGAGCACCCTCTCGGAGTGGCGCTTATAGCGTCCGACGAAATAGGACTCCCGGCAGTATGTGTCGCTGCAGTATTCCTGCACGAAGCTACCAGGAAGCATCCTGAAACTGATATCAGCCAGGCCGGCTTCCCGGAAGAAGTACTAAAGATAGTTGAAGGACTCAACAAGATATCCACGATCAAGCCGAAAGACACCCGTCTCGAGGCGGAGAATTACAAGAAACTTATAGTCCAGTACTCTACCGATCCCCGTGTGACTGTCCTCAAGATTGCTGACAGGCTCGAGGTGATGAGGAACCTGGGCATGTTCCCGAAGCTTTCCCGTGAAAGAAAGATTCTGGAGACTCTCATGCTTTATATCCCGCTGGCGCACCAGCTCGGTCTTTACAACATCAAGAGCGAGATGGAGGACACCTATTTCCGTTTCGCCGAGCCGGAGCAGTACAGGGCCATAACCAACAAGCTCAAAGCGACCGAGAAGGACAGGGAGAAGCTTACCGCCGAGTTCATCGAGCCGCTGAAGAAGCGTCTCTCCGATGCGGGCATAGTCTATAAGCTGAAGATCAGGACCAAGACCGCCTACTCCATCTTCAAGAAGATGCAGAAGCAGAAGGTGCCGTTCGAAGGAGTCTTCGACGTATTCGCCATCCGCTTCATAATAGACTGCGACACGGACCATGCGACCGAGCTCAAGCTCTGCTGGGACGTATATTCATATGTGACCGAGGAGTATGAATCCGACACCTCCAGACTGCGCGACTGGCTCACGCAGCCTAAACCGAACGGCTACGAATGTCTCCATATCACCGTAAAGAACAAGGAAGGAGCATACGTAGAGGTGCAGATCCGCACCAAGAGGATGGACGACCTCGCCGAGAACGGAGACGCCGCCCACTGGTCATACAAAGGCATACAGCATGTGGCCGCCCTTGACAAGTGGCTTACTTCCGTACGCTACAACCTGGAGCATCCGCAGGAAGCCTCTTCCGAGGACCTTCCGCAACCGCCAAGCAAGGAAATATTCGTATTCACCCCTAGCGGCGAGCTGAGGATACTGCCCGCAGGAGCTTCCGTACTGGATTTCGCGTTCAATATCCACAGCAATATCGGAATCCGCTGCACGGGCGGAAAGATCAACGGCAAGGCCGTCTCCATAAAGGAGAAGCTCAAGACCGGAGATGTCGTCGAGATCATGACCGGCAAGAACCAGAAGCCGTCGGCTGACTGGGTAAACTTCGTGGTATCCTCCAAGGCGCGCGGAAAGATACGCCAGGTGTTGCATGAGGCTGAATTCCAGAAAGCTTCCGAAGGAAAGGAATTGCTGGAAAGAAGGCTCAAGAACTGGAAGCTGGAGCTGCCTGACGATATGCTCAGGGAATTCATGAAGAAGTTCCACTACCCGACTCTGAAGGAACTCTATTCTGCCATCGGAGATGGTACTCTCGACATAAACGACATCAAGACATTCATCCTGGATGCCGACAAGGAGGCCGTGGAGGAGGAAGAGCAGACAAAGGCTGCAGCCAAGACTCCATGGTCCAACGCGAACGAAGGCAACGGGGACGATCTCATGATCATAAACGCCAAAGGCGTCAAGGGCATCGATTACAAGATGGCCAAATGCTGCAATCCGGTATTCGGAGACGACGTGTTCGGATTCGTGACCAGGGATTCAGGCATCAAGATCCACAGGATATCGTGCCCGAATGCAGCCAGGCTCATAGAGATGTACCCATACCGTATCCAGAGAGTAAAATGGGCCGACTCCCCTAGCTCGGGCTCGTTCCAGGCGACGGTCCGCGTGATTTCCTATATGGAGTCATACGTCGTCAACGAGATCATGGATATAATCAACAACTTCAAGTCGTCGCTCCGGTCTTTCAATGTAATCGAAAACCAAAAGTCCGGCAACTACGACATCACGATGAAGATTTCGGTTCCGTCCAACACGGAACTCGACAAGGTGATTTCCCAGATAAGGAACTTGAAGAGCGTCCAGAAGGTTTCCCGTCAATAGACTACGGACGAGGTATCGCATTCAGCGCACGCTGGAATTCTCTGGCGTTGCGCAGATGCTCCGTAAGCGTGACCGCGAATCTGTGCGTCCCGTTGAAATCAGGGCTTGCGCAGAAGTAGATATAGCCGTGCCTGTCAGGGTTGAGCACCGCTTCCAGCGCCGCCTTGGAAGGGACGCAGATCGGTGCCGGAGGCAGGCCGGCGTGCCTGTATGTATTGAATGGAGAATCTACCTCAAGATGCTTCTTGAGTATTCTCGCCGGCTCATAATCGAAGCAATAGGCTACAGTAGGGTCAGCCTGGAGCAGCATTCCCTTTCTCAATCTGTTGAGATATACGCCGGCGATCGCAGGCATCTCCGGCTCATAGTTGGTCTCTCCGTTGACGATCGAGGCGAGTATGGACACTTCGATCATGGAAAGGCCCTGCAGACGGGCTTTCTCTTTGTTGGCATCGGTCCAGAAGGCGTCATAGGCAGCCTTCTGACGTGTCAGGACCTCCTTCATGGACTCTGTCCAGTAGATCTCGTATGTATCCGGGATGAACAGGGCAAAGACGTCCTTACGGTCGAATCCGAAGGAGGCGATCAGTGCCGAGTCCCTGAGGGCATTGATTACGTCGGCGGAGTCCAGCATCATCTGGTTGCCGATCTTCCTGGCAAGACCGCTCTGCAGCCTCATGGTTCCTGAAAGGACAAGCTTTACAGGAGTCTGCCAGCCATGGCTGACCATTCTGGCGACATAGACGCTGGTATTGGAGGGCATGATGGTATAGTGGCCTGGAAGGACGCGATTTCCGGCCTCTGATTCAAAGGCTCTGCGCACACTGGAGCTGCTCCGCGCTCCGCAGCTGTCGGCCACATATCCGGCGACCTCTCCGGCCGTCATTCCCGGATATACATAGAACTCGACAGTCCTGCTGAAATTAGGGACTTTCTTGTCATAGTATTTTTTCCAGACAGAATTACCGGCGACGGCTAAAATGGCAACGACGGCTGCCACGGCCAGAAAAATAATCTTCCTGTTCTTCATAGTTATCTGGTCTTTCTCATTTTGAGGACGTCTCCTTCTGCAGGGACATAGTCCAGTGACAGGCCGTTGAGTTTGATGATAGCATCCAACCGCACGCCATAGCGCTGGGCTATGTCGCGGAGCGTAATCCCGTCCTCATCGACTACGAATATGTCCATACCTTTTGTGGCCTGCTTTTTCTTGGCGTGGATAAAGACCTTGGTTCCTGGAATGAGGGTTTCAGGAGCCTTGAGATCGTTGAACTTCAGGATTTCCTTATCGAAAAGCCTGAACGAACGGGCTATCGAAGAATAAGTCTCCCCTTCCACAGAATATACGAACGGCACTCCGTTGACGGAATAGATCTGCCTTGAGAGGCTGAACCTGAATTCTCCGGATTTCTCGTACTTGACAGGTTCCTCGATCTTGAAAGGAGCCTCCGGAATCTCCTCGGCCTGTTTGGCGGTAATCTTGTCGAATCTGGTAAGATCGTAATCCTCGATAAGTTTTATAAGCTTCTCCGGATAGGCCGGATCGGTCGCGTAACCGGCTTTTTTCAGGCCGTACGCCCATGCCTTATAGTCTTCTATAGGAGTCTCGAAAAGAGGCTTATAGCGGTCACGGAAACGGATGAAATCGGAATGGTCCCTGAAACTCTGCTCCGCGGAGTCATAGACGCGGAAGCATTCATTGCGGCGGTCGTCGTCATGCTTCATGGATTTGCCTTTCCAGTTGTGGCATTTGATTCCGAAATGGTTATTGCCCTTGACGGCAAGCGTCGACTGGCCTGCAGCAGACTCCAGAAGTCCCTGAGCGAGGGTAATACTTGCAGGAATTCCGCTGCGGACCATCTCGTCCACAGCTACGGATGAATATTTTTCTATGTATCTGATCTTCGGATCGCTGTCGTTACGGGCAGAAACCCCGATAAAGACGGCCAAAAGAAGAATAAGTGTCTGCAAAGATTTCAGTTTCATTCTGATTCAGTTTTTCAGAATGCTAAGTTAACGAATCTACTGCAATTTTTCAAACGGAACGTCAAATACGCTTCCGTCAGCGGCGGCGTAAGTCTCCGGGAATATCGTACGGCATTCCTTTTCATAGAGGGCCGCATTGGTGTTTCTGGAAGAATAGTGTCCGATCACAAGCCGCTTTACCCCGGCATCCTTTGCGCACCGGGCAGTCTGCAGAGTAGTACTGTGGAAACGCTTCTGCGCCTGGTCTTCGAGTTCCTGCAGATATGTAGTCTCATGATACAGCAGATCCACCCCTTTCACCCAGCCGGCGAGTTCCGGGAACGGAGCAGTGTCGCTTATATATGCGTAGCTCCTCGGATTGTATGGCAAATATGCCGCCTCCGATACCGGGATGACGGTACCGTTTTCCCTGACGACGTCTTCTCCCCTCTTGAGGGTCCCGATTTCAGTGAGGGTCAGTCCATATCTGGCGATTGCGTCTTTATGGACATTATGCTGCGGAGTCTTCTCCCTGAAGAGATATCCGAAAGTCTCGATCTTATGGTTCAGCGGAAAAGCCGACACCTCCAGGCTGCGGGTCTGGTAGATCACTTCGGGAGCCTTCATCTTGAGCGGAGTAAACCTTATCTCATATGACAGCCCGTCCCCGTAATAGGACAGGAAGAATTTGAGCAGCGGGCCCAGATTTGCGGGGCCATATATATTCATCGGAGCAGTACGGCCCTTCATTCCGAGAGTCGAGAGCAATCCGAAGAGACCGAAGACATGGTCTCCATGAATATGACTGATAAACAGGGAATCGATCTTCTGCATCGGCACCCTGTATCTGACGAGCTGGGTCTGGACGCCCTCCCCGCTGTCTAAAAGAAACAAGCGCCCATGTACATCAAGTACCTGGGCGCTCTGATTCCTTCCGACAACAGGCATGGCCGAAGCCGAGCCCATTATCTTCAAAGTGAATTCCATTTAATATTATTCACCTTTCTCGAGTTTGTCCTTGAGGGCAGCGAGCTCGGAGATATCACCGAAGGTGGTCTTCTCAACGTTGGAGTTGATCTTCTTGACAGCCTTCTTTGTGGTATCAACCTCAGCGGCAGCCTTCTCAGCCTTAGCCTCAGCATAAGTCCTTACGTGAGATACGTGGATTCTGCGGGTGCTTCTTCTGAGCTCGGTAACCTTGAATGGAAGAGTCTCGCCTGAAACAGCGGTCTTGCCATCCTCCTTTACGAGGTCACGTGAGAAGCAGAATGCCTCGGTGCCGTCCTCGAGAGTAATGTTTGCGCCTTTATCTGTTGAAGTACCAACGGTACCGTTTACAACTGTTCCTACAGGGTACTTAGCCTCGAGCTGATCCCATGGGTTAGGGAGAAGCTGCTTGTGACCAAGGCTGAGCTTGTGGTTAGCCTCATCGAAGTCGAGGATAACGACGTCGATCTTGTCGCCAACCTGTACCATCTCTGACGGATGCTTGATCTTGTCCCAAGAGAGGTCGCTGATGTGAACGAGACCCTCGATACCGTCCTCAAGCTCTGCGAACACGCCGAAGGTGGTGATGTTGCGTACAGAAGCTGTGTGCTGGCTTCCTACAGGATATTTCTCGCGGATGTTCTCCCAAGGGTTCTCAACGAGCTGCTTGAGACCGAGAGACATCTTCCTAGCTTCGCGGTCGAGAGAGAGAATCTGAGCCTCTACCTCGTCGCCAACCTTGAGGAAGTCCTGAGCGATGCGGAGACGTGGGCTCCAAGACATCTCAGATACGTGGATAAGACCCTCAACGCCTGGCATGATCTCTACGAATGCGCCGTAGTCAGCGATGAGAACGACTTTACCCTTAACCTTGTCGCCAACCTTGAGGTCCTTGTCGAGGCTCTCCCAAGGGTGAGCGCTAAGCTGCTTGAGACCGAGAGCGATCCTCTTCTGCTGCTCGTTGAAGTCGAGAACGACAACTTTGATCTTCTCGTCGAGCTTGACGATCTCCTCTGGGTTGTTGATACGGCCCCAAGAGAGGTCGGTGATGTGGATGAGACCGTCAACACCGCCGAGGTCAACGAATACACCATAGTTGGTGATGTTCTTGACGGTACCTTCGAGTACCTGGCCTTTCTCGAGCTTGCCGATGATTTCGGTCTTCTGTTTCTCGAGTTCTGCCTCGAGGAGAGCCTTGTGTGAAACTACTACGTTGCGGAACTCCTGGTTGATCTTGACGATCTTGAAGTCCATGGTCTGGTCAACGTATACATCGTAGTCACGGATAGGCTTGATATCGATCTGCGAACCAGGGAGGAAGGCCTCGATGCCGAATACATCGACGATCATACCGCCCTTGGTGCGGGTCTTGACATAACCTTTGACAACGTCGCCATTATCGTAAGCGGCATTGACCATATCCCAGGATTTGAGCTGACGTGCTTTCTTGTGGGAGAGGATGAGCTGGCCCTTGCGGTCCTCGGCTGACTCAACGTAAACTTCTACCTTGTCGCCGACCTTGAGCTCTGGGTTGTAACGGAACTCAGGAGCCATGATGACGCCCTCGCTCTTGTAACCGATGTTGACGATAACCTCTCTCTTGGAGATTGAAGTAACGGTACCCTCGACAACCTCATTCTCGACTACCTTTGAGAGAGTCTGATCATAAGCCTCGCCGATTTTCTCCTTGTCAACATTGCCGTAGATGTCTGCACCGCTCTCGAAAGCATCCCAATCGAATGCCTCAGGAGCAACAGAAGCATTCTTCGGTGCTTTCCTGGTTTCTTTTTCTGCAGGAGCCTCAACCTGAGGATCTACAGTGTTCTTGATTTCTTCTGACATAATTTCTTTTGAAAAATTAGTTGTTTAACATTATTTCTTGAACCTTGGCCGTCTGGCCGAAAGGCGCGCAAAGATACGAATAATTTTCGACATTACAACATTTTACGCTTTTTGAATGCCCATAAAACGACACCAAGCGAAAGAAGCATGAATGCGATTATGATAATCCATGCCCAGCTCAAGCCCGAAAGCGGCAGTTCAACGTTCATTCCGTAGAAACTGGCGACCAGAGTAGGAGGCATCAGGAGCAGCGATATGAGAGTGAAAATCTTCATGATCTTGTTCTGCTCAAGATTGATAAGACCGACTACAGTATCCTGCAGATACTCAAGTCTCTCGAAACTGAAGTTGGTATGGTTGATAAGCGATGATATATCCTGCTGGAGCACATTGAAGCGGGATTCGAGTTCAGGAGGATATTTGTCGCTCTTCATCAGGTTGTTAATCAGACGCTGCTTATCCACGATATTCTCCCGGACGAGCATCGTATTCTCCTGCAGCTGATTGATATCGAGAAGGAACTCTTCGTTGATATCCTCTTCCTGATTGATCCTTCTGCTGTACTGGGCGATCTCTTTGGACATGAGCTCGATCATATCGGCATCGAGGTCGACACGCTGGTCCAGTATATATACGAAAACCCAATAGCCTCCCGGGAAAAGTCTCGGCACGGCCACAAGTTTTCTCTGCAATTCCGTGAAGCTTCGGAGAGGGACATCTCTCAGAGTCGTAAGAGTACTTCCTATAAGCGTGAAGGACACGGCCTCCATGTTATACTCGTCAGGTCCCGGCAAAAGGAAGTTGGTATTTGCGAATATTGCATCGTCTGTTTCTTTGAAACGAGAAGAACTCTCGATTTCCTCCGCAGTAGCCCTGCTCTGGATCTCAGTTCCGAGAAAAGCTTCTACTGCTCTTTTCTCGTCACCCGATGGAGCGAATAGATCGATCCATACGACGTCCTCGCGACGGAGCTTAGCGAAATCCGTTTCCGACTGGGAAACCTTTATTTGACCGTTGATTCTGTAGAAGATATCTACCATGGCTCTTCCTCCCATTCCGGGGCGCTGTCCCCGGCTTTTGTCCCGGCCAGTCTCCGGGAAGGTTAATAAAACACGGTGTTAGCTGACATTACGGATAAGTCAAGCATGCAAAATTAATCATAATTTTCTTTTATTCCATACGGAATAAGGAAAAATTACTCAAAAGAAACGGTATGCGGGCTATTCAGAGCAGTCTTGATGACATCGTCTACCGGAAGATAAAGCCTGTAGAAGGCATTGTCGCCGAACTTCGAATAACGGCCGATGAACGCCCGGACCTGAGGAAGCATGTAAGGGGCCGAAGCTTCCCATTCCCCCGGCTTGAGGGTAATTCCGTCAACTGAAGATGCGAAAGCTATGAACTCGCTCCTTATATCGGCAGCATCGAGGAATGATACGAGCTGGTCGTAATTCTCCAGACTCATCATACGGCTCTTGTGCCTGTCGAAGAAAGACGACGCGAAACGGAGAGGAGTCGCCTTGCGGCTGCATGCTATATAGAAATCAGTAGCGCGGGTAGTGTCGACCGGAACATATATATCCGGAATTATACCGCCTCCGCCATAGACAGTCCTTCCGCCGACCGTCTTGTATGTAGCCGAAGTATCTATCTTGACGCTGTCCCTGTCGAACATTTCTCCGGCAGCATAGCGCCTGTATATGTCATAGCTGTAGTCTTTCTCGTAAGGTTTCTGGATGCAACGGCCCGACGGGGTATAGAAACGGGCGACAGTAATCCTTATGCCTGAGCCGTCGGTAAAGAATACCGGTTCCTGCACGAGCCCTTTTCCGAAGGAACGGCGGCCGATTATGACTCCCCTGTCATTATCCTGGATCGCTCCGGCAAAGATTTCGCTTGAAGAGGCGCTCTGCTCATTGATAAGGACCTGCAGGCCGATTTCCTTGAGTCCTCCTTTCCCGTCAGCCTTGTACTCTTCTCTCTTCCGGTGCAGTCCCTGAAGAAATACTATCCCGTCCCCTTTCTTGAGGAAGAGGTCCGAGAGTAGCAAAGCCTGGTCGAAGTATCCGCCTGTATTGTCGCGAAGGTCGAGCACAAGATTCTCCATTCCCTTTGACAGCAGATTCGAAGCGGCTTCCGTGACCTCTTTGTAAGTAGTCCTGGAGAACTTGGAAAGCTTGATGTAACCGGTCTTGCCGTCAAGCATGAAAGAAGCGTCGACGCAATGCACCGGGATCTTGCCTCTGGTTATCTCGAAAGGGATATCGGTACCATCCCTGCGGACAAGCAAATTGACCTTCGAACCGGACGGTCCTTTCATCCTGCGGACCATGCTGTCCTGCGGGAATCTGACTCCGGCTATCACCTTGTCATCAACCTTGATGAGACGGTCTCCGGTCATGAGCCCGACCTTCTCGGAAGGGCCGCCGGGAATGACTTCGAGGACGATGGCCGTATCGTTAGGGACATTGAACTGTATTCCGATTCCGTCGAAGTTGCCGGCGAGATCGGTCTCGGATTCTTCAAGGTCCTCTGGGGGAAGATAGATGGAATGCGGGTCCAGCGAGGCAAGGGCGGCGACTACTGCCGCATCGGTAACTTTTCCGACATCGACAGTATCCACATAATTCTTTTCTACTTCGCGGAGTATGAGGTTCAGTTTACGCCAGTCTGTATAGTCAGTCTTGATGCGTCTGTTGGCGCTATTGAATATACTGATGACAGTCACTGTCAACACAACGCCCAGTACAACGCCCATAATGGCGTTGAGCATTCCATTATTCTTCACTTCCATCTAGTCTACTTTTTCGACTTCGATTCCGGCTCTCTTGAGGAGATCGACTCCGTCCGTCAGACGATACTCGTCCTTGTACACCACCCTCTTTATGCCGGCTTGAATGATCAGCTTGGCGCATTCCAGACATGGGGAAGCGGTCACATAAAGGGTAGAACCGTCGCTGCTGTTCCCAGACTTGGCCACCTTGGTTATAGCGTTGGCCTCGGCATGCAGTACATATGGTTTCGTGGCTCCGGTCTCGTCCTCGCAGACATTTTCAAACCCCGACGGAGTACCATTGTACCCGTCGGAGATTATCATTCTGTCCTTCACAAGCAGAGCGCCGACCTGACGTCTTTTGCAATAGGAGTTTCTGGCCCAGACAGAAGCCATCTCAAGATAGCTGCGGTCGAATTTTTCCATTTTCTAGTTTCTCTGATAAAGATAGCGCTTGATACTACGTTTCGGAGTCCTTTCGAAATCCTCCGGCATGAACTCGATATCCTTGATCTTTGCGTAGTTAGGAACCTCCTTGTTAATCTCCGGAAGGGCGTCGCGGAGACGCTTCTCGAGATCCGAACGGGACATTCCGTCAAGTTCAGCCTGATGGTAATCAGGGTATATGAGCGCAGTAAGCCCACCGTTATCCTCGATAACGAGAGAATCTACGACATATGTCACATTATTGATGACAGCCTCGATCTCTTCAGGATAGATGTTCTGGCCTGAAGGGCCGAGGATCATGCACTTGGAGCGTCCGCGGAGGAAGAGATATCCATCCTTGTCCATGACACCCATATCACCGGTCCTGAGCCATCCATCCTCTGTCATCACGGCAGCAGTAGCATCAGGGTTCTTGTAGTAGCCGAGGAACACGTTAGGGCCCTTGGTGAGAACCTCTCCCGGGATATTCAGAGGATCCGGAGAGTCGATCTTGACTTCCATATGGAGAGCGGCCTTGCCGCACGAATAAAGCTTAGCCTTGTTCCAGTGCGCGTATGTGATGATCGGGGCGCACTCGGTCATACCGTAACCTACGGTGTACGGGAAATCTATCTTCTTGAAGAAAGACTCCACCTCAGGATTGAATGCGGCGCCGCCGATGATTATTTCCTCGAATTTATTACCGAAACTGCTCTTGAGCTCGCTGAGGATCTTCTTCTGCAGCACCTTGTCGAGAATAGGAATCTTGAAGAAAATCTTGTTCTTGTCAAGGATAGGCTTGAGCTTGGACCTGTAGATCTTCTCGATGATAAGAGGCACGGCCACGATGATGTTCGGATGAATCTCGGAGAATGCCTGAAGAATGATCTTCGGGCTAGGGACTCTGGTGAGGAAATGCACATGGGCGCCTACGACCATCTCGAAGAGGAACTCGAACATCATACCATACATATGGGCGGAAGGAAGCATCGCAACGATATCCGACTTGTTGTTGATATGCGGCTCGGCCTGCATGGCGAATTCGACATTGGAAGTGATAGCCCTATAAGGAATCATTACTCCCTTGGAGAAGCCTGAGGTGCCGGAAGTATAGTTGATCAGCGCCATTTCGTCAGGGGTATCCTCGTAATAATCGAGGTCTTCAGGACCGAAGTTGTTAGGATAACGGCGGCCGAAGCTTTCGTTGAGATGCTCGCGGACAAGCCAGAGAGCCTCGAATTTGGTATAGAGGAATTTGAATGTATTGATCTGCACGACGACCTGGAGGTCCGGCATCTCATCTGCTGTCAAGCCTTCCCAGACTACTTCATCGACAAACAGGACCTTGGCCTCTGAGTGGTTGACGAGGTAATGGATATTACCCGGCTTGAACTCATGGAGGATAGGCACCGCAACAGCGCCATAGGTAAGGGCCGCAAGATAGCTGACGCCCCAGTTAGCCTGGTTGCGGGAGCAGATAGCGACCTTGTCTCCCTTCTGGAGACCGCACTGTTCGAATGCTATATGAAGTTTTGCGATACGTCTGGCTACATCTCTGTAAAAGAGAGTCGCTCCCTGATAATTTGAGAGCGCAGGACGATCCCAATTCTCTATGAAACTTTTCTGAAAAGCCTTGTTTAATGATTTGATTTCCATCTTAATGGTTGTGTTAATTTAGTACGTTCGTCTATTGATTATCTTATATTCCTTGTTTTTCCGTCGAGACATACCGCAGAAAGCGTACCTTTAGCGGAAATCTCGATGATCGCATCCGGCCGGATGCGTTTGTCTCCGCTGCCGTGAGTCAGCTGCTCGCCGCCCTCGAAACTGTAAATCCGGGTGCATTCGGACGTCCTGACGACCCAGTAACGGATACCGTTCACTTCCAGGAGTTCCGGAAGTTTCTTGATAGTCTCTCCCTCGACAGATATGCCTTGCCAGCCGGAACGCAACTGTCCGTGCAGGTCATACATGCCGATGGAATTATCTTTATGGAGAATCATGACTGTATAGCCATTAGCTCCTGTGAAATCATATACAGCAGGTCCGAGAAGGACTTCTTTCCCGAGTTCGCACGGGAATCCTTTGACAAAACGTCCAAGTCTGTCGATAAGATACAGCTTGGATCCGGCGGCGAACAGGAACTGCAGTTTGCCGTTGGCATAGTAATCTATGGCTTCCGCAGCTCCGCATATAGGCTTGGAGAACGGAACTGACCAGAGGGTCGTACCATTTTCCTCTTTTAGGGTAAGCGACTTGTTCGGCGCTTGTCCGAAAAGGTTGATTCTGCCGGTAGCGCAGTTCTTGACCTTGAACGGTCCGGCGGGAACAGTAACCAAAGTATCTCTGGAAATGACTGTATTGTCAGCTGTCTTCATGACAGGAATCCTCTCTATGTTGATCGAGGCGCGCCCATTGTTCAGCACGAGTACTGCAGATTCCATGGCGACGGACGATACAGTCTGCTTGAACGAAGAAGCAAGCTTGGGACGGAACAATATGTCGGAAAGTTCCCCGACCTTCCAGAATACTGTAAGACCCGATTTGTCCGCAAGTCTGATCCCATTGGCGCCGAGGCTTGCCTTGAGGGTCTCCCCAATCATCGAGCCATCGACATAGCCCTGAAGGGTTTCAGCCTTTCCGATGATCATCCAGCCTTTATACCACACGAAATGGCTCTCGTCCTGGATAGTCATGAAATCCCCGACCTCGCTTTTGACGAAGCCTTTCCATACATAAGGCAGGACGGAAGTCTTATACTCCCTCATCGAGGAAACTCCCGTATTTCTCAGTATTATATCGCTGTCTTCCTTTCCGGGACGGATAAGCAGCATCGCACTTCCGTCAGGAAGTACGGCCTTGGCCACTTCCCTGATATCCAGACGCTTCAGCCATGCATCCGAGCTGATGCCCATGGCTGTCTTATGTCCGTAATTGTCCGAATGGTATTTACCAAGAAGTTTATGGGCATCCATATACCTGTGGTAGGCATTGAAATACCATTCCGAAACAGGTACGTCCATGAAGAACACGGTATTTGACGGAAGAAGGCCGGCCACGCCGGTCTCCCCCGGCGAAGGGACATTCAGGAAATATGCAGGATTATTGGTGTACGAAGCAACGGCATTCATCCGGCTGCGTCTCTCGTTACGTCCGTCAAGAGTAAAACAGGTCCAGTCCGCAAGCGTGGTGAAGAAAGTCGAAGCATGCTGCATCTCTTTCGTAAAGAAAGAGCCGAAAAGCTTTCCGAGGTAATCGGAAGAGACAAAAAAAGCATCAGTACCGCCGGCCTTGACGGCCACGTCAGGGAAGCCCTGCTTGTCAAGTACCGAAGTTCCATTAGAGATATGTCTTCTGGCAGCATCCAAAATTGTTTCAGAAGGAGACGCGAGCAGAATGGCCTTATTGCCGAGAAGCTCTGAAGTCTCGTCTTTCTCTACGATTGCAGAATAAAGACGAGCGGAATCTGCGGCAGTAATGAAAGAATATACAGTCTCCGGAGAATCGTTCTGCGAAGAAACTGCGATAAGCGGCACAAGGTCCCCGCTATAATGGAGGGAAACCGCCATATATCCCGAAGGATGACGTCCAGAATCAAGGATCCTGAGAAAATCCTGGATTCCACGCTTTCCGGTTCCGCACATCAGAGTACCGAAAATGGACGTGCTGTCGGTAAGCAGATCTATACCGTCATCCATGGAATTGAAGCATACCAGCATGGCGGCGTCCGAAGGCACGGCAGGACAGATAGGATAAGCCGAAACGGCGGCATTCAGATCCACCGTGACACTCTGCTCGCCTTCCTCCTTCCGTTCATCTCCGTTACCGGAATACAAGAAGAAAACAGCCCCTGCTATCACTCCCACAAGAAGAGCGATTACCGAAAGAGCCCATATGAGTCCGGTCTTGTTCAATTATTCTTCTGTTTCCTGTTTCACCTGACTTTTTATCTTTTCCAGGAAATCCTCTCCGAAAGCGACCCACGCACAGGCCAGGAAGAATCCGAGGAAGCCGAACACGAGCACGCGGCTCTTGCGGCTGTTCATAGGGAACTGTGGCATGGTGGCGGGCTGGACGACGGCATATACCGGTTTTGCCTCCTGAATCTTGGCCTTTGCCATCTCCCTCTGCTGTACCATCTGTGTATAGACCTGGTTTGCAAGGTTGGCTTCTTCCTGAAGGCGCTGTCTTACGCTGTTCACTGACTGGAGGATGACGCCGCGGTCATAGTCCACGCGGGCGGCATAGGCAGCCTGGGCCTTGACGAGCTTTTCGTGGGCCTCGTCGGCAAGCTTGACATAATAGTCATAATCCGACTTAGCCTTCTTGGTCCTGTAGTCGATCACATAATTCTGGAGCATCTTGCAGACGGTGTCGGCGACCTGGGTCACGATACGGCGGTCATCCATTGTCACGCTGATGTTGGTGACGCCGGTCTTGTTGTTCACATTCACGCTTATGCTCTGGCGCAGGGCCTTCATTACGTTGTACTGGTTGTAAGTCAGGCTCTGCGGATTGAGGACGGAATCATCTTCGAAAGATTCCTCATCCTTTCCCCTTGAAAGCCACTTCGAGAGCCCCTTCTTCGGCTTGTCGAGTCCGAGGACATGATTGTACACCGTAGTGACAGGCGGTTCCTTGGCGCCCTCCGCAAGCTTGGACGGAGAGATATATGGCTGCACCGGGACATCGAACAGTTGCGTAAGGAACGGCGTACTGCTGCAGATCTCCGGGAAAAGGGTGATATTGAGAGCGTCAGCCGAACTGTTCATGTTGGACATGTTCATGCCCATCATGCTGGCTATCGTCGCGACGCTGCTGCTAGTAGTTCTCTGGAACTCCGGCGCAAGGGTCATGCTGACGTTCCATTTGCGCTGCATGGTCAGCGCCGATATTATGCCAAGCACTCCGAATATGCATGAAACCACAAGTATGAATTTCCATCTCTTGAGCAACTTGGCAAAAATTGCCATGAAATCTATTCCGAGTCCCTCATCCTCGATTGAAGAGTATTCGGGCTTTCTGTATTCTTCACTCATTTTCTTTATTTCTTGGTTGCGACAACAAGGTCGGCCACCATCGTACCGAGGGAAGCGATAGACGCACCGATACTTACGACATTGCCCCAGTTGGTATGGCGTTTTTCTTTCTTAGGGATGATAAGTTCGTCTCCAGGCATGATCTTGGTGTTCAGCCCGACCTTCTGGGCCACGCCGTTCATCCTTATGACATATGCCTTGGACTTCATTGCCCTCTTGGCGTAACCACCGCAATTCTTGATATAATATCCGGCACTCTTTCCGCTCTTGTAGGTAAGCGTAGCAGGGTTCATCACGGCGCCGGTCACCCTTACGACATTGCTGTATACAGGGACTATGAGCTGGTCGCCTTCCCTGAGCACGATATCCGCGTCAGATCCAGGGTTAGCGACGGCGGCTTCAAGGTCGATAGCCACGTTGTAAGCGGCGAAAGACGAAGCATCGCTCACGCTGGCGCTGTCCTCGTTGCTGTAAAGCGTCCTTACGACCTCGGCGCTCTGGCGTTTCTCGGTATCGCTCATAGGGCGCACGAGCCTTGCTCCCCTAGGATAGGCGAATGAAGTAAGTCCGCCGGCCTTCTTGATAAGGTCGGAGATGCGGTCCTCCCTTCCGGTCATCGTGAACGTGCCAGGGAAATTAACCTCACCGGTTACGCTTACATGCCTCTGAGGGGCATAAGAAGGACTTCTGTGCACGGTTACCTCATCATATGGCTCGAGCACGAAACCGCCCTTGCCATCTTCGACGAAACCGTCCTTTATCGCAAAGCTGAAAAGCTGGGATATCTCGGCGCTTGCCTCGAGAGATTCTGGATCATGTATCCTGCGGGAGATGTCCACCCTGGCGGTAGAAGCTCCGTTCTGGAGACCGCCGGCGATGAGGATGAGGTCCTCGATCGTAGTGTTCTCGGCGAAAGGATATACTCCCGGTCTTGAAACATATCCGGATATGGTCATCGTCCCCCTGTCGACAAGGGCATTCTTGTCGGAAATCTGGAGGACGTCATTGTTCATGAGTTCCACGTCAGGCGAGAGGCCTGCCATGATGCGCCCGATATTGAGAGGAACGACCTCGAACGTCTTGTCAGGGAGCTCCCTCTGCATCACCGCCCTGTCCAGGAAGGCCTCCGGAAGAAGTCCGCCGGCAGCCTTGACGAGCTGAGAGACAGTATGCATGTTTTCGTTGAGCTCATAATCACCAGGCATGAATACGCTTCCGGTAACGGTAGTCTTGTTGTAGAACAGAGAGGTCGTCTTGCCCACCGTGAATTCATCTCCGTCCTGAACCTTGAACCTGTCGAACTCCGAGCTGTCGATGGTACGGACCTCGTATCTGTTGCCGTTCTGGCGTACGAGAGTGATGCTTTCAGTATATGCCGAGTTGGCAAAGCCGCCTGCGTATTTAAGAGCGTCAGAGATGGTCTCGCCTTTCTTCATCTCGAAAAACATCGGTCTCTTGACGAGGCCGCCGACCTTGATCATGATTGAATATGGGGAGACAAGGACGACGTCGCCTTCTTCGAGGCGGATATCGCTGTTCCTGTTGCCGTTCACGAGGAAGTTGTATACGTCAACCTCGCCCACAGTCTTTCCGTTTCTCTTCACGAGGATATTCCTGAGGGTACCCGGATCCTTCACGCCGCCTGCAAGATACAGGAGGTGGAATACGGTACTGAAGGATGACACTACGTATGTGCCCGGGCGTGAGACTTCTCCGAGCGCATTGACCTGGATGGTCCTGATCTGGCCGAGGCTGAGCTTGATGTCAGTGCCCCTGCCGGACTCGTCCGTCTTCAGGCCGCCATATATGCTGGAAAGCTTTTTCTTGAGATAGGAGTTGGCCTCTTCCACGGTCATGCCGTTGAGATAAAGAGGACCGAGGAAATCAACGTTGATGCTGCCCTCCGGAGAGATATGACCGCGGATGGTATTCTGGTTGACTCCGAAGATATCGATTATGACTTCATCTCCCGGGCCAAGACGATAGTTCTTTGGCGTGGCGATGTTCTCGCTAGGGGCGAAAGTAAGGTTACGGTTCCTGAAGATGTCCCTTCCGAACACCTTGTCAGGCTCGACCTGCTCGACGCCGCCGGACGAAAGAGGGGTGGCGGCCACGGTCTCGACCTCGCCGGAAGTCGTATGCATCCTGTCCTGGACGTCGAAATAAATCACGTCCCCGGTTGTCTGGGCATTCTCATATTGGCTGCGTATTCTTTCCGCCTGTTCTTTGGTTACTCCTTTAAGCATCAGTTCCTGAACGAGGTCGCTGCGGCTCTTGCCCTCGGCCAAACCGCTCTTGACATAGTCCATAACCTGTTTGTCAGTCATGCCTTGTGCAAAAGCTGCCAGGCTCATGCAGAACAAGCAGACCGTCATAGCTGTAAATCTAAGTTTCATCTCTCTTGTTGGTATAATAGCAATAGTTTTGTGGTGCTTTATAGAGCACAATTCCTTGCAAATATAAGACAATTTAAACATTATTCATTACTTTTGCAGAAACAAAATACACGATGGATAACAAGGTAGTAATATTCTCGGCCCCGTCCGGTTCCGGCAAAAGCACTATAGTCAGTCATATTCTCAAGCTTCACCCTGAAATGGAGTTTTCCGTTTCCGCGACATCCAGGTCTCCGAGAGGAGCAGAGACTGACGGCGTCGAGTACCTTTTCTATACCGAAGAAATGTTCCGCCTGCTTATCGCAGACGACAAATTCGTTGAGTACGAGGAAGTTTATCCAGGCCGTTTCTACGGAACTCTCAAGTCTGAAGTCAACAGAATCTGGGCCAAAGACCATGTGATCATATTTGACGTGGACGTCAAGGGAGGCGTGAACCTCAAGAAATATTTCGGCGACAAGGCCCTCTCCGTCTTCATCCAGGCACCTTCCGTGGAAGAACTCAGGCGCAGGCTGGAACTGCGCGGGACAGACTCTGCGGAGGATATCGCGAACAGGGTTGCAAAGGCAGCTGAAGAGATGACCTATGCCCCCAAGTTCGACCATGTGCTCGTCAACGATGACCTACAGAAAGCCTACCGCGAAGCGGAGGAGATCGTCGGCAGTTTCCTAAAATAACCAGATCATGAAAATAGCGGTATATCCGGGATCTTTCAATCCTCTCCACATCGGACATCAGGCCATCATGGAATACCTGACGAGGGAGAAAGATTTTGACTGGGTATACCTGATCGTGTCCCCTAAGAACCCGCTCAAGGACAATATCTCGGCAGAATCGGGCGAGGCACGATACAAAGCCGCCGTCGAAGCGGTCAAGAGGCATCCCGACCTGCATGTCTGGGTCGACGACATAGAACTCGGCATGGAGCCCCCGCACTATACGATACGTACCCTCGACGCCCTGAAAGCCAGGGAGCCGGAAAATGACTTCACGCTTGTGATCGGAGCCGACAACCTTGCCGGAATCAAGAGATGGAAAGACGCTGAGAGGATACTCCAGGACTATGGAGTAGCAGTCTATCCGAGAAAAGGATACGACCTTGCGGAAATCCACCGTCAGCTGATAAAGGATTATCTCGACTCTCCGAAACCATATGTTCTCGACTGGAACGAAGACCTCGGGTCGGAAGGATCATGGAGCTTTGACCAGATGATCGAGAATGTATATAACATCAGGATAATCGACGCCCCTATCGTGGACATCTCCTCGACCGAAATCCGCGAAGGTCAGCTCGCGGGCAAAGACATGTCCGCCTATCTAATGTAATCAGCGCTTCAGTCTGAGACTGTTTGTCACCACCAGCACCGAACTCATGGCCATGGCAGCCGCAGCCAACATCGGATTCAGCACGAACCCGCTTATCGGATAGAATACCCCCGCGGCCACCGGAACGGCAATCAGATTGTACAGGGAAGCCCATATCAGGTTCTCCCGGATTATCCGGTCCGTCCTGCCGGACAGCCTTATCAGATACGGGATCCTCTCCAGATCCGACGTCACCACCGTAACCATGGCGGCATCCATTGCGATATCGGTCCCGCTTCCCATGGCGACGCTGAGGTCAGCCAGCGCAAGGGCCGCGCTGTCATTGATGCCGTCCCCGACCATTGCGACGGTCTTGCCCTGCTTCTGCAGTTCTTTCACGAAATCAGCCTTGTCCTTCGGCAGACAGCCGTAACGGACATCAGTGACTCCAGCCTTGGCAGCTATCAGTTCCGCCCTTTCCCGGCTGTCACCGGTGAGCATGTGAGTCTCGATCCCCATGGAAGCAAGTTCTGCCACCGCCGCGGCGGAAGTTTCTTTTATGTCATCTTCCCCGACCTTGCCGACCGTGATCGTACCGGTCTTGTCAAGAACGACGCAATCCACCTTCCTTGCAACCTGCAGGGCATCGGCGTCCTTGATAAGCACGCCCTTGGTAGCGCCCTTCCCTATTCCGACAGTAAGGGCCGTAGGGGTAGCCAGTCCCAGAGAACATGGACACGCGATCACCAGGACAGTCACCATGGCCAGAAGGCCCCTGGTCACCCCGTCCGGGACCGCCAGGGCCCATACGACAAACGTCACGAGCGAGATTCCGATAATGACCGGGACAAAGACGGCCGCAACCTTGTCGACAGTATTCTGTATCCTCGCCTTGCTGCCCTGGGCGTCCTTGACCATCCGGATTATCGACGAGAGCATCGTCTCTTTCCCGACTTTGTCGGCCCGCACCGAGACAGCGCCTTTCATGGTCATCGTGCCGGTATAGACCTTCGATCCTGCAGTCTTCAGCACCGGCTCAGCCTCGCCCGTCAGCATGCTCTCGTCCATCGAAGCCTCTCCTCCCGTGACTTCTCCGTCGACAGGGACCCTGTCGCCCGCAGCTACGCTTATGATATCTCCGGGCCGGATGTCCATGATCTTTGGCTGAAGGCCCATGAGACCGCGGACAGCGGCTGTAGTGCTATGTTTCGCCCGTTCCTCGAGCAGCCGGCCGAGAAGGATGAACGCTACTATCATTGACGAGGACTCGAAGTAGAGTCTCGGTTCAAGGCCTCGGGATGTGAAGACCTGAGGGAAGGCCAGGGTGAAAATACTGAAGAAATACGATATCATGGTCGAGAGGGCGACCAGAGTATCCATGTTGGCGGCGCCGTGGCGGGCCTGTTTCCAGGCCGCAAGTATGAAGCGTCGTCCGCACCAGAAGACTGAAGGTGTGGCCAGAAGCCAGAGTATGGTTCCTTTGTGCGGGAAGGGCTTGAAGCCCATCCCGATTATCATTATAAGGGCAGCGAGTATTATCGCCACGATCGTGTCGCGTCTAAGCGAACGGAAGGCGTCCTGCTGTCGCCGGTCGGCTTCGTCGTCAGATGCGGAGTCTTCGTCCTCAGTCATTGAATAGCCGGCGTCCGCCACAGCCTTGCAGAGTTGTTCTGAGGTTACGACCTGCGGGTCGAAGTCGATTCTGGCGCTGTTTGAGGCGAGGCTGACATTGGCCTCGGTTACGCCCTTGCAAGATTTGAGGGCTCCTTCAACTCTTGCCACGCAAGCGGCGCAGCCCATTCCCACAACCGAAAAATTCTTTCTCACTGTCTTTGCCATATCTTTTCTTTTTGTTCCAGACAAATATAACAAAAAATCGGGTGACCGACATGGCCACCCGACTAACAATCACATTATTACTGCTCATCAGGAGCTTCAGGACCCGGCTGAGGGCCTGGCTGAGGACCACCCTGGAAAGGACCCTGAGGGCCGCCCTGGGCGCCGGCCTGCTGAGCCTGCTGATACATGTCTCCGAATGCCTTGTTGAGAGCCTCGGAATACTTGTCGATATCAGCGATATTCTGACTCTTCACAGCCTCCTTAAGACTAGCGACATTAGCCTCCACGTTAGACTTCACGTCAGCAGGAACCTTATCGCCATTCTCCTTGAGGAACTTCTCAGCCTGGAAGCAAAGAGCATCAGCGTTGTTGATCTTGTCGACTCTCTCCTTCTCGGCCTTATCGGCAGCCTCATTAGCCTTGGCCTCGTCACGCATCCTCTGGATTTCCTCGTCAGAAAGACCTGAAGAAGCCTCGATACGGATGCTCTGGGCCTTGCCGGTAGCCTTATCTACAGCTGACACATTAAGGATACCGTTGACGTCGATGCTGAATTTCACCTGGATCTGAGGAATTCCTCTCGGTGCAGGAGCGATGCCATCGAGGTGGAAGACACCTATCTGCTTGTTATCCTTAGCCATAGGACGCTCGCCCTGGAGGACACGGATCTCGACTGATGGCTGGTTGTCGACTGCGGTAGAGAACACCTGCTCCTTATCGACCGGAACAATTGTGTTACTTTCGACCATTTTCGTCATTACACCGCCAAGAGTCTCAATTCCAAGTGAAAGAGGGGTCACATCCTGAAGGATGACATCCTTTACATCACCGGCGAGCACACCACCCTGGATAGAGGCTCCGATAGCCACAACTTCATCAGGGTTAACACTTTTGTTCGGTTCCTTGCCGAAGAAATTCTTGACGATTTCCTGAATCTTAGGAATACGGGTTGAACCGCCGACGAGAAGAACTTCGTCGATGTCTGCAGCAGTAAGCTTGGCATCTGCAAGAGCCTTGCGGCATGGCTCGATGGATCTCTGGAAGAGGTTGTCGCAGAGCATCTCGAACTTAGCCCTTGTGAGGGTCTTAACAAGATGTTTAGGAACGCCGTCAACAGGCATTATGTAAGGGAGATTGATCTCCGTAGAAGTCTGGTTTGAAAGTTCGATCTTGGCCTTCTCGGCAGCCTCCTTAAGTCTCTGGAGAGCCATAGGATCCTTCTTGAGGTCAGCTCCGCCGTTCTCTGAAGCGAACTCCTGGGCAAGCCAGTCGATGATTACCTGGTCGAAGTCATCACCGCCTAGGTGGGTGTCACCGTTGGTAGACTTAACCTCGAAGAGACCGTCACCGAGCTCGAGGATAGAGATATCGAAGGTACCGCCACCGAGGTCGTACACAGCGACCTTCTGCAGTTTGTCCTTCTTGTCAAGACCATAAGCGAGGGCAGCGGCAGTAGGCTCATTGATGATACGCTTTACATCAAGACCGGCAATCTTTCCGGCCTCTTTAGTAGCCTGACGCTGAGAGTCGCTGAAGTATGCAGGAACTGTGATGACAGCTTCCGTAACCTCCTGGCGGAGATAATCCTCGGCGGTCTTTTTCATCTTCTGGAGAATCATTGCCGAAATCTCCTGAGGAGAGTAAAGTCTTCCGTTGATATCAACGCGCGGGGTATTGTTATCACCCTTGACAACCTTGTAAGGCACACGGCTGACCTCGGTATTGACCTGGTCATATGTCTCTCCCATGAATCTCTTGATAGAGAAGATGGTGTTGTTAGGGTTGGTGATAGCCTGACGTTTTGCAGGGTTACCGATCTTCCTTTCGCCGCCGTCGGTGAAAGCGACGACAGAAGGAGTCGTTCTCTGACCTTCGTTATTGATGATTACTGTTGGCTGGTTACCCTCCATTACCGCTACGCAGCTATTGGTGGTACCCAAGTCGATTCCGATAATTTTTCCCATAATATTTTTCTCCTTTTTGTTTCTTATTCATTCAAGGGCGCCCGTCGGGGCGCGACGACATGATAATATCGAATGTTATGCCAATCGCATCTTTATGCCAATTTGTCAGAATTGTTGTATATTTGTGACATGATTTACAGACAGCTTTCACAGCCGGAATATGATGATCTGGCATCCAGGATTCTCTACGAAGACAACCATCTTCTGATTATCAACAAGAAGACGGGAGAGATCGTACAAGGTGACAAGACGGGTGACGAATGTCTTGCCGAAACCTGCAAGGCTTTCATAGCCCGGCGCGACGGCAAGCCGGGTCAGGTAT
Organism: Bacteroidales bacterium WCE2008; assembly: GCA_900167925.1. NCBI lineage: Bacteria > Pseudomonadati > Bacteroidota > Bacteroidia > Bacteroidales > Bacteroidales bacterium WCE2008. The sequence continues at coordinate 77,513 of FUZM01000003.1, forward strand.
TCATGGGAATCCCCCACCGTCTGGACAGGCCTGTCAGCGGCATAACCATCTTCGCCAAGACTTCAAAAGCCCTGGAGAGGATGTCCGCAATGTTCCGCGACGGAGACGTGCACAAGACCTATTGGGCTCTTGTCTACAACGCTCCGAAAGAGAAAGAGGGCCTTCTTGAGAACTGGATGTGGAGAAACGAGAAAATGAACAAGAGTTTCATCTGCAACGAAGGCCAGCGCAAAGACGCCAAACTCGCAAGACTGAAATACCGCCATATAGCCGATACTGAAAGATACCATCTTCTCGAAATCGAACTTCTTACCGGAAGGCACCACCAGATCCGCTGCCAGCTTTCCGCAATCGGCTGCATAATCAAAGGCGACCTCAAGTACGGAGCTCCGAGATCGAACCCGGACGGAGGCATATGCCTGCTCGCCCGCCATATCTCCTTCGTACACCCTGTCAAAAAGACCCCGATAGAGATAACGGCTCCGGTCCCGGCTTCATGGAAAGGCCTGGAAAACATCATTTAGCCTTGTCGTCTGTCAGGCTGTTCTTGTAAGCGTTGCACCATTCGCTGGGATTCTGGTTAAGGAAGAGCTTGAACGCCAGATTGAACGTCACTCCGCTCTTGAACCCCGACATCATAGCCAGTTCGGATACCCTCAGCCGGGTATCTTTCTTGAACAGCTCCATCGCATACTGCACTCTGAAATTGTTCATATACTGGGAGAAATTCATCCCGGTACAGGCATTCACCATCTTGGAAAGATAGCTCTTGTTGGTATATAGACTTCTGGCCAGGTCGTCCAGAGTATAGGAGTCTGACAGGAAGGGCTGCTTGTCATTGATGTACTCGAACATCCTGTTATAGACTATACGGTAATTGAGGCTGATGCGTCCTCCGGGATTGGGTTTGAGGAGAGTGGAAGGTCCCGCCACTTTCATTATCCCGTTCTCGAATTTCCCGGTCAGCACCGAATGCTTCGTCAGCATGCGGCAATGCAGAAGAATTCCGAGGAAGCCCATACATACCGTGGTAAGTATCTGGAGAATCTTTCCGGCAAGGCCGTCGATCATCGAGAAAATGAAAAAGAAACATACTATCGCCATATACAGGACTGTATAGAAAGTCTTGGATATGCCCAGCATATACTCCCATCCTATGAGACTTTCTGTCAGGAATTCGGAGTCACGTATCAATCCCGAAAGATAAAGTATCAGAATCAGAAGCATAGGGGTTACGGCCACAAGGTTCAGATAGACCTCGACTATGACCGTGGGAAGGAAAAGTATCAGTACAGGGAATAACAGACACAGCGCCGACTGGACAAGCATTATTCGGCAGGTCGTCTTGACAGTACATACTCCTGATGGAGAAATCAGAATCATGGAACAGCCGATTGACAGCAAACCCATGATCAGGGGGAGAGTAACAGGCCTGGTAGTGATCAACGCCAGGACAAGTGAAACAAGAGGGGAAATATACGCTGCAGTCCTGACGATTTCCGGCCACTTGATTCTTAATTCAACGGTCTCTTTCATTTGTCTGGTTGTTAGTCGTTTTGGCAAATATATAAAAAAAGAAAGCCTGCCTCAAAACAAAAGAGGCAGACTTTGCACAACTTGTTATTATTTTTTATTTCTTTCCCGTCTTTATTGTATCGAAGCCCTTGCCATAGACTCCCGTAGCAGATCCGACAGAGAGGAAAGCATCGGGATCTATCAGCTTTATATGTCTGAGAATCACGTTCAAGTCGGCCTTTCTGGTGATTACCATAAGTACATGGCTATCCTTCTTGGTATACCATCCGGTGGCAGGAAGGACTGTCACTCCCCTATGGAGCTCTCCGGTAATGCAGTCAGCTATCTTGTCATACTTATGAGACAGGATGAACAGCTGTACCGACTGGCGGGAACCTGAAATATAAAGGTCGACCACATAGCCGTTGATCGTTACGAGGATAAGGCCATATACGACCGTCGTCACCTTGTCCGGCCAGCTGACAAGCGACCCGTCAGCAGTATAGGACGGAACTACGATAGAGGACAGGATTATAAACACATCCATCCAGAGTATCATGCGGCCCGGGGAAATATTCCTGTATTTATTGACGATGAGTGCGATTATATCCGTACCTCCGGTACTGCCGCCCTGCGTCATGGACATTCCGATTCCGACTCCGGCCATGATTCCGCCCATTATGACGGACATCAGTTTTCCGTTCTGGAGAGCAAGTGTATCGATTATCTGCAGAGGAATGATATCCGGGAGCACGCTGAGTCCGACAGAGGCCAGTATTATCGCATAGATTGTCTTTCCGCCGAAACCGGCTCCCAATATCAGGAACGCGATCACGAGCAGTCCTGCATTCACGATGAAGTATGTATAACCCATCTTGAATCCTGTGGCATACTGGATAATTGAGCTAAGACCTGAGACTCCGCCGCCCACGAGATTGTTAGGGAGCAGGAAAAGGGACCATCCGCTTACATAACACAGGATACCTATCGTGATCAAAAGGTATTCCTTGACTGCTAAAAGAAAACTTTTTTCCGTTGGCATTACCTATTGATTTAAAGAGCCTACAGTTTTTTTCTTCCTTTCTATACCGGTCTTCATCTCGTCGAAGCCCTGGCCATATACGCTGCTGACGGCAGAAACACTGACGAACGCTTTGCTGTCAATCTTCTTGATCGCCTTGGTAAGTTCCTGGATCTGCGGCTTGCGCACGAGGATCAGGAGCACCTTGGAATCATTCTTGGTATACCATCCGACGCTGTTCAGAGCAGTCACTCCTCTCTTCAGATCGTTCATGATATAATCCGCTATCTTGTCGTAATGTTTCGAGAAGACCATCACCTGCATAGTCGACTTGCTTCCCAGAAGGAAGAAATCCAGCATCATCGAGAACGTGATCATCGCGAGGTAGCCGTAAATCATGTCCTGGAAAGTCTTTCCCGGCACGAGCAGCACCGAAGCGATGATGAACAGGTCAAGGACCATGTACACCTTGCCCGGAGACACAGGATAGAACTTGTTCAGGATAAGGGCGATCACATCAGTTCCGCCGGTGCTTCCGCCACGATTGAAGATAATGAAGATGCCGACTGCCTCAACAAGTCCGGCAATCACCGGAATGAGGACCTTCTCTTCAATAAAGAGAGGATGTCCCGGCAGGGCAAGGATAATGTCTATTCCCGGCATTATCCTGAAAAGGATCGTGGAAAGCACGATGGCATATATTGTCTTGAAACCGAATCCTTTTCCAAGCACCAGGAAACCCAGGGCGAGGAGGAAGACATTCAGGACGATATATGAGACCGAAACCGGGATCGCACCCATCGTCGCGAACTGGATGATCGTGGAAAGACCCGCGATGCCGCCGCTGGCAATGTTGTTCGGAATCATGAACGATGTCCACGCCATACAGAAGATCACGCATCCCAGAGTAACGAGGGCGTAATCCCAAAGAACATTCAGAATTCTCTTCAGATCCATTTTTACTTGACAACTATGTTGACAATCTTTCCAGGTACGACAATCACCTTGACAATACTCTGTTCGCCCACATACTTGGCCGTCTGTTCGAGTCCCCTGACGTGGGCCTCCACTCCGGCTTTGTCCATATCCTTAGGAAGATCGACCGTAAACCTTGTCTTGCCGTTGAATGAAACGGCATATGTGACGCTGCTTTCAACTGTATATGACTCCACATATTCAGGGAAGGCGGCATAAGCCACGCTTCCTTCATGACCGAGAGCGCTCCATAGCTCCTCAGCAATATGAGGGGCGAAAGGAGAGAGCATGATGACCATAGGCTCGAGGACTTCCCTCTTGGAGACTTTCCTGTCGGTGAGGTCGTTGACGGCAATCATGAATGCGCTGATCGTAGTATTGAACGAGAACGATTCGATATCGGTCTGCACCTTGCCGATAAGTTTGTGGAGAGTCTTGAGGTCCTCAGAAGAAGCCTTCTCGTCGGTAACTATGAACTTGTCTCCGTTGAAGAAGAGCCTCCAGAACTTGCGGAGGAAGCGGTTGACTCCGTCGATGCCTTTGGTATCCCATGGCTTGCTCTGCTCGAGAGGGCCGAGGAACATCTCGTAGAGACGGAGGGTGTCTGCTCCATAAGAGTCGCAGATATCGTCAGGATTGACGACGTTGAACATGGACTTGCTCATCTTCTCGACAGCCCAGCCGCAGATATATTCGCCATTCTCCAGCACGAACTCCGCATCCTTGAACTCAGGTCTCCAGACCTTGAAAGCTTCGAGGTCGAGACGGTCGTTGCGGACGATATTGATGTCCACGTGGATTTCCTGGGTCTCATACTGGTCCTTTAGTCCGACAGAAACGAACTTGTTGGTGCCCACGATACGGTAGACGAAGTTCGAGCGGCCCTGGATCATACCCTGGTTGATAAGCTTCCTGAACGGCTCGTCCTCGCATACATAGCCGAGGTCAAAGAGGAACTTGTTCCAGAAACGGGAGTAGATAAGGTGGCCCGTAGCATGCTCTGTACCACCGATATAGAGGTCCACGTTTCTCCAGTAATCGTCGGCCTTGTGGCTTACGAGCTCCGAAGAGTTGTGCGGATCCATGTACCTGAGATAATATGCGCTCGATCCGGCGAAGCCAGGCATTGTGCTGGTCTCGAGAGGCCAGCCCTCGTATGTCCAGTTCTCAGCCCTTGCGAGAGGCGGTTCTCCGGACTCGGTAGGCTTGTATTCGCTGATCTCAGGAAGAGTCAGCGGGAGCTTGTCCTCAGGAAGCGGAGTCGGGATGCCGTCCTTGTAGTATATCGGGAAAGGCTCGCCCCAATACCTCTGGCGGGAGAAGATAGCGTCACGGAGCCGGTAGTTGACCTTGCGGTGGCCGATTCCATGGGCCTCGACATAATCCATCGCTGCAGGGATCGCCTCCTTGACGTCCATTCCGTTAAGGAAACCGGAGTTGCACATCTTGCCTTCCTTGGCGTCGAAGCTTTCTTCGCTGACGTCGCAGCCTTCGATGATAGGAATGATAGGCAGGTTGAACTTCTTGGCGAATGCATAGTCCCTGCTGTCATGTGCAGGAACTGCCATGATGGCTCCGGTACCATAGCCGGCAAGCACATATTCTGAGATCCATACCGGAACTTTCTCTCCGGTAAGAGGGTTGATTCCGTATGAGCCGGAGAATACTCCGGTGACAGTCTTGGTCTCGGATATTCTCTCTCTTTCGGTCTTTTTCTTTACATAAGCGAGATACTCCTCGACCTCGGCCTTGCGGTCGGCAGTCGTGAGCGCCGGAGTTAGGTCGCTCTCAGGAGCAAGGACCATGAAGGTTACTCCGAAGATGGTATCCACGCGGGTCGTGAAGATGGTGACGTCAGTTTCCTTGCCGTCGGTGTCGACCTTGAATACGACTTCGGTACCATATGAACGTCCGATCCAGTTGCGCTGCATTTCCTTGAGGGAATCGGTCCAGTCGAGATTGTCGAGACCGTCAAGCAGCCTCTCGGCATAGGCCGAAACACGGAGCTGCCACTGGGTCATCTTCTTCTGCTCTACAGGGAAGCCGCCGCGGACGGAAAGGCCATCCTTGACCTCGTCATTGGCAAGCACTGTTCCGAGCTGAGGGCACCAGTTGACCGATGTCTCTCCCTGATATGCGATCCTGTAGTTCATGAGGACCTTGCTCTTCTCGAGCTCTGAATAGGAGTTCCACTGCTCTGCAGTAAACTCGAGCTTCTCTCCGCATGCTACGTCGAGGCCGGCGGTGCCGTTTTTCTCGAAGGCTGCGATTAGTTCCTCTATAGGACGGGCCTTGCGGCAGGAATTGCAGTAATAGCTTCCGAACATCTTGAGGAAGGCCCACTGGGTCCACTTGTAATACTCCGGATCACAGGTTCTGAATTCACGGTCCCAGTCGTATGAAAAACCGATCTTGTCCATCTGCTGACGGTAGCGGGCGATATTCTTGTCCGTAGTCACCTCCGGGTGCTGTCCTGTCTGGATGGCATACTGCTCTGCAGGAAGTCCGAAAGCGTCATATCCCATAGGATGAAGGACATTGAAGCCTTTCAGTCTCTTGTAACGAGAGAAAATATCGCTTGCTATATATCCAAGGGGATGACCGACGTGAAGACCTGCTCCCGAAGGATAAGGGAACATGTCAAGAACGTAATATTTCGGTTTCGTAGAGTTCTCCTCTGCCTTGAATGTGTGTTTGTCAGCCCAATACTGCTGCCACTTCTTTTCTATACCTCTGAAATCGTAATCCATTATATTTAGTTTATTTTTTTATTCCGATACTTACTTTGGATTTCTTCTCCAGCCTGAACTCTACCGGAATCGAAATCCTGGACTTGACTACCTTGCCCTTAATCTTGGCAGGCTTCCAGTCCGGAGACGCCTTGACCACTTTTTCCGCCTCTTCGTCAAGAAGGAGATGCACTCCATTGGTCACTTCCACGTCAGTGACCTTGCCTTTCTTGTCGATAGTGAATTCCACGGTAACCCTTCCTTCGATTCCTTCCCTGACAGCTTCTTCCGGATACTTCAGATAGCTGTAGACCCACTTCTGGATAAAGAATCTCGGATCTGAATGCCCGAGGAAGGTCGGCGGCTGGTCACAATCATAATATGGATAGACATTATCGTCTTTCTTTTCTATCTTGCCCGGTCTGAATGCCGGAGCTTTGTCGACATTCGCCAAAGTCCTGGAGAAGGCATAGATATACTCCAGTTCCTGTTCCATGCCGTCATAGTCGAGTATCGAAGGGACGTCCCTTTCCGTGTTATGCTCCGGATAATATCCAGTTGAAAACAAAACGGAAGGAATCTCGCTGGCGTAGAACGCCCTATGGTCCGAAGGATAAGACTCGACCGCGGTTATCTCCGGAACGACCGGAAGCAGCTGCGACGTCATGGACCTGAGGATATTGTTCATATCCTCGTTGGAGCATGTATAAGCCTGGAAAGAATCGGTACCGGTCCCGAGCATGTCGAGGTCGATCATGGCATCGATCTTACCCGAATCGGAGAACGAGCGGTTGAGGAAATACCATGCGCCCGCATAGGCCTCCTGCGAAGATCCGAACGCAACGAACAGGATCGAGCGCCGGAACACTACGGAATTGGTATTGACCATCCTGGCGAGTTCAATCAACGTCGCAAGGCCGGAAGCATTGCCATTGGCGCCTGCATAGGTCTTGATGACATTCTCCCCGTCGACGGTCATGACGTTTTCACCGAGATTGTCCAGACGGGCCCCGATGACGATATAATGGTCGCGAAGGCTATGGTCGTAGCCCTGGACGAAGCCGATTACGTTGCGGGACTTCAGAGTATCGCCATTCTCCTGACGGAGACCGAACACGTCGCCTTCCCTCGGATTCAGAAGATCGACTCCATACTCTTTAAGCTTGTCATAGACATATGCTGCCGCACGGGCCTCCCCTTCGCTGCCGGCTTTTCTGCCGTCCATCGAAGAAAGGATACTTACATGATCCCGCAAAGTGGCAGGGACTTCGCGCTCCTCTATAGCCAGGGAACCGCTTTTATACTGGGCAAACGAAACTGCCGCAAAAAACAGGCAGATGGCTGAAACAAGGAATCTTCTCATAGGCTATTCATTGACAAGAATCCATGCATCCGCCGGGCAGAAGGCCTCTTTTTTTATCTCCACAAGGGAATTGAGGGCGGAATTGAGATTATTTCCGGGAGCTATACCGACAGCGTTGTAACCGTTCCTGAAACTGATCAGAGTTCCGGAATATCCGGCAGCGTTGACCGTATTCAGCAGTTTCTCGGCATTGGCACGGTATGTAAATGCGCCCACGACGATATAATATCTGTAATCCAGTTTAGTCGTAAAAAGGCCTCCCATTGCGGAAGGATTGAGAATCGTACCATGCATCTGCCTGAGCGAATCAAGCAGGGCGAGCGAGTCGGCAAGAGCCTTTTCAACTCTCTTGAGAGAGTCGATCCTGGCCTGATGCTCCGCTTCTTTTGCCTGTACGATTTCGGTACGGAGAGCCTCGATTTCGGCAGATGTCGGTCTGCCCGCAAGTTTACGCAGTCCGTCGCATCCTGTCAGCATAAGAACCGACAGAAGCATAATCATATAAAATGCACGTTTCATATCACGCAATTTATCTAATAAATGCAAAATTAGTCAAAAAACCGTTACATTTGTAACAAGATAGTCCAAAAATCTCTATCAATGCAAATAAAATGGAAACTTTCAGTTTCCGTCGCTGCAATTCTGACGGTATTATCCTTTTCCTGCCCGCCCGCTGACGGACAGCGGCTGGAGAATATCTGGATGGACCGTCTGGTCAACGTCACCCCTCTTGAACGCCAGCAAGACACCATAAGCCTTTTCTTCATCGGCGATGTCATGATGCATGCCCGCCAGCTGGAATATGACTTCAGGACCTTCCTGGAGCCGCTCAGAAGCAGGATTTCAGGAGCTGACCTGGCTGTCGCCAACATGGAATTCACCCTCGCAGGCGAGCCATACTCCGGTTATCCTGCCTTCTCTGCCCCGGACGGTTACGCAGCGTATCTCGCCGGCCTCGGAACCGACGTCTTCCTGACCGCCAACAACCATATCCTCGACAAAGGACGCGACGGTCTCGAAAGGACGATCGAAGTCTACAGGGCCATGGACGGCATCCTTATGACCGGCACTTCCGAAGATCCGGAGCATGATGAGGCGTCCTACCCTCTGATGGTCTCCGTCAAAGGGACCAGGATCGCGCTGATCAACTTCACCTACGGGACCAATGTCCCTCCGGAACAAGACTGGCCTAAGGTCAACTACGCTGACACGAGCGACATCCGGAAGGCCTTCGACCGTGCCAAGGCCGCCGGGGCGGAGTTCATCATTGCGCTGCCGCACTGGGGCACCGAATATGCTCTGGCCCATAGCTTCGCGCAGGAGCGTCTGGCCCGCTGGCTTGCCGACAGCGGCGCCGACATGATAATAGGGGCGCATCCCCATGTCGTCCAGGACACTACGACAATCGGAAGTACTCCGGTCGTCTATTCGATGGGCAACGCTGTCTCGAACATGAGCGCAGTCAATACTCGTCTGGAGCTCGCCGTCACCGTCCGGATCGTACGTAATGGAAAAGATCATGCCATAATGCCCGGACCGGAGCTGGAATTTCTCTGGTGCACTCTGCCGGGGACCCTGACGGCTTCATACACGACCATTCCGGTGCGGGACTATATCGGAAAGAGGGATCTCTGGATAGATCCTTCAGATTATGACAATATGATAGCGACTCTGCGAAGAGTCATGAAGGCGACAGGAATTAAAGACACATACAATATCTTATGAAGAAAAAGATCATCTTAGATGCTATCGATCCCCTTGAGCTGTTCGGCCCGGGGAACAAGATTCTTGAAGAATTCTGCAGTTATTTTCCGGGACTGAAAGTCGTTGCGCGAGGTAACGAGCTGACGCTTGACGGCAAGAGTTCCCAGATAGAAGAGTTCAATATTCGTTTCGGAGAACTTATCGAAAGGAGGCACCGCAAGATGAATCTTACGATCTATGACGTCGAGGATATCTTCGACGGGGAGAACTCTCCGGAGAAATTCAAACTCAGCGGAGACGCGATCATCGTCCACGGAACTGACGGAAAGCCGATCAGAGCCCGCAACAAGACCCAGCAGGACATGGTCAAGGCTTATTTCGACAGCGACCTGATATTCGCCGTCGGCCCTGCCGGCACCGGAAAGACATACGTCGCCATCGCCCTGGCCGTCAGAGCCCTCAAGAACCGCGAAATCAAAAGGATCATACTTACCCGCCCGGCGGTCGAAGCCGGCGAACGTCTCGGTTTCCTCCCGGGAGACCTTAAGGACAAACTCGACCCGTATCTCCAGCCTCTCTACGATGCTCTCGGGGACATGATTCCGTCAAAGAAACTTCAGGAGTTCATGAGCGACGGTACAATTCAGATTGCCCCTCTCGCCTACATGCGAGGCCGTACCCTCGACCGTGCCTGCGTCATCCTCGACGAGGCCCAGAACACCAACATCGGCCAGCTCAAGATGTTCCTGACCCGTATGGGACCTAATGCTAAATTCATCGTCACCGGCGACGCCAGCCAGGTCGACCTTCCAAACAAGGAAGACTCGGGCCTGCTCAAAGGCATACGTCTTCTCAAGGACATCAAAGGCATAACCTCCATCTTCTTCACCAACGAAGACATCGTCCGCCACCCTCTCGTCGGCAAAATCGTCAAGGCCTTCGACAAGAAATAACCCTCCGCCGTCCCGCTGAACAGGCCAACTGAACAGGCCCGCGTGGGACTCTCACTCCAGAGCGTCCTACGGGTTGCGCGGCTCAGTCAAGTTTCGGAAAAGCTGCTTAGTCGCTGTCGCTGCCTAAACGGCTAACTCAGTCCTTTTACGACGCCATCGTCGCTTCGCTCGATGTCGTCGTAACGTCCTTCAGACACACGCCGTTCTTCACGGCAGCGACGGGCGCTCCTGCGCTCTCCGCTTTTCCTCAATTCCTTCGCCTGCGCAGTCCGCAGTCCGCTCCGGCGCGCAGGTCGCTTTCTAATGTGATCCATCCTCCTGCTGGTCTGCCGGACAGGTCCGCGGGGGCTTGTCCACCCGCGGACAAGTATAGCGGGACGGGGCCCGCAAGATGCAAGTTATCGCAAAGCGATGACGCAGCAGATTGTGGGAGGGTCCGGAGTGAGCGACAGCGAACGGAGTCCCCCGCGGGCCTGTCCGGCTGACCAGCAAAGAAGGAGGGGAACAAAAAAACCGGCCGGGAGGGATCCCGACCGGCGTAAAATATAGGAGAACAGTTTACTGAGCGACAATGGCTGAATACTTCTCGTATCCTGCTTTGTACTTAGGATCATCATCACTCATAAACCTATAATAGGCATTCTTGAGATACTCGGCAACGCTCTTCTTGATATCCTCGCCCTTGGTAAGCTCATAAGCCTTCTCGAACGGCTCGATACAATTCTTGAGAGCAACCTCGAAATCAGCGACAAGAGCCATATACTTGGCATCATCAAGCTCCTCAGAAGCCTTCTGCTGAAGCTCGATAGCACGGTTGTAATACATGATACCCTCGCCGATATAACCGAACTCATAAGAAGGATCTACGACAGCGCACTGCTCATAAGCCTTGACAGCATTGTCATACTGTCCGAGCTGAGCACGGATATTACCCTCTACATAATAGAGAGAAGCATTGTTCGGCTCATTCTCCTTGGCAGCGTCAAGAAGGGTGAAGAGCTTCTCAGGATTCTCATTAGTGCTGAGATAAAGGTTGATAAGACCGATGAGAATGCTCTGGCTCTCATGGAACTTGCCGAAGCCTTCCTCGAGAAGAGCCTTGGCAGCAACAGTATCCTTAAGATTCAGCTTGACATCAGCGAGCTTGGCATATACCTCACCGCCGTCGCCATAGTTACCGATCTCCAGAGACTTGTTGAAGAACTTCTCAGCCCTCTCATACTCCTTAGCAAAATGAGAAGTGAAACCGGCATTATAGATAGAATTGGTATCCACCTTTGAAAGCGGAGCCATAGCCCTTACGTCAGCAACCTTCTCGAAAGACTTGCTGGAAGCAGAATAATCTCCGAAGGAATACTGGTTATATGCCTCATTCTCATATTTCTTAGCTACAGACTCAAGACCTTCAACAGCCTCTTTTACCTTCTTGGCATCGAGTTCAAGCATCTTGTTATATGCCTCGAGAGCCTTCTCAAGAGCATTATCCACGACAGGCTTGGTAACCTCGATGATTCTGAGGGCTCCGTTTCCGTCGAAATAAAGATTCTTGTTGGCATAAACCTCCTTCTCCATCTGCTCGCCACCGATAACTACATTCTCGGTAGAAACAGGATTATCGCCAAGCATAAGCACCTTGAGTTCAGTTTTATTAGCACCCACATATGCATTTGCGATAGGCGCATCGTAAGCAGCGAGATAAGCCTCTGCAAGCTTCTGCCATGTAGCAGCCTTGGTAGCTTTCTTCTCGTTCTGAGATGCCTCGACAGCCTTGTCAAGAGCCTTCTGGGCATCAGTGATCTGTTTTACCTGTGCATTCGCGATCTGCATGGAAGCGATCACAGCCAATGCGATAAGGATCTTTTTCATGATCTAATTTTATTACAGTTATTTATTGTTGTTCTTCGTTATCTGCGGGAGCGGCAGCCTCTTCAGGCTTATCCTCCTCGCTCTTGTTGACCACCGAAACAGCGGCAATAGTGTCTCCATCCTTGATGTTGACAAGCTTGACACCCTGGGTAGCCCTTCCGGCCTCACGGATATCAGCAACCGCCATCCTGATCGTAAGTCCGCTCTGATTGATGATCATGAGATCGTTGTCCTCAGTCACATTCTTCAAAGCCACGAGATGTCCGGTCTTCTCGGTGATATTGAGAGTCTTGACACCCTTTCCGCCTCGGTTGGTCTTCCTGTATTCCTCGATGTCAGTACGTTTGCCGAATCCATGCTCGCTGACCACGAGGACAGTATGATTGGCGGCGTCTTCTGCCGTAGGATCATAAGAGATCATACCGATTACTTCGTCATTATCATCAATATTGATGCCACGGACGCCGGCGGACGTTCTGCCGAGAGGTCTTGCGTCAGTCTCGTCGAACCTTACGCAACGTCCTCCGCGGGCCGCAATCATGAGCTGGCAATTGCCGTTGGTGAGCTCTGCGCCTATGAGTTCGTCACCCTCGCGGATAATGATTCCCTTGACGCCGTCACCATTCTTACGGTAGTTGCGGTACTTCTCCAGGACAGTCTTCTTGACGACACCCTGCTTCGTGGCAAGCACGATATAATGGCTGTTGAGATAATCCTCATCCTTGAGAGTAGCCACATTGATATAAGCCTGCACCTTGTTGTCTGCAGACAGATTCAGTATATTCTGGATAGCCCTGCCCTTGGAAGTGCGGGAACCCTCCGGAATCTCATAGACCTTGAGGCCGTAGAACAGACCCTGCTCGGTAAAGAGCAGAAGAGTACTGTGCATATTGGCCACATATACATGCTCGATGAAGTCCTCGTCCTTAGTGGCGCTTCCCTTGATACCGACGCCGCCCCTGTTCTGGGTACGGAACTCGGCAAGCGGAGTACGCTTGATATAGCCGTAGTGGGAGATGGTGATGACCATGTCCTCGTCGGCGTAGAAGTCCTCCGGATTGAACTCGTCGGCGCTGAGAGTGATCTCGGTGCGTCGAGGATCGGCATATTTGTTCTTGACTTCGATTGTTTCGTTCTTGATGACCTCCATCTGCTTCTCCTCGCTGCCGAGAATCTCTATGCATTCGGCGATGAACTTGGCAAGCTCGTCATACTCTGCCTGGAGTTTCTCTCTTTCGAGTCCGGTGAGCTGGCGGAGACGCATCTCGACGATGGCGGCAGCCTGAGGCTCGGTAAACTCGAAGGTAGTCATGAGCTGGCTCTTGGCCTCGTCGACGCTCTTTGAAGCGCGGATTATACGGATGATCTCGTCGATGACGTCGATCGCCTTGAGCAAACCTTCGAGGATATGGGCCCTCTTCTGGGCCTTTTCGAGGTCGAACTGGGTCCTGCGGAGGATGACATCATGTCTGAAGTCCACGAAAACCTTGATCATGTCCTTCAGGCTCATGGTCCTTGGACGTCCCTTCACGAGGGCGACGTTGTTGATGGCGAAACTTGACTGGAGTTCCGTATATTTGAACAGAGTATTAAGCACGACGTTGGAGTTGGATCCCTGCTTTACGCGGATAATGATCCTGAGACCCTCGCGGGAGCTCTCGTCGTTGATGTAGGTAATACCCTCTATCTTCTTGTCCTCGACCATCTGGCCGATCTTCTCTATCATGGCCCTCTTGTTGACCATGTACGGGATTTCGCTGACTACGATTGTCTCGCGGCCGTTGTCGGCCACTTCGATCTCGGTCTTGGCTCTCACGACAACCTTGCCGCGGCCGGTCTCATAAGCATCGCGGATACCCTGGGTTCCCTGGATGATACCACCCGTAGGGAAATCCGGTCCCTTGATGTAATGCATCAGGCCCTCAGTGTCGATGTCCGGATTGTCGATATATGCGCAGATAGCGTCGCAGCACTCCCCGAGGTTATGCGGGGCCATGTTCGTGGCCATACCGACGGCGATACCTGAGGATCCGTTAAGCAGAAGCAGCGGAACCTTCGTCGGGAGCACTGTAGGCTCGAGAATCGTATCGTCGAAGTTAAGCTGGAAATCGACGGTATTCTTGTCCAGGTCGGCAAGAACTTCCTCCGTCATCTTTTCAAGCTTGGCCTCGGTGTATCGCATGGCAGCGACAGGGTCGCCGTCCATCGAACCGAAGTTACCCTGGCCGTATACCAGAGGATATCTCTGGTTCCAGTTCTGGGCAAGCCTGGCCATTGCATCATATACGCTGGAGTCGCCATGAGGGTGGAACTTACCGAGCACCTCACCGACGATCCTGGCACTTTTCTTTGTCTGTCCGGAATAGCCGATACCAAGTCCATCCATTCCGAAAAGCACTCTTCTCTGCACAGGCTTGAGGCCGTCGCGTGCATCAGGGAGCGCCCTGGAAACGATGACTGACATCGAGTAATCAATATATGCAGAGCGCATCTCCTGGTCGATGTTGACCTGTTCGATGATGCCTCCGCCCAATCCTTCTTCCTTTGTCTCTTCTATATCCATAAAAAGCGTTCTTCTAAACACGCAAATTTAAACAATTTTTATGACGTGGCAAAATCGAAAACGCACAAATCTGCCAAATACTGACAAAATTACATGCACACCGCAACAGCACAATATTTGCTGTTCTTCATTCATCAAAATTATTTATACATTTGTAGACAGATGGCCGTGAAGGGCAGCGCCTCAGGAGCGTAGTTTCCAGACCTTATGGCCCGGCCGTCCAGAAGACAAAAAGGATTGAATGATATGGATATTACAGTATCAGAAGAGCTGAACGGTATAATCGGATATGCCAGAGAAGAAGCGATGAGGACAGGATGCTACGGCATCGGTCCCGACCACCTCTTCCTCGGAATCATACGCCACAGCGAAAACGTCGCGGCAAACACCCTGCGCGGCATCGACGTGGACACCGACCAGCTCAAGAAATTCATAGACAGCCGAGTGTTCACCAACGAACACATACCATACGAAGAACTCGAGCACATAACATTCTCGAGAGGGGCCCAGAACGTACTCAGCCTCACCATTATGGAGGCTACCCGTTCAGGAAGCCGCGAAGCCTCGTCGCAGCATCTGCTGCTGGCGCTCTGCCGCACTACCGGCAGCTACGGCCAGGCTTTCCTCAGAAGTGTCGGCGTAGATTACAGCCGCATCCTCTCCTACCTCCAGAAAAACGGCTTGCTCGGAGGCCAGCCGAAGAAACAGCAGCCCGAGCAGAACGACGACGGAGACGATATCGAATACAGCACCGACGAAAACCGCCAGCAGCCTGAAAAGAAGAAAGGCGAAGGGCTCGAAGAATTCGGCTATGACCTCACCAAGGCCGCCCGCGAGGGCAAACTCGACCCGGTAGTCGGCCGCGACATGGAAATCAGCAGAGTCATCGAGATTCTCGGCAGAAGGAAGAAGAACAATCCGATGCTCATCGGAGAACCGGGAGTCGGCAAATCCGCCATCGTCGAAGGCATCGCCCTGCAGATCGCCAAGGGGGACATACCACCGTCCCTGGCCAAGAAGAAAATAATATCCCTCGACATCGCTTCAGTCGTCGCCGGCACAAAATACCGAGGCGACTTCGAAAAGAGGGTAAAGAACATAATAGCGACCGCCAGCAACGATCCTGACGTCATTTTGTTCATCGACGAGTTCCATACTATCGTCGGAGCCGGAGGCGCCGGAGGCAGCCTCGATGCCGCCAATATGCTCAAGCCGGCCCTGGCAAGAGGCGAACTCCAGTGCATAGGAGCGACGACAATGGATGAATTCACCAAGATCGTCGAAAAGGACGGAGCCCTCGACCGCCGCTTCCAGAAGATAATCGTCGAAGCGACAGACGTACCGCAGAGCATAACCATACTGAAGAACCTCCGCCACAACTACGAAGAGTTCCATAAGATCAGCTACACCGACGAGGCTCTCGAAGCCTGCGTCCGGCTGACCGACAGATACATGACCGACAGGTCCCTTCCGGACAAAGCCATCGACGCGATGGACGAAGCCGGTTCGATGGTCCGTCTCAAAGGCGGCTCGACCGTCGGCGAAGAGGAGATCGCGACCGTAGTCTCCAAGATGACCGGCATCCCTGTCAACAAAGTCGCCGAGAGCGAAGCCGGCAGGATCCTCAAGATGAAGGACAGGCTGCGCGGCAGGATCATAGGCCAGGACGACGCGATCAACACGATCGTAGGGGCTATCCAGCGCAATCGCGCCGGCCTGAAGGACCCGAAACGCCCTATCGGCTCATTCCTGTTCTTCGGTCCTACAGGAGTCGGAAAGACCCAGCTCGCGAAATGTCTGGCGGAATATCTGTTCGACTCCGAAGAGAACATCGTCAGAATCGATATGAGCGAATACATGGAGAAGTTCTCCGTGTCCAGACTCATCGGAGCGCCTCCGGGATACGTGGGCTACGAAGAAGGCGGCCAGCTCAGCGAAAGAGTACGCCGCAAGCCATATTGCGTAGTGCTGCTCGACGAAATCGAGAAAGCCCATCCGGATATCTTCAACCTGCTTCTCCAGGTGCTTGACGACGGCCGGTTGACCGACAGCGAAGGCAGGACCGTAAGTTTCAAGAATACTATCGTCATAATGACTTCCAACGTGGGAAGCCGCGACATGGACGAATACGGAAAGGGACTTGGCTTTGCAACTGCCGGAAGGAATGTGGAAAGGAACCGTCAGGCGGTTCTCGAGAAGGCCGTCAAGAAGGTCTTCCCTCCTGAATTCATCAACAGGGTCGACGAACAGATATTCTTCAATACCCTGACGAAGGAAGATATCGAAAAGATTGTGGACATAGAGCTCAGAGACCTCAGGGCAAGAGCCGAAGAAGCCGGCTATAAGCTCAATGTCACCCCTTCAGCCAAGAGATTCGTGGCGGAGGCCGGATACGACCCGGCATTCGGCGCAAGACCTCTGAAGAGGGCCGTGATGCGCTATATAGAGGATCCTGTATCGGAATTCATAATCTCCGACAGGCTGCTCAAGAAAAACAAGAGTGCAGAACCTAAGATTCTCAAGGTTACGCTTACGCCTGAGAAAGACAATACTGTAGTTGTCCTGAAATCCGAGGTTCCCGAAACCGTCTAAGCGTCCTGGACGCCGGTAATTTCGAGGCCCATCTCCCCGATAATGTCCATAAGAGCATTGAGGGAAGACTCTGAAGAGATCATCATACCAAGATTTTCGAGGGAGTAATCTGTGTTTTTCATTTTGCTTCTGTTTTTAATTTCTGAAGCAAAGGTACGGTCGGCTTGTGCCGAAGTATATCACAAATAAATTATTTTTCAGAATTTTTCCTGAAAAGTTCCTCGACATAAGACTTTACGTCATCATACTGGTATCCCCGGGAAAGAGCAAACTTCAGAAGTTTGATCTTCGCCTGGGGATCGTCGGCTATCAGCCTGAACTTGGCAAGGATGACGCTTTCCATCCTGCTGCCGGCAGCCTCGGCGTCGATCTCTTCCATCGCCTTTGCGACAGTCTCCCGGGAGATCCCCTTTGCCGAAAGCATGTATCCGATCTTGACTTTTCCCCATCCTGAAAGAGAAGACTTCTCTCTCGCGAAGGCGGATGCATACCTGAGATCGTCTACATATTTTTCTGCCACAAGGGCATCCACCACCTCCATGGCTGCGTCCTGCCGGCCTTCGAGAGCCTTCAGAGCCTTGGTATAGACATCATTCCGGCAATACTCCCTGCGGGAACACTGGGCCTGAAGCTTGTCAAGTATCTTTTTTTGGAAATCGTCCATGGCAGATCAGAAATCGAAACCGAAACCGAAATAGAATCCGAACTTATTGACCGAAGTAGACCACTGGATACCGGCCCTGAGAGGTCCTGCGATCGAGCTGTAGGAATAGAACAGTCCGGTACCGGAAATGCCCTCGACTTTGTCGGATTCAGAGAATCCCTTGAACGAGTCAGCGGCGACGGCCACATTGCTTATAAGATCCAGGTAGTTGTTCCTGGCAATCTTGAACCTTATGTCAGAGCGGAACAGACCGAGGACGTTGCCCATGGAGAAGGCATGGCCGATTCCCGCGAAAGGAATCTGCTGGTCAAGATATCTGCCACGGAGCACGCCGCCGATAGTATTGGCATAAATCAGAGGGATGCTCCTGCCGAGAAGGACGCGGGCGTCGAACGAAGGAAGCCACGCGAATTTCTCCCCGAACCTTACGACCGTGCCGGCATCGAGATGGATGGCCTGGAAAGGATCGACGCCCTTTTGGAGAGCTCCGAACACCCACGAATAATCCAGGCCTACGGTAAATCCGGACTCCGGGAAATAATGGTTGTCATAAGTCTCCGTACGAGCCCGGAGGAAGAGGGACACATATGTATTCCGCAGACTGAACGGATCATAATCCCCGACTGAATGGTCAAGGACCATACGGCTGATATTGTAGTAATCGGTACGTGCGCCGGCATTTATGTCATATTTCTTCCAGCTGATATTGGAGAGGAAGACCTCGGTACGGAAATTCTGGTATGTAAGCTTCATCTTGCTCTCCCCCAGCCTGGAATGGCTCATGTCGACATGTCTGAAATGCGACATCGCATTGATCGTAGGACCGGACTCCATCCTGTATTTGTAAGTCGCGGAGACAAGAGGGTTAGAGCTTATCTTGCCGGTGAAGTCGAAGGCATGGCCCTGGATACCATGGGTGTTGATTCCAAGGTTGGCGATCACCGACACTATCTCTTCCGTATCGAACCTGACACCTACGCCGAAGTTGTTAATAGGACCGTTCTTGCAGATGAAACGCAGAAGATAAGGTTTCTTCTCGCCTATGAGTTCATAGTTGACATAGTCGAAGGCCCTGGTCGCATAAATCTTGTTGACGGCATCTTCAATCTCGTCCTTTCCGTAATATGTATCAAGCGGAAGATTGATGAGCTCCAGGATATAATTAGCCTCCCTCGCCGATACCCCGACCACTTCGATATCCGAAATGAGCACCGGCATGCTGTGCAGGTTGACGGCGCAGCGGGACTCTTTCTCCGGAGTCTTCCCTTCCCCGAGAAGCTTCAGCAGAACCTTGAAGTTGTCCTTCTGGGCATCAGCCGCAACCCATCCGCGATGCATGAGAGTATCAATGCTGTTCCTGTCAAAGCTCAGCATATCGAAGCCGGAGATATCCGGTTTTACCGTAATCTCAGGATAAGGGACATTGGTCTCATACGATTCTCTTCCGAACATGTCGATACCCTGCGAGATGATGTCCAGAAGATTGTTCACCTGGGCGTAATCCAGGGACGGAGCCGAGATATCCACACCGATTATGAAATCCGCGCCCAGTTTCTTGGCTATGTCCGTCGGATAATTGTTTCTCATTCCGCCGTCGACAAGCACCATCCCGCCGGTCCTGACCGGAGAGAACAGTCCCGGGATCGACATGGTAGACCGGAGCGCAGTGTTAAGCTTTCCGGAATACCATATCTTGGCCTTTCCTGAGACAATGTCGGAGGCCACGCAAACGAAAGGAGTAGGGAGCGAGGCGAAACAGATCGAATCCTGATAGCCTACAGTAAGAGACGAAAACAGATTATTGACGTTCTGGCCATAGACAAAGCCAGACGGCAGACTTCCGAGAAGATTCTCGCGCACGAGCTTAGTGGCGTCCTCCCCGCTCTCGGCACCCAGACGAAGCTCATCTCTTCTGGTATCCATCGCATATCGGGAATTGGCTTCCCGCATCTCGCGATATTCGTCAGACTTGTAGTAGAACGGTATTGAAAGCAGATATTTTTCCCTGTAGCGCTTCTCGGAATAGGTAATATAGTCGGCAGGAAGCTTATCGCTCATCGCCATGCTCCAGTCCATGTTGGTAAACAGGGAATCCATCATCTCGGTATCATATCCGATCGCCTTCATTCCCCCGACAAGGCCGCCGATACTCGTACCGACGATAAGATCGACAGGGATATCCAGCGAATCCAGATACTTCAGCACGCCCACATGGGCTGCGCCCTTGGCGCCGCCGCCACTGAGCACCAGCGCGACCGTAGGTCTTGTCTTGCGGACTTCGGCAAGCCGGGCCTTGATTGCAGCAATGTCAGCTTTATCCTCCGGAGAATCAAGCACACTCCACGTCTGGCCGCTCATTCCGAGCGACGCCATAAGCATAATCATCACTGTAATCAGGTTTCTCATCATTCTTTATGTTTACCGGCAAGCATACCGCAGGCCGCAAAAATATCTTCTCCTCTCGAGGCTCTTATCGTAGCCGTCAGTCCGGACCTGGAGAGCCGGTCCCGGAACTGTTCCATAGCGATTTCCGACGATGTCTCGTACGGGAAATCAGGAATCTTGTGGAAGCGGATCAGGTTGACTCTGCATTCAAGCCCTTTCAGCATCCTGATGATCGCATCGGCATGACGTTTCGAGTCGTTCACGCCCGTGAACATCGTATATTCGAAACTGACCCTGCGCTGGCCGGTAAAATCGTACTCCTTTATAAGCTCCACCACCTTTTCGATAGGGAAAGCCTTCTGGACCGGCATGAGCTCGAGTCTTTCTTCTGGGAAAGGATTATGCATACTTATCGCAAGATGGCACTTTGTCTCGTCGAGATAGCGCTTCAGGTTAGGGAGGACACCTATTGACGAAAGTGTTATCCTCTTCGGGCTCCAGCCGAAACCCCAGTCAGCGGTAAGTATTTCGATAGTCCTTTTTACGTTCAGGTAGTTGTCCAGCGGTTCGCCCATACCCATGAATACCGTATTGGTAAGGACATCCGCCTCGTCGACGGCGATAAACTGCGAAATTATCTGCGCAGCGTCAAGGTTGCCGTGGAAACCTTGTCTTCCGGTCATGCAGAAATGGCAGCCCATCCTGCAACCGGCCTGGGAAGACGCACAAAGAGTGTGCCTGTCTGCATCCGGAATCATGACAGATTCGACAGAATTTGTCTCATCTACCGGAAAAAGATACTTTTTCGTGCCATCGACTGACTCCTGGCACATGGAATATTCCAGCAGACCGACTTCCGCGATCTCCGAAAGCTTCTCCCTTCCGGCCTTGGAGATATTGGTCATGGACTCGATATCCCTCACGCGGCCCTTGTAAAGCCAACGCGCTATCTGGTCTCCCGCAAATTTCGGAAGGCCTGCCTGAAGGGCGATTTCCTTGAGTTCATCCGGCGTCTTTCCCAGTAGTTTTATCTTCATTTCAGAGGCTTTTATTCACTCTGCAAAAATACTCAAAAAATATTTCAGAATGCAGGCTTTTTTAATAACTTTGCGAATGACTGTCCTTTAAGGACAATAGAAATAACATTTTAACAAAAACAATTATGGCTAAAGAAGCAGTACAGGACAATGCCGCAGCAAACGCCGGAAAACTAAAGGCTCTGCAGGCAACGATCGACAAGATTGAGAAAGATTACGGGAAAGGGACGATCATGAAGCTGGGAGATCAGCCACAATGGGATGTGCAGGTAATACCGAGCGGATCCGTCGCTCTCGACCACGCACTCGGAATCGGAGGATACCCGAGAGGAAGGATAATCGAGATCTACGGACCGGAATCCAGCGGTAAGACTACCCTAGCAATCCACGCTATCGCGCAGGCTCAGAAACAGGGCGGAATCGCCGCCATGATAGACGCCGAGCACGCATTTGACAGGACATACGCAAAGGCTCTCGGAGTAGACCTCGAGACCCTTCTCATTTCGCAGCCGGACAACGGAGAACAGGCACTCGAAATCGCCGACAACCTCATCCGTTCCGGAGCCATCGACATAATAGTTATCGACTCGGTTGCAGCCCTCACTCCGAAAGCTGAAATCGAAGGAGAAATGGGTGACAACAAGGTCGGTCTCCAGGCAAGGCTCATGAGCCAGGCGCTCAGAAAGCTTACGGCAAATATCAGCAAGACCAACACCTGCTGCATCTTCATCAACCAGCTCCGCGAGAAGATCGGAATCATGTTCGGCAACCCTGAGACCACCACCGGAGGTAACGCCCTCAAGTTCTACGCTTCCGTCCGCATCGACGTCCGCAGGACAACCCAGATCAAGGACGGCGACGAGGCTCTCGGCAACCGCACCAAGGTAAAGGTAGTAAAGAACAAGATGGCTCCTCCTTTCAAGAAAGCCGAATTCGATATCGTCTATGGCGAAGGAATCTCGCACTGTGGAGAGCTCGTGGACCTCGGAGTCGAGCTTGGAATAATCTCCAAGAGCGGTTCATGGTTCAGCTATAACGAATCCAAACTGGCGCAGGGCCGCGAAGCCGTAAAGCAGCTTCTGATGGACAACGCCGAACTCGCCGACGAGATCGAGGCAAAGATCCGCGAGGCTATGAAGAATATCGAAGATTAATCAGATAAAATGGTATATAACGGACTTACGGAACTCATCGGAAACACTCCGATGGTCAGACTCGGAGGCTTTGACGGACTCAAGGCCGAGGTTATTCTGAAACTGGAATACTTCAATCCCGGAGGCAGCGCAAAGGACAGGATTGCCCTTTCGATGATCGAGGACGCTGAAAGACGCGGCATCCTCAAGCCGGGAGCGACAATAATCGAACCGACGAGCGGCAACACCGGCGTCGGACTCGCCTGGGTCGGCACGGCAAAAGGATACAAGACCATCCTTACGATGCCTGAGACCATGAGCCAGGAGAGACGCAGCCTGCTCAAGGCGCTCGGAGCCAAGCTCGAGCTTACTCCGGGTTCCGAAGGCATGAAAGGCGCCATCGCCAGGGCAGAAGCCCTCAACAAGGAGATTCCGGGTTCCGTGATTCTGGGACAGTTTACCAATCCGGCCAATCCTGCAATGCACGAGCGCACCACAGGAGAGGAGATATGGAGAGATACTAAAGGCAAGGTCGACATCTTTGTCGCCGGCGTAGGTACAGGAGGCACGATCAGCGGCAGCACAAAGGCCCTGAAGAAGCACAATCCTGCGATCAAGGCCGTCGCCGTCGAACCTGCGACTTCTCCGGTCCTTTCCGAAGGCAAGGCCGGCAAACATGGAATACAGGGCATAGGCGCCGGTTTCGTACCGGCGACCTACGACCCTTCAGTCGTAGACAGCGTGATGACGGTGACTGACGCCGAAGCTATGGAAGCCAGCCGCAGTCTCTCCAGGAAGATGGGGCTTCTCGTCGGGATCTCATCCGGCGCGGCCCTCTCGGCAGCCCTGAAGCTTGCCGCAAAGGAAGAGAACGCCGGCAAGACAATAGTAGTCCTGCTTCCTGACACCGGCGAACGATATCTTTCAACTCCGCTATTCGCATTCTAGAACAGATAAGGCATGGCATCTTCTACAGACATTCTCCAAAAGACAACGAAGGCCCTTTCCGAAGTATATCAGGAAGAGGAAGAGATGAACCTCAGGACGGGGTCCATACTGCCTTCGAATGACAATCTTAGAGAGCTCATGCTTCTTATCAAAGGCGTTGTCTTTCCGGGCTTCTTCGACAGGTCGAGGATAACCGAAAGGACCCGTCTCTACCATACTGGAGTAGCAATCGAGAATATCTACAGCATACTCAAGGACCAGATAGCAAAGGGACTGGTATTCTGCTGCGACCGTTCCGAAAATACCGTTGCGGCAGAGGCCAAGAAACTCGCGATCAGATTCATCGAGGAGCTGCCGGAGATAAAGCGTCTCATGCTCACCGACGTTGCGGCCGTAGCCCACAATGACCCGGCCGTCACCAACTACGGAGAGGTGGTATTCAGCTATCCGGTAATAACGGTAATGCTTCACTACCGCACGGCGCACGCCCTGCTTGAACTCGGCGTCCCTATTATCCCTAGGATCATAACCGAGCTGGCGCACTCGGAGACCGGTATCGACATCCACCCTGCCGCCAAGATCGGAGAATACTTCAGCATAGACCATGGAACCGGAGTGGTTATCGGGGCGACCAGCATAATCGGCAACCACGTGATGCTCTATCAGGGCGTCACCCTCGGAGCCAAGAACTTCAAGTACGACGAGAAAGGCCTTCCGATGAATGTGCCGAGACACCCTATACTTGAGGACAACGTGACGGTATATTCCAACACATCGATCCTCGGCCGCGTCACCATAGGTCACGACACGATAATCGGAGGTAACATCTGGCTCACCCACGACGTTCCGCCACATTCAAGGCTGCTCCAGAGCAAGGCCATGTACGATCCGGGATTTCTGGACGGCGCAGGCATCTAAGGAGCGACTATCCTGCATTTCTTAAGTTTTGGCGCAAGAGCCGGGTCAAGGACTCCGGCTTTATCGAGCGCATCTATGGTCCAGTTCTCCACCGGGTTGTTCTCACGGAAGACGACGACTCCATGGGCGGCATATTTACGGATATAAGGATGAGCCTTCAGGGAATCCTCCGGCAAAGTCCAGAGAGGATATGCCTCGGAAGGGCCCACCTCGATAAGATCGGCAAGCGCAGAATACTTTTCCTCGTCGAAACGATAGATATCCATAAGCTGCTCCGGATATGAATACCCGTGCAGTTCCTTCCTGTAAGAGACCATCTTCGCAGCATAGAAAGGCCCGATCCCGGGAAGAGTCTCGAACGCGGCCGAGTCGGCGGCGTTGATGTCCAGTTTAGGGATGTCTATATAATCCTTCAGACGTTCATATACCGAATCTTCGACCACATAAGACTTCATGAAATCCTCCTTACGGCGGAAACGGCCTCCTTTACGGCGATAATTATCTATGGACTCGGCCTGCCTGGCGCTGAATCCCAGACGCTGCAGATCCTCCAGACTTACTGTATTGGGGTTGAAACGGAAATTCTCACAAGAACGGCCGACAATGGAGTTCCTGACCCTCCGGACACGTTCCGTGCGGCCCGGATTACTGACTCTCCGGGAAGAATGTGCCGGTCCGGCGACTATATTTTCCGCTCCGGCGACTATATAGACAGTATCCGGATGAACCGACGATTCTGCTATATGCAGAACCGCGGCCCTGTGCACAAACAGCGCCGTCTGATAACCTATTGCAAGGAAAATAAGGGCGACAGCCCCTGTAACGAACGATGCGGAAAGCCTATTCCCGCTCTCCCTTTTCTGGTCCATGTCTTCTCTCGCCTCTTTTCTCCTCCTTCAATTCATGTCTGTCGGCCCCGGCGACAACGATTACGATTTCGCCCTTGGGCTCATGTTCACGATACCATGCGGCCACTTCCGAAAGACTTCCCCTGCGGTGCTCCTCGTGCACCTTGGAAATCTCCCTGGCAACTGAGCACTCCCTGCCTGGTCCGAAGAACTCGGCGAACTGCTCCAGAGTCTTTACAAGACGGTAAGGAGACTCATAGAACACCATAGTCCTGGTCTCTTTCGAAAGAGCCGTCAGCAAAGTCTGGCGTCCCTTCTTGACGGGCAGAAAACCTTCGAAACAGAAACGGTCGCACGGCAGACCTGACGAGACTATCGCCGGGATACATGCCGTCGGTCCCGGAAGAGTCTCGACGACGATTCCTTCTGCCGAACATGTCCTCGCCAGAAGAAAACCCGGATCAGAAATACCCGGGGTACCGGCATCGCTGATAAGGGCGACATCCAGGCCCGCCAGAATCTTTTCCTTTACGATTTCGACTGTCTTATGCTCATTGAACTTGTGATGGGACTGCAGCGGCCGGTGGATATCATACTTCTGGAGCAGCACAGAGCTCGTCCTGGTATCCTCTGCCAGGATGAGATCAGCCTCCTTCAGAACCCTCACAGCCCTGAAAGTCATGTCTTCCATATTTCCGACAGGAGTCGGCACTATGTAAAGCTTTCCTGCCATCACTTACGTATTCTGCGCCTTACGGCCATCATGAATCTATATACATCGTCGGAATCCAGATCCCACTCCGGGAAGGTTCCGCTGAGATAGTCCATCGCCTCTGAAAGCGAATCCATAGCATTGAGACGGTCGATCGTATCCTGGTACAGCGCCGAATCCTTGCGGAACAGCCTGTTTATGAACACGACCTGATCGCCCAGGGCGATTGCGCTGCGCAGCGATTTCACTTCCGGGCCCGGTATGTCGGTCCTCCATGCAGCCTTGCCGGCCATCGCATCGAGCACCGCAGGGCCCTTGCCTTTTGCCTTATGGACATGAGACCCGACCGGTGCCGGCTCCGGTTCTCCGAAAAGACCGGAAGGCAGATCCTCTACTGCCGGAGACTCCTCAACCACAGGTGCTTCCTCGGCCGCCGGAATATCTTCGGCCACCGGCACATCTTCGACAACAGGGATGTCTTCGATCTCCACCGGTCCAGGTGCAGGGACCGAATCCACTACTGGTTCATCGATGTCAAGGGATATATCGATAGGGTCCGGGCTTTCAGGTTCGGAAGCCGGCTCTGCCCCCTCCTCCGATACGAGTTCAGCGAGTCTGGCCTCAATATCAGCAAGTTCCTTTTTGAGGGCCTCGACCCTGTTGATAAGTTCCTTAAATTTTTCTGTGTCTTTAGTCTCCATAATGAGCAAATATGACTATCTTTGTTCTGACAGCACAAAATTAATAATTTTCATTTAGTATGTTTCCGGAAAGGTTAAAAAAATCAGGATACATCGAGGTGATCTGCGGCTCGATGTTCTCCGGCAAGACGGAGGAACTCATAAGAAGACTCAAAAGAGCCCAGTTCGCCAAACAGAAGATAGCTACATTCAAACCTACGATCGACAAGAGATACTCCGAACTTGACGTGGTCTCCCACGACGAGCACAGCATCTCCTGCACTCCGATCAAGTCTCCTTCAAGGATGCTTCAAATCGATGACGACGTGCAGGTAGTAGGCATCGACGAGGCCCAGTTCTTCGACGAGAGCATCATCGAAGTCGCCCAGACGCTTGCCAACAGCGGAAGAAGGGTGATCATCGCGGGACTCGACACCGACTATCTCGGAAAGCCTTTCGGCCCTATGCCGGGGCTCATGGCCATCGCCGAGGACGTGCAGAAGGTCCATGCGATCTGCGTCCGCTGCGGCAATCTGGCCAACCACTCGCACCGCCTTTCGCAGAGCAAGAAACTTGTGGTCCTGGGAGAGAAGGATATATATGAGCCTTTGTGCCGCGAGTGCTACAACAAGGCAATGCTTGAAGACAAAGAGCAGGATTAACGTCTCGGATGATGGTCCAGGACCGATTTCTGCCAGGTCTTGGTATCTATGTGTGTGTAGATCTCCGTGGTAAGTATGCTCTCATGACCGAGCATCTCCTGCACGACCCTGAGGTCAGCCCCGTTTTCCACCAGATGAGTTGCGAATGAATGCCGGAATGTATGAGGAGAAATCTCCTTGTGGATTCCGGCAATTATTGTCTGTTTCTTTACCAGATTGAAGGCGGAGACGCGGCTTAGTCTTCCTCCTTTGGCATTTACGAAAAGTACGTCGCTGTCGAAGGGTCTGGCTTCCAGATAAGCCTGTATAGCATCTCTGGCGACATCTCCAAGGGGAATCAGCCTCTGCTTGTTGCCTTTTCCTATGACTCTTACGAAGCCTTCATCGAAGAATATGTCCGATATCCTGAGTCCGACAGCCTCCGATACCCTGAGTCCACATCCGTACAAGGTTTCCAGCAGCGCCTTGTCGCGCAAGCCGTTCCATGTCCCCGTATTTACCGAATCGAGTATCGCGAATACCTCTTCGCGTGACAGTACCGCAGGGATATATCGTCCGAGTTTCGGGAAGTCGACGGCGTCGCATGGATTGTCGTCCCTTTCCTTTTCGAGGATGAGCCAATTGAAGAAAGAGCGCAGGGAGCTGAGGATTCTGGCCTGAGATCTCTTGGACATGTCTTTTGACGAGATATAGCCGACTATATCTGATGGTTGCGCTGTCTTGCCGTCTTTACCTGTCTCTTCGAGAAAGGCCTTGACGTCAGAGCTGTAGGACGCCACTGTATTCAGCGACATTCCCCTTTCCACCTTCAGATAATATCGATACTCGTCAATCGTCATATTTCTATAATCTTTTAAATCTGAAAAGCAGACTGCTATGTCTGGAGACTACGCGCCTTCGGCGCTATCCTTCCCAGCCTAAGGCTGGGCCCCTCCCGCTCACGATGGCCGCGGGCGGCCACGGTCTCCAGACATAGCAGTCTGCTTTTCGGACAGTGTCCAGATTAAAGAGTACTGTACTTGTGGGCGTAATCAAGCTGCTGCTGGAGGAAATCAGAAGCATACTCGACCTTGTAGTCGACGATTTCTCCAGCCTCGTTCTCAACCGGAACTATCTCAGGGTTGATGAATCCGCCATAAGGCTTAAGATTCAAAGCCTGATAACGCTCCAGGACCTCCTTATGCAGATCAGGATCGATATCCACGGCATAAGTCTCGATAAGAGCCTTTCCTGCCTCATAGTCACCCTCTGACTTGATCCTCTGGATCTCTGCGAGAAGCTCGGCGAAAAGACCGCGGAGAGCCTCGAAATCATTTACCACGAAATATGTCTTTCCGTCACGGACCTTCTTCTCGATGACATTCTTGTCCGCGCCCTTCTCGAAGCACCACTCTGCGATGAGCTTACGGTTCTGCATATGGGCCTCGGTATTCGGCCTGCCAAGCTCCACGCGGGTGAACTGAGTGAACAGACCGTTGCGGATGAAGCTTGTATAGTGAGCCTTGTATGCCTCCGAGTCAGGCATGATGCCAAGTTCTACGAGCTTAGGGTCGGCGATATAGTAGAGACCGAAAAGGTCGGCCCTGGCCTCTTCGAGGGCGGACTGGTACTCGCCGAGAGCGGTCGATGACGTTCCCGGGAGAAGCTGGCCGGATGCATGGCCGAGACACTCGTGGAGGTCTGTATGGACCTCATCGGCATATGAAGAATATTTCTTGTCGGCGGCGATTTCCTCCTCGGACCATGCGAACTCGTTGAGCACGCTCTTCGGGGACTCTGCGGCTGAATAATCATATGTGTGGGTGATGTTCGCGATTGTCACGGATTTCGATCCATGCTCCTTGCGGATCCAGTCGGCGTTAGGCAGGTTGATTCCGATAGGGGTAGCAGGATACTGGGCTCCTGCGAGTACGACGGTGTTGACAACCCTCGCGGAGATACCCTTCACGTTCTTCTTGCGGAAACGCGGATCGACAGGAGAATTATCCTCGAACCACTGCGCGTTGGCGCTGAGAAGGCCGGTACGGGCAGATGCGGCAGAATCCTTGATCTGGACGCAACCTTCCCATGTGGCCTTACGTCCGAGCGGATCGTCGTAGTCCTCGATGAAGCCGTTGATGAAATCGACCTGGCCGAGAGTATCCTTTACCCACTCTACATTGAAGGCGTCCCATGTGCGGAGATCGCCGGTATGGTAATACTCGACAAGAAGGTCGATCGCGCGTTTCTGGATGTCGTTCTCGGCATACTCCTTGGCTTTGAGGAGTTCCTCGCAGATCTTTTCGATTGCCGGGCCATAGATGCCGCCGACCATCCACTTATGCTCGCGGATGACGCCGTCGGAGTCCTTCATGAGCTTGGAGTTGAGACCGTATGAGATCGGTTCCGGATCCTTAGGATCGATCATCTTTCCGTAGAATGCATCTACCTCTTCGCGGGTCACGTTGTCATAGAAATTGACAGCGGAGAGAGCCACGATATCGCCGGTCTTGGAAGTGGAACGGCGCTGGTAGAGAGCATCCTTGTCATATATAAAGTCGAGAAGCTCGGCATTGTCCTCACCGACAGACTCCATGAGAGAGCTGAAATAGGTCTTGTCGCAGGAAGGGACGAACTTGTCCTCTGCGTAGTGGTGATGCACGCCGTTGCTGAAGAATACCCTCTTGGCGTAGATCTCGAAATTCTTCCAGTCATCGGACTTGCGGTCACCCTTATAGTTCTCGAGAATATTCTCAAGCAGGTGGCGCACCGGAAGGTTCCAGGCGCAGTACTGGTCCCATGTTATGTCGCGGCCGTACTTGGCTGCTTCCGAAAGATGGTATGCATAGGCCTTCTGACGGAGGCTGAGTTCGTTCCATCCCGGAATCTGGTATCTCATTATCTTGAGATCGGCGAATTCATCTACTGTGTACCTGAAAGCCTCAGGCTGTTTCTGGCCGCATGAACAGATCGCGGCTACAGACGCTATGGTTGCAAGCATTTTTAACTTAGTCCTCATATTTTTCATTTTGCGTGATTATCGCATTTGTACATTATGCAAAGATAGCAAAATCCGGGAATATTATTATATTTGCAAGATATGAGACATACGTTATTGAAATACGCATTTATTGCCCTGGCATTGGTCACCGCCGCTTCCTGCCACATCGAAGACGACTACCAGGAAGGAAACCGGGACCATGTCATGATTCTTTATTCCGCCGGATTCAACAGCCTGAGTAAAGACCTGACTCAAAACATCAACGAACTGGCCAAAGGATATGTCCCCGGCAAAAACAGCGGCAAGACCCTTCTTGTCGTTGCCAAGAATACTGTCAGCGGATACCGCGTCCAGACGTCGCCGTACATAATCCGCATGTACAGGGAAAGTGGCAGAGTTGTGATGGATACGGTCTATACGTACCCGAAAGGTACTGTCCTGAGTTCTGCCGAGACCATGCGTTCCGCACTCGACTACATAGTGAAAAACTATCCTTCGGACAGCTACGGAATGGTATTCTCTTCCCATGGCACAGGATGGCTCCCAGCCGGTTACTACAACAATCCTTCAATCTACGAGAACGGGAACGGCGACAGACAGTTCACATCCAGACGTACCGGAGCCAGACTTTCTTCCGGGTCGGTCCCATATTATGAACTGGAGCAGGACCCGTCCCTTCCTGGAGTCAAGACTATCGGACAGGAAGTGACTGACGACGGAGACGGATCTTCGGAAATAACCATAGCCGACTTCGCCGCTGCAATCCCGGTCAAGCTCGATTATCTGCTTTTCGACGCCTGCCTCATGGGAGGAGTCGAGACGGCCTATGAACTTAGGAACGTGACTGACAAAATCGGGTTTTCCCCGGCAGAAATACTTCAATACGGTTTCGACTATTATACCATGGGAGAAGCCCTGCTGAAGGGACAGACTCCTGATCCTGAGAAAGTCTGCAGCAGTTATTTCGAAAGATATGACAAGGAGAGCGGAGCCAACCGTTCTGCAACGATCACCCTGATAGACTGCTCCGGAATACAAGCTCTCGCCTCCGTATGCAAAGACCTGTTCTCAAAATACCGTGAGGAAATCGCGAACCTGGACTACAGAAATGTCCAGGGATACTACAGATCCAACAAAAAATACTTCTTTGACCTGTACGACATCCTCCTGAAAGCCGGAGCGACGGAGCCGGACCTGAAAAGCCTTTACGACGTGATCGACAAATGCATAATCTACAAGGCCAGCACGCCGAGATTCCTGAATGAATTTGACATCGAAACCTATTCCGGACTGAGCATGTATCTGCCTTCTGCCGGCACGGCTTTCCTGGACGGCAGCTATAAGGGATTGGGCTGGAACTCAGCGACAAGGCTTGTAGAATAGAAAAATAATCCGTATATTTGCGCGCATTTTTATGAAAAGCTAAGCTTTTGGTGCAATGGGGTCTGCCACAGCAGACTGAGTAACACATTTTAAAGACAAGACAATGAAACATTTTGAACTGAAAGGCCAGGTTCGCGAAACCGGCAACAAGGCAGTCATCAAGGCCCTCCGCGGCCAGGGACTCGTTCCATGCAATCT
The DNA here is from genome assembly GCA_900167925.1 of Bacteroidales bacterium WCE2008. Taxonomy (NCBI): domain Bacteria; kingdom Pseudomonadati; phylum Bacteroidota; class Bacteroidia; order Bacteroidales; species Bacteroidales bacterium WCE2008. Next base: position 109,342 of record FUZM01000003.1, read on the forward strand.
TTATGGAAACGGAGTTGACAACGTTCTTTTCACAGTAACAGCCAAGGATCTCAAGGGTCTCACCCACAATCCTGCATCTTACATCGTTGACATCATTCTCGACGAAGGCAAGAAATATACTGCAGTCGTACACGAGCTCCAGTTCCACCCAGTAGAGGATGTATGCCTCCACGTTGACTTCCTCGCCGTAAATGAGGAGAAGCCTATCGCTATCAAAGTTCCGCTCAACATCACAGGACATGCAGCCGGTGTTCAGGCCGGTGGTAAGTTCGTGAAGAACCAGCGCGAGCTCCGCATCAGCGCCCTCATGAAGAACCTCCCTGACCAGCTTGACGTAGATATCACAGAGCTCGGAATCGGACAGAACATCGTTGCAGGTGACCTCCACTACGACAACGTAACTATCCTCAGCCCGAAATCTACTATCATCTGCGGCGTCAAGGCTACCCGTCAGTCAGCACAGCCTCGCTAGTATGAAGTACCTTATTGTCGGCTTGGGTAATATCGGTGCGGAATACGCCCGTACAAGACACAATATGGGTTTTATGGTGTTGGATGCCTGGGCTCAGGCATCCAATGCTGTTTTCAAGACCGTCAGGTACGGAGATATCGCCGAAATATCCTACAAGGGAAGAAATCTGATTCTTCTCAAGCCATCCACATACATGAATCTCAGCGGCAATGCCGTAAGGTACTGGCTCAATAAGGAATCGATCCCAGTAGAGAATCTCCTTGTCATCTGCGACGACCTGAATCTGCCATTCGGCTCGGTCAGAATGCGTAAGAAGGGCAGCGACGGAGGACACAACGGACTGAAGAATATCCAGGAGCTCATAGGCACCCAGGAGTATTCGCGTATAAGAATAGGTATAGGCAACGATTTTTCGCATGGCGGCCAGATTGATTTCGTTCTCGGGGAGATAACCGGAGACCAGGAGAAAATTATCCCTGAAATTTGCGACAAAGTGATCGAAGGCGTCAAGTCATTTTCGACCATCGGCGTAGATAGAACAATGAATTCTTTCAACACGAAATAAAGTTTTTTAAACGTTTTTCTTGCTTTTATAAATCCAATTTTCTATCTTGCAGTCAGTTTTGAATATTTATGTTTAACGAACTATTTTAATTTCACTAAAATCATGAAAGCACTTGTCGAGAAAATCAAGGCAGAGTATGAGCTCTTCGTTGTCAACGCTGACGCTCAGGTTGAGAAGGGAAACAAAGCAGCTGGCGCTCGCGCACGTAAGGCAGCTTTGGAACTCATGAAGGACTTCAAAGAGTTCAGAAAAGCTTCGGTAGAGGCAGCTAAATAATTTCTGGACTACTAAAGAAATCTGCAGGGACCGCTAAAGGAGCGGTCCTTTTTTTTGTAAAAAAAGTATAAAAACCGTGCAACGTTTTACTCTCCTGTTGCATCTATAAGACAGGTTTAGGTTTTAGTACACGTCTCGAACAGGTGGTATGAAGTGATTTCATGCCGCTTGTTCAAGTTTTATACCCACACTTCTATGAAATGCAGCGGATTTTTTCTAAATTAGTCACGTATTAACACGAGACGTATATGAGAAACCGCATTCTAACCTGCCTCGCCGCGTTTCTCCTGCTATGCTTTACTGCATACGGAGCACCGGCAAGAAGGCTGGTTTTTACACTAACCCAACCGGACGGCACAGAAATCCAGGTTCTTGTACATGGCGACGACAATTGCCATTACATGACCGACCTCGACGGGCACGTCCTGAAAAGAAACCAGGATGGATTCTATTGCTACGCCTACTTCAACGCCGACGGAACCATGCGCAGCTCCGGATACGCTGCCGGAGCGGAAGTCCCGGGTCATGTCCTTGCCGCGAGCAGCATGATCCCGTCCATATCCCTGAGACTGCGCTCATCTGAAAGACGCAGGGAACTCGCAAGATTCGAAGCAGGCAGAAGAGAACTCCTCAGAAAGACAGCAGCAACCAAATCCGGACCGGTCGAGATCCGGAACATCGTCATACCTATCTGCTTCGCAGACATGGACATGGATCACGACAAAAAGGACTTCGACGCGATGATAAACCAGAAAGGCTACTCCGTCGGAGGATCCCACGGCTCTGCGATGGACTATCTTAAAGAAATGTATCGCGACGACTTCACATTCGTATTCGACGTGATCGACACTGTACGCCTCTCCAGGGAACGTTCCTATTACTTCTCCAACGACGACACAAATATGGACATCAGACCGGCAGACGCCGTGGCAGAAGCATGCCGGCTGGCAGATGAGGCCGGAGTCGACTTCAGCAAATACGCCGATGACGGAGTCGTCAACAACATAATAGTATTCTGTGCCGGAAAGGACGAGGCTGCCGGAGGCGGTGAAGACTGCGTATGGTCACACCAGTGGAGCCTCCGGAGCGCCCGTATCAACCTTGTCCTTGACGGAGTCGACATAAACCATTATCTTATCACATCCGAGCTGAGCCTGATCAAAGAAGGAATGGTTAATAAATTCGAATTCGCGACCATTGGCACGCTGTGCCATGAGTACGGCCACATGATGGGCCTTCAGGACTACTACGACACCAACGACGGGCTTGGCGGCGGCTACGCCAGCGGAATGTTCGGAACGATAGCCATAATGGACAGCGGCAACTACAACGACAACGGCAAGCTTCCGCCGCACTACAACGCCGTCGACTACGACGACTTGGGTATCGGAAACTGCGAAATCATGAAACAGGGCGAATACACCCTGGAGCCTATCTCCGAGAACCGGCGCTATCTCAAGATGGAGACCGGGACCGACGGAGAATACTTCCTGGTCGAGTGCAGGAACAATAAAGGCTGGGACAAACTCATAGGAGGAAAAGGACTCGCCATCTACCACATCGACAAGAGCACCAGGGATGCAGGATACTCGGACGACCAGGGGACCAACCTGACTGCAGCCCGCAGGTGGGAGTTCAACGAGGTAAACTGCCGGCCGGACGACCAGTGCGGATACGTAATCCCCGCAAAACATGATTCCCATTACAGGAACAGTCGTGGAGACATAATCAACGATGCCAGAGTAGTCTTCTTTCCGTTCGGCGGCCTCTACACATCCGTCGGAGCCAAAACGGCCCATAAGCTGAAATACAAAGATGGGACTCCGGCGTATTTCTCTATCGAGAACATTTCCTTCGACGGAGAAAACGTAACTTTCTTCGTAAGAGATAACCGGGAAGAAGCTCCCGCCCCTGATATCAAAAATACCGAAAGCGACATCTTCCAGGATGCGGCCATTATCCAGTGGACCTCTACCAGAAACGATTATAAAGGTCCGGCAGTATTCAGTTGGGGAAAATCCGGCGCCACTCCTGTAGAAGTCGAAGTCGAGCCTTACAGTCCGGGAAAGTATTCCATAACTCTTGAGGGTCTTTCCCCGAAGACAGCCTATAAGACAAGCATCTTCTTCAGAGAAGGAGATTACACAGGAAAGACATCGGAGGTCAATTTCACGACAAAGTCCATGATCGAGGGCAGCTATCCGTTCATCCACTTCCAGAACGTCACCAGAAACGAAGACGGTTCTTTCCCTAAAAACACTGAAATACCTCTGAGGGTCTACAACCTCTCGGACATAGACGGGGTAACCTGGTACTTCAACCGTTCGAAGATAGAAACGGCCGGCGACGGATACTATACCCTGACCAGATCAGGAGAACTTAAAGCCGATATCGTCTACAAGAACGGCCAACACGAGTATATCGTCAAACAGATAACCGTAAAATAGCATGAAATCGCGTTTCTTCATAATTGTAATGCTCCTCGCTACGCTGCTCATCCCTGGATGCAGCTGCAACAAGGAGACCCCGGTCGACGAGTTCTATCTGACGGACGACACCGTCAATCTCAGAATAGACAACCGCTACATGTTCAAGTACTCTGACCTGACCTGCCAGCTCAGCTACCATGTCGGGACAAAGACCTTCCGCGCCTTTACAGACAACGGCTCCGATTATTTCAATCTCACGATGAGCGAAAAACCGACCAAGGAGAACCAGGGCATCACCGCTGATCTGAAGTATACGAAAGGAACCGGAGTCATCACTGACAAGGGCTTGAAATTCAAGGTTGTCAAGATCAATGACTCCGGTAAAGTATGGCTGTGGTGCTCAAAAAGCAAGACAGCAGCCTGTATCCAGCTTATTGACTAGAAAGAAAGGGCGATCTGGATAAAGTCGTCAGCCTTGAGGGCTGCGCCGCCGATAAGACCACCGTCGATGTCAGGCTGTGCGAAGAGCTCCTTGGCGTTTGAAGGCTTGCAGCTACCGCCGTAAAGGATAGTCATCTCGTCAGCAACCTGGGCGCCGAACTTGTCAGCAAGCACCTTGCGGATGCAAGCGTGGATTTCCTCTGCCTGCTCAGCGGTAGCGGTCTTGCCTGTTCCGATGGCCCATACTGGCTCGTATGCGATTACAACGTTAGCCATATCCTCGGCAGTGAAGTTGTAGAGGACAGCCTTGGTCTGGCCGGCTACGACGTCGAAATGCTTTCCAGCCTCTCTCTCATCGAGGTTCTCACCGACGCAGAGAATAACCTTGAGACCTGCTGCAAGAGCAAGCTTGGTCTTCTCGACGAGCTTCTCGTCGGTCTCTCCGTAATACTGACGGCGCTCAGAATGGCCGAGAATAGTATACTGGCAACCTACAGAGTTAAGCATGCTTACGGAGATCTCGCCTGTGAAAGCGCCTTTCTCCTTGTCTGCGCAGTTCTGGGCTGAAAGCTCTACCTTGGAACCCTTGAGAGCCTCTGCAACGCTTGCGAGGTGGGTGAAAGGAGGAGCGACGATAAGACCGACATTAGCCGGAACCTCGGCAGACTTTGCTGCAACGGCCTTGGCGAGTTCAACGCCTTCAGGAACTGTAGTGTTCATCTTCCAGTTACCTGCAACAATTTTCTTTCTCATATTAAATATTCTGATTAAAGTTTTGTCATTCCAAAAATCCTACAAATTTAACCTTTTTCGCAGAAATTATCAAAAAGAAAATATATCCGGATTTATTTGTATCTTTGTGGGCTATAAATAAGAATATCATCCGATGAAGAATTTTGTAGAAGAGTTAACATGGAGAGGCATGATCCAGGACATCATGCCCGGGACAGAAGAGAAACTGATGGAAGGACCGCAGTCAGCATACGTAGGCATCGACCCCACAGCTGACTCGCTACATATAGGACACCTTGTGAGCGTAATGATACTCAAGCATTTCCAGAACTGCGGCCACAAGCCGTATGCTCTCGTCGGAGGTGCTACCGGAATGATCGGCGACCCGTCGATGAAATCCGCAGAGAGGAATCTTCTCGACGAAGAGACCCTCAACCACAACGTAGCATGCCTCAAGGCCCAGCTCGCCCGCTTCCTCGATTTCGAATCTGACGCCCCGAACAAAGCCGAGCTCGTCAACAACTACGACTGGATGAAGGACTACAGTTTCATCAACTTCATCCGCGACATCGGAAAACATATCACCGTCAACTACATGATGGCCAAGGACTCCGTCAAGAAGCGCCTTTCCCGCGACTCCAGCGAAGGAATGTCCTTCACCGAATTCAGCTACCAGCTGATGCAGGGCTACGACTTCTACTGGCTCTGGAAACATAAGGGCTGCATCCTCCAGCTCGGAGGCAGCGACCAGTGGGGCAACATCACCACCGGTACAGAGCTTATCCGCCGCATGGACGGCGGCGAGGCCTTCGCCCTCACCTGCCCGCTCATCCGCAAAGCCGACGGCACCAAGTTCGGAAAGACCGAGAAAGGAAACATCTGGCTTGACGCAGAGAGGACTTCTCCATACGAGTTCTACCAGTTCTGGCTCAATGTAGCCGACGAAGACGCTGAGCGCTACATCAAGATCTTCACCATGCTCGACCGCGAGACCATCGAAAGTCTCATCGAAGAGCACCGTCAGGATCCGGGACAGCGCAAGCTCCAGAAGACTCTCGCAAAGGAGATCACCATCATGGTCCATGGCCAGGCAGAGTATGACAACGCCGTTGCGGCTTCGTCTATGCTCTTCGGCAACTCCACCTCTGAAGCCCTCCGCAAGCTCGACGAAAAGACCTTCCTCGCAGTATTCGCCGGAGTACCTACTTTCGACGTGAAGAAAGCCGACCTCCCATGCGGAATCATAGATTTCCTCGCCGACAAGACCCAGGTATTCCCGTCCAAGGGAGAATGCCGCAAGATGATCCAGGGCGGCGGAGTCAGCATCAACAAGGACAAGATCGGAGACATAAGCTACGAAGTCTCTGAGAAAGACATCATCGACGGCAAGTACATCCTTGCCCAGAAAGGAAAGAAGAACTACTTCATTATCAATATAATCTAATGGACGCACCAGCAAGCACAAGACAGCTCAAGGTCGGACGCGAGATCCAGAAGGACATGGCCGAAATCATCCGCAGCAAGGGGATGGCCTTCTTCGGAGGAGCGATGGTCACTGTAAGCGAGGTCAGGGTAAGCCCTGATCTCTCGCTTGCCAAGATATACGTCAGCATCTTCCCTTCAGCCAAAGCCGAAGCGACGATGATGATACTTCAGGAGAACGTCCGCGTATTCCGCGGCGAACTCGGCCGTCAGGTAGGAAAGCAGTTCAGGATCGTTCCTGAGCTCGCCTTCTATCTCGACTCATCCCTCGACTACGCCCAGCACATCGACGACCTGCTGAAACAATAACCGGCCATGCATCTGCCGTTGTTCATAGCCGGACGCTACCTGTTCGCGAAGAAATCACACAATGTGATCAACATAATCTCCGCGATCAGCGCCATCGGCATGGCAATAGGCACAGCAGCCCTTATCATAATCCTCTCTGTCTACAACGGATTCGACTCGATTGTAAAATCCAGCCAGAGCAACATCGAACCGGACATTCTCATAAAACCGGCGGAAGGCAAAGTCTTCCTCCCCGAAGGGGAAACCTTCGACCGCCTCTGCGACAACCCGGCCGTAGCCTCTGTAAGCGGCACGCTTGAAGAGAACGTCTATCTCTCCTACAGCGGTCAGAACGGAGTCGCCCGCGCCAAAGGAGTAGACAGCACATACGAATCAGTCTCCCCTCTCGCCGGAAAAATGACCGAAGGCAAATTCGCCCTTCACCATGGTTCCGTACCGATGGCCATTGCCGGCTCCGGACTCGCCTACCGAATGGGCATGAATCCGAGATTCCTGCCTCCGATCGAGATTTACTTCCCGTCAAGGACCAGGAGATTCTCCGCATCCAACCCGGCATCGTCTCTCGAGAAAGAGAAAGTATGGCCTAACGGCATCTTCTCCGTCAGCGCCGACATCGACAACGACCTCATCCTCGTCCCTATCGAGACCATGAGATCGCTGCTCGGCTACGACGACGAAGTGTCGGCGATCGAAGTCCGGATGGTCCCGGGGACATCCCAGAAAGATACCGACAGACTCATAAAAGAGCTTTCCACCGACCTTGGAAGCAGATTCAGGGTACTCGACAGATACCGTCAGAACGAATCCCTCTACAAGATGATGCGCTACGAAAAGGCGGCAGTATTCCTGATACTGATTTTCGTGGTCATAATAATCGCTTTCAACATCTTCAGCAGCCTGTCGATGCTGATAATCGAAAAACAAGAAGACATCGGCACCCTTCGCAGCATGGGAGCCGACGACAGACTTATCCACAGGATATTCGTACTCGAAGGCTGGCTTATCTCCCTTGCAGGACTCGCCGCAGGGCTGATCCTGGGACTGGCGGCAGTATTCATACAGCAGAGATACGGCATAATAAAAATGCCGGGCAGCTTCCTTATAGAAGCCTACCCGGTAATTCTCAAACCTCTCGACGTGATTCTCAGCGTCGCAGGCGTAGCCCTGATCGGATATCTGATCGCGCTGATCCCGGCAGGGAAAGCGCGGTCTGCAGAACTTACTTAGTACTGATAAGATTGAGGAACTCGTTCCTTGTCCTTGCATCTCTGAGGAAGACCCCCGAGAACGCCGAAGTCGTAGTTATGGAATTAGACTTCTCGACTCCGCGAAGCTTCATGCACGTATGCATGGCCTCGATCACCACGGCCACTCCGAGCGGATGGAGGGACTCCTGGAGGCAGTCGCGGATCTGCACCGTAAGCCTCTCCTGTACCTGGAGCCTGCGGGCGTATGTATCCACTACCCTGGCCACCTTGCTGAGGCCGGTTATCTTGCCGTTTGGGATGTAGGCGACATGGGCCTTGCCGATGAACGGCATCATATGGTGCTCGCATGTCGAGTAGAGCTCAATATCCTTTACCAGAACCATCTGGCGGTATTCCTCGTCGAAAAGCGCGGAGGTGACAATCATCTCGCCGTTCTCGCCATAACCCTTGGTCATGTACTGAAGGGCTTTAGCGACCCTTTCCGGGGTCTTGAGAAGTCCCTCTCTCTCCGGATCCTCGCCTATCAGGCGCAGAATCTCCTTGACGTGCACCGCGATTTCCGCAGTTACGTCCTCGTCGTATCTATCTTCTCTATGATATGCCATAAAAACAATTTTTCACACTGCAAAAATAGATAAAATAAATTCATATAGGAAATTTCTTTAAAATTTACGAAATTTGTAAGAATCATATAAAACGGACGAAAATGAAAAAATCACTTGGCACCCTGTGCGTGCAAGCCGGCTACACCCCGGGAAAGGGTGAGCCACGTCAGATTCCAATTTACCAGAGTACTACTTTCAAGTACGAGACAAGCGACCAGATGGGCCGCCTCTTCGACCTTGAAGACAGCGGATATTTCTACACCCGCCTCCAGAACCCGACCAACGATCTGGTTGCGGCCAAGATAGCGGCCCTGGAAGGTGGCGTAGCTGCAATGCTTACTTCTTCAGGCCAGGCAGCCAACTTCTTCGCATGCTTCAATATCTGCGAGACCGGAGGCCATATAATAAGCTGCTCCAACATCTACGGCGGCACTTTCAACCTTCTCGGCACCTCGTTCAAGAAATTCGGCATCGACGTAACCTTCGTTGACGCCGACGCTTCCGACGAAGAACTCGAAAAGGCTTTCCGCCCTAACACGAAACTCGTATTCGGAGAGACTCTTTCCAATCCTGGAGTAAGGATCCTCGACATAGAGCGCTTCGCTAAGTTCGCCCACAGCCATGGAGTTCCGCTTATCGTGGACAACACCTTCCCTACACCGATCGGCTGCCGTCCTTTCGAATTCGGAGCTGACATAGTGACCCACTCCACCACAAAGTACATGGACGGTCACGGCACCACCGTCGGCGGAGTGATCGTCGACAGCGGCAACTTCGACTGGGAGGCTAATGCAGACAAGTTCCCCGGCCTCTGCACCCCTGACGAATCATACCACGGGCTTACCTATACAAAGAAATTCGGCAAGCTCGCTTATATAACCAAGGCCACGAGCCAGCTCATGCGAGACTTCGGTTCGATCCAGAGCCCGCAGAACGCCTTCTACCTCAACCTCGGCCTGCAGACTCTGCACGTACGAGTAGACTATATCAGGAAGAGCGCCAAGAAAGTGGCGGAATTCCTGGCCAGCCATCCGAAGGTTGCGTGGATCAACTACACCGACCTTCCGACCGATCCGGAGCATGCACTCCAGCAGAAATACCTTCCTGACGGATCATGCGGCGTCATGGCCTTCGGCCTCAAGGGCGACCGCGCATTCGCCAACAAGTTCATGGACAATCTCAAGCTTATCACTATCGAGACCCATGTGGCAGACTGCTACTCATGCATCCTGCACCCGGCGTCGCACACCCACCGCCAGCTTACTGAAGAGCAGCTAAAAGAAGCCGGCATTCCTCATGACCTGATGAGACTCAGCATCGGACTCGAGGACACCGACGACATAATCAACGATATCCGACAGGCTATAGAAAGCGCATGTTAAGACATTCCATACAGACCGGCCGCTTCGACTTCGAAGCTGGCGGATTCATCGACGACCTGACAGTCGTCTACCATACTTCGCCGAGAGAGTACAAGCCCTCGGACAAGGTGGTATGGATCTGCCATGCCCTGACCGCCAACTCCGATCCGGAGGACTGGTGGCCGCAGCTCACCGGTCCCGGAAAGCTCTTCGACACCGAGAAATATTTCATAGTCTGCGTGAATACGATCGGTTCCCCGTACGGGACGACAGGCCCGGCTTCATGGAACCCCGATACAGGAAAGCCATACTTGATGTCCTTTCCCCAGATGACGATAAGAGACATGGTCCGCGGAATGATACTGGTGCGCAAGCATCTCGGAATCGAAGCCGTGGATTTCCTGATAGGATCTTCGATCGGAGGCTTTCACGCCATCGAATGGGCCGTAATGGAACCGGAAGTCATCAGGAACGCCGTATTCATGGCCACGGCCGCGAGAGTCCCGGCCTATCTTACAGCCTACAACGAATCGCAGAGAATGGCCCTCGAGGCCGACAGCACCTTCCGCGAGCAGAAAAGCCGCAAAGGCGGAGAGCTCGGACTCCGCTGCGCGCGCAGCATCGCCCTGATCTCATACCGCAGCTTCGCCGGATACAAGAACACCCAGTCCGAACCTGACGAAGACGCGCTCTTTGCCGGAAGAGCCTGCTCATACCAGCAATACCAGGGCAAGAAACTTTCCGACCGCTTCGACGCATATAGCTACTGGTACCTCTCCAGGTCTCTCGACAGCCACAATCTCGGAAGGGGACGAGGCGGAGTCGCAGCGGCACTGAAGACGATAAAAGCAAAAACGACTGTGGTCGCTATCGACAGCGACTGTATCTTCCCACCGTCAGAACTAAAGATTATGGCGGACAATATCCCCGGAGCCAGCTGGTTCATGGTCACCTCGGACTTCGGCCACGACGGGTTCCTTCTTGAAAACGAACAATTGACAAAAATTTTAACCCCGATTTTACCATAATGCAGGTACTGAAATTCGGCGGCTCTTCGGTAGCCAATGCCAACAACATCAGCAAAGTAGTAGAAATAGTATCGAAAGCAGTTGAAAGGGACAGGACAATAATGGTCGTGTCCGCAATCAGCAAGTGCACCGATACTCTTATCAATATCGGCAGAAAAGCCGCCTGCAAGGATGAATCCTATGTCACGCTTATCGAAGATCTGCGCAAGAGACACCACGAGATAATCCTCAGCCTTCTTCCTATCGAGAAGCATGAGGAATCCCTCGAGGTCTGCGACGGCATCTTCGAGTCAATAAGCGACATCGCCAAAGGCGTAAGCCTCATAGGAGAGCTGACCCAGACCAGCCTGGACGCTATCCAGGGCTGCGGCGAGCTTCTCTCGACCAAGATAATCGCGACAAAGCTTGCCTCCATCGGAATCTCGACCAAATGGGTCGATTCCCGGAACATAATCCGCACGGAGAATATCGACGGCAAGAACGTGGTACTCCAGGAGGAGAGCTACAACAACGTAGAGAAGATGGTGGACGACAACCATATCACCTCCCTCTTCGTCGTTCCGGGCTTCGTGGCCTCCGACCCTCAGGGCCGCATGACCACCCTCGGCCGCGGCGGTTCCGACTACTCCGCATCTATCTTCGCGGTAGGCTGCAAAGCCCGCCGTCTGGAGATCTGGTCCGACGTGCCCGGGCTTATGACCGCAAACCCTAAGATCGTTCCTTCAGCCCGCAGTATCAGCAACATCTCATACCGTGCCGCCCTCGAACTTTCGCACTTCGGAGCCAAGGTCATCTACCCTCCTACAATCCAGCCTGTAGTCTCCAAAGGAATTCCTATCTACATCAAGAATACCTTCGATCCGGAGGCTCACGGCACCCTTATAGAGAAGAACCCTCCTCGCAGCCAGTCCAAGCTTATCGGACTGTCCAACTCCGACAACATCGCCCTGCTCTCCCTCGAAGGCAGCGGAATGGTCGGAATCCCGGGCTTCTCAAGCCGGCTCTTCGACACCCTCAGCCGCAACGGCATCAATATCATTCTGATCACCCAGGCTTCTTCGGTACATACAATGTGTATCGCAGTCTCCGAGGCTGACGCAGAAAGAGCCAAGGCTGCAGCCGACAGCACATTCGCTTACGAAATCTCCCTCGGAAAGCTCAATCCGCTTAAGGTAGAGAAAGGGTACAGTATCGTCTGCCTCGTAGGCGACGACATCGTCAACCAGTACGGCACGACAGGCCGCATGCTTGCCGCCCTCGGACGGTACAGCATCCCGGTAAGGGCTACCGCCCAGGGCTCGTCCGAAAGAAATATCTCCATAATAGTCAACTCCGAGCATGTACAAGAGGCTATCCTGCATATCCACAACGAGTTCTTCGACAAGAGCTTCGAGAAGCAGGTGAACATCTTCATTGCCGGCTACGGCAACGTCGGAAGCTCGCTCATAAACATCATTTCGGCTAACCAGGACAAGATCGCCGCATCCACCGGACGCAGGATCAATGTCATCGGAGTATCCAACAGCCGCAGATACGTCATAGACAGGAAAGGTCTCGACCTCTCCAAGATCGACGAGATGCTGAAGAACGGAGAAAGTGCAGCCGACGAGGCTTACTTCGAGGCGCTCGCAGCCCTCTCTATGGAGAACTCCATATTCGTAGACTGCACCGCCAGCTCCGATATCGCCTACAAGTATATGAATCTCTTCAAGAGAGGTTACTCTGTCGTCGCCTGCAACAAGATCACCTTCTCTGCCCCATACTCCCAGTATGCCGCAATCAAGGAGACCGCAGTCGCCAACGGAGCCTCGGTAAGATATGAGACTACGGTCGGAGCAGCCCAGCCTATCCTGGAGTCAATCGCCCGCTGCGTCAACTGCGGCGACGAGATCCAGAAGGTGGAGGCAGTGCTTTCAGGCACCCTCAACTATATCTACAGCACCTATAAGGGCGGCGAAGGCGGCACTTTCGCAGAAACCGTAAAGAAAGCCCAGGATGCCGGTTATACCGAACCCGACCCGAGACTGGACCTCAGCGGACGCGACGTGCTCCGCAAACTTCTCATCCTCTCCCGCGAGGCAGGAGTTCCGCTGGACGAAGCCGACGTAGAGATAAGCCCTATCCTCGGCCCTGAGTACTTCTCAGTTAAGGTTCCGCAATTCTACGAGATGATGGCGGCCAACGAGGACAAGTTCGCAGCAATCTACAACGAAGCTGCAAAGAAGGGCCTCAGACAGAGATTCGTGGCCTCTCTCGAAAAGACGGCCGATGGTTACAAGGCCAGCCTGGGACTCAAATCCATCGGACCTGAGCACCCTCTCTACAACCTTGGCGGCACCGACAACTGCTGCATCATCAAGACAAACCTCTACCCTTCTCCTCTGGTGATCCAGGGAGCCGGAGCAGGCGCGATGCAGACAGCATCCGGAGTGCTGAACGATATTCTGCTTATAAGCTAGAAATAAGGATTACTTCTCTCGTAGAGGAAGTAACCTTGACAGAATCGTCTATTCTCCTGCCCAGAAGGGCAAGAATCTTAGAAGAAGCTCTTGACTCGGCGAGTACAAGGGCTTTTTCTTTTTCTGGAATCGAATAATGGAGATCGACAAACATATCGCTGAGCTTCTTCTCCCCTTTCATTCCCAGCGGACGGATATGGTCGCCTTCCTTCCAGCTCCTGACAAAAAGCGGGAAACTCACTTTAGATGCGTCCAGAAGAATACAGCCTTCCGGCTGTTTCACATCCATCCCGCAAGGCCATTCCAGCACCTTAACCTCGAAGCCGTCGTAATGCCCGGGGCCGTCGACGACATATTCTCTGGACGATCCGGGTTTGTCGACGATAATGGAGTCAGCCGTCAACGAAGCCCTGTATTCTCCTGAAGAAAAGACTTTTCCGGCTCTCTGGCGGGAAGAAGATATTAGAGCCCCGATCTCATGGAGCTGGCTTTCATTGAAACCATAGTCAGACAGAAGCCGGTAGAGAATATAATCCCTGTGGGGTTCTGCCAGAAGCATGTTGATGTCAATGGCGAAACCGCCTTCCAACTGTCTCGTCATTCCCTGGCCGTAGATCGCAAAATAATCGTCCAGTACTTTTCCGGCCTGTGAGAAATGCCGCATTTCGCGAGAGAATGTCTCCAGGAACGAAGGGTTGATTTCGCTCAATACCGGAAAGACAAGATGTCTCAGTTTATTCCGCTTGTATTCGGTTTCAGCATTGGTACTGTCCTCCCTGAACGGGATACCGTTCTCCTTGACATAAGCCTCGATCTCGGCTCTGGTGATTCCGAGAAGCGGTCTTATGAGCCTTGCGTCTCCGGAATATCCCGGCACGGGGATCCTGCCGGACTCCGGCATTCCGCTGAGCCCGTTGATGCCGGTCCCGCGAAGAAGGTTCAGCAGCAGGGTCTCGGCGTTGTCGTTGGCGTTATGGGCGACTGCCAGAGCGCTGCAGCCTTCGGCTTCGCAGACCTCGGCGAACCATCTGTACCTCAGATCGCGGGCGGCCATCTCGATGCTGATCCCATTGTCGCGGGCATATGATTCCGTATCGAAGTCCTTACGGATAAGTCTGACGTCATGGGCCTTGCACCAGTCTCCGACCATTTCGGAGTCGCCGTCGGATTCTTTTCCGCGGAGGTGGAAGTTGCAGTTGGCAACGATGATTTTGATGTCGGTGGTGAGGAAGAGGGTGGCGAGGGTCATCGAGTCGATGCCGCCGCTTACGGCGACAAGGACCTTGCCGCCTTCCGGCAGCAGTTCATGGATCTTGTCTGTAAACCTCTTTCTCATCATCTTTTTTTTTAGGAAGAAGCTGATACAGGTCCTGAAGCTACGCACCTTCGGTGCTATCCTTCCCAGCCTGACGGCTGGGCCCCTCCCGCTCACGATGGCCGCGGGCGGCCACGGCTTCAGGACCTGTATCAGCTTCTTCCTAAATATCCAATATTATTTGGAAGCGAAGGTGTATGTAAAGCCGAACTGAAGGGCTTCAGAGAACTGGACGAGACGGCGGCCTGCCGGATGATCCTCGTCCACGATACGTACCGTATCATCATAGATAAGGTTCGTCGTGATGTTCAGGCTGAAGTACTTGGCCAATTTCCACATGAGACGGTTGTCCCAGTTGATACGGAGATTGCCAGGATGGTCGAGATAGTTCGAGAACAGAATGAGCTGGGTCGAACCCTCGAAATTATCATTGACCTTGACCTTGGCCACAGCCTTGAGCTGGGCACCGAACTCGAACCTTGCCGGACGATACCAGCTTCCTTCCGGAGTACCTTCTACATTCTCGTAAGCCTTCTTGAGCTTCATACCATAGTTGCTTCGGAGAGCCTCGTCAGACACGATGGTGAAGCCACCGGTAAGAGGCGCGAAGTTTACCACGAGCCAGCCATTCTCATTAGGCTTCCAGTCAATACCGAGACCGAGGGTCACGATAGCCGGGGAGAAGAATCCGGACTTGAGAGTCCTGGCTGCCTTCCAGTCAGCCTTTGAAGGATTCTCCACGGATGGAGTGCCGTAGAGATAACCGTTGTTGAACTGGTTGAGGAAAGTAAAGGTTGCAGAATAGTCAAGAGTCTTGGTGGCCTTCATGCCCCATGTGCTTTCAAAAAGCATACGGTCTTTGTTCTTCTGGACGATAGGCTTGTCCTCGGAATACATGAAACCGTAATCAAGCTGGAGACGGTTCTTCCAGTGGATGTTATCCTTGGAATAATCAGCATTGGCATCAACGTAGGCACTGAGAGTGACGTTGTTGATACCTCCCTTGGCCCAGTTCGAGAATGAGCTCTGGACAAAGTTGAGCTGTGTCATCATTGACTTCTTCCAGTAGTTTGGCTTAACCACCGGTGCCTCAGCTTTCGGGGCACCTGCAATAGCTGAAGCAGCCTCTTCGGCCGCCTTCTGCGCATCGGTCTGCGCGAATGCAGGCATGAAAGCCAGCACCGCAGCGATAGTTACAATCAGTTTCTTCATAATTTATAATTATAGTTTAATATGAGATAGCAAAGACAACTCTCTGCTTTGAAGGTTTTCCAGAATAGATGTCGACACCCTCCTCCTCGCAGACATAACTGTCCACAGGGATGCAGCGGATGGTAGCCTTAGTCTCGTCCTTGATCTTCTGCTCGGTCTCGGCAGTGCCGTCCCAGTGGCAGAGAAGGAACTTGCCGGTTCCGATCTTCTCTTTGAACTCCTCCCAGCTGTCGCATTTCTCGACATTCTCGTCGCGGAACTTGAGAGCCTTATTGTAGATATTCTTCTGGATATCGTCGAGAAGTCCGGCGATATGCTCCTCGATGCCGTCGAGATTCATGGTCACCTTCTCGAGAGTATCGCGGCGGTGTACCTCCACGGTACCGTTCTCGATGTCGCGAGGGCCCATTGCAAGGCGTACAGGGACGCCCTTGAGCTCCCACTCTGCGAACTTGAATCCAGGACGGAGGGTGTCGCGGTCGTCGATCTTGACTGAATGGCCATTAGCCTCGAGATTCTTCTTGATTTCCTCCATGCGCGCGATGATTGCGTCATGCTCCTCCGGTTTGCGGAAGATAGGGACCATCACGACCTGGATAGGCGCGAGAGCCGGAGGCAGAACGAGACCGTTGTCGTCTCCGTGAGCCATGATGAGGGCACCCATAAGTCGGGTGGAAACGCCCCATGAGGTAGCCCAGACATACTGCTGCTTACCCTCTTTGTCGGTATATGTAACGTCGAATGACTTCGCGAAGTTCTGGCCGAGGAAGTGGGAAGTACCGGCCTGGAGGGCCTTTCCGTCCTGCATCATGGCCTCGATCGTCATTGTATCGAGAGCACCGGCGAAACGCTCGTTAGGGCTCTTGTGGCCGACGATAACCGGAAGGGCCATCGAGTTGCGGGCGAAGTCAGCATATACGTTGACCATACGCTGCTTCTCCTCCTGAGCCTCCTCTGCGGTAGCATGTGCGGTATGTCCCTCCTGCCAGAGGAATTCGGCGGTACGGAGGAAGAGTCTTGTCCTCATCTCCCAGCGTACCACGTTGGCCCACTGGTTGCAGAGGATTGGAAGGTCTCTCCATGAAGTGATCCAGTTCTTGTATGTGCTCCAGATGATTGTCTCGGAGGTAGGACGTACCACGAGCTCTTCCTCGAGCTTGGCTTCCGGATCCACTACCACACCCTTTCCGTCCGGGTCGTTCATGAGGCGGTGGTGGGTAACCACGGCACACTCCTTTGCGAATCCGGCTACATGCTCGGCCTCGCGGCTGAAGAATGACTTAGGGATGAACAGAGGGAAATATGCATTCTGATGTCCTGTTGCCTTGAATTTATCGTCGAGGATACGCTGCATTTTTTCCCAGATAGCGTATCCGTAAGGTTTGATTACCATGCAGCCCCTGACCGGAGACTGTTCCGCCAAGTCGGCTTTTACAACGAGATCGTTGTACCACTGAGAGTAATTAACCGACCTTTTCGTAATCTGATCTGCCATTTTCTTTGATTATAATAATTTATTCCAAGATGATTTTAAACCATGTACCAAATAAAAGGTACGATAATTGCATAAAGCATCTTAAATCTTCGCTTTTTTGCGAAGACAAAGATACAAATTTTATTTATATATAGGAGATACAGTTATGAAAACCAACATTCTGACATTGTCTGTGCTGCTTTTGGCCGTCAGCGCCTGCGGTACGGCAAACCAGTTAGCTTCCTCCGGCCAGCGCTTCGAGGATGGTATCTACTATACACCATCCGAAGACGAACTGATAACCACCTCCGACCAGGAGGTACAGAATCTGGTAGCTGAAACAAGCGCATCTGAGATATACAGAGTAAGAGACCTCGGCGATACAGTCGTGATCAGCAGTGAGAACCCTGTCACAATCGTTACCGCCCCGGATATCGACATCTGGATGGGCTATACCCCGTATAGCTGGGCTTATTCATCATGGAACTACTGGTATTATTCGCCATGGCGTTACGACCCTTGGTACTATAGTTCATGGTATTATTCACCATGGCACTATGACCCTTGGTATTACACATCATGGTATTATGATCCGTGGTACTACAGCCCGTGGTACTACGATTCATGGTATTATTCCGGACCGTACTGGCACCATCACTACCGTCCATACTGGTATCGTAGCCACTATTACGACTACTATGGCGGATACTATGGTTACTACGGATACGGCGGATACCATAGGTATCACAGGGACCTGATCCGCGAAGGAGGCTATGCCGGCCACTACTACGGAAGCAGGAACCTTACTACCAACTCAGGCAGGAGCACATACAACAGGCGTGCGGACGCAATGGGCGTAACCCGCAGCGGAGTCAGCGCGACCAGAAGGTCCGGCTCAAGTGCTACGAGGTCTTCAGTTTCGACCAAGTCTTCAGGCACCAGGACTTCCGCCAGGGCTGCCACCAGGACGTCAAGTTCTTCCAGCATGAGGAATACGGCTTCTGCAACCAGAAGCTCAGGATCCTCAGCTACACGTAGTTCTGGATCATCAGCTACACGCAGCTCCGGATCATCTGCAACACGTAGTTCCGGTTCATCAGCAACTCGCAGCTCAGGTTCATCTTCGACCTGGAATTCCGGTTCTTCTACCAGAAACTCCGGTTCATCTGCTACCCGCAGCTCCGGTTCTTCTACCAGAAGCTCAGGATCATCAGCTACTCGCAGCTCAGGTTCTTCTTCAACCAGAAGTTCCGGCAGCTCGTCCTACAGAAGATCCTCAGGCAGTTCAAGCTCTTCTTCCACAAGAAGCAGCAGCTCATCATCTTCAGGTTACAGAAGCAGTGGCTCGACTTCGACCAGGAGCAGCGGCTCGACTTCAACCCGAAGCAGCAGTTCATCATCTTCTTCATCGTCCAGAAGCAGCTATTCCGGCGGATCTTCGAGATCCTCAGGCAGTAGCGGTTCTTCATCAAGGTCATCATCCGGCGGCGGATCCTCAAGGTCAGGTGGCGGAAGGAGATAACTTATAAATAGAAAGCCTTATGAAAAAAATAGTAATAACCTCAATTCTTGCGTTCGCGGCACTAGGTGCCGGAGCGCAGACAGCGTACGACGCGATGACCTTCAGCGAGAACAACTACTCGGGAACGGCCAGAACTATTGCAATGGGAAATGCCTTTACCGCGCTTGGCGGTGACCTCGGTTCATACGGGATCAACCCTGCCGGCTCTGCGGTTAACAGGTATTCCCAGATTTCCTTCACCCCGAACCTGTCCAGCCTGAGCTCCTCTTCGGAATATTTCGCCAATCCTATGGATAATGCGGCAAGAGGAACGACGAGCCATACGGACATGACAAGATTCTATCTGTCCAACGTCGGCGGTAGTACTTATATCGATCTCCGTCAAAGATACGGACTCAAAGGCATCTCCTTCGGTTTCGTGGTCAATATGACCAACAACATGGCCGAGAAGTATGTCGGAAGAGGATTAAATGACTATACCTCTTATCTTGGTCAGCTGGCGTCCGGACTCAACGGTTACGCTTCGTCCAACCTTGACAAAGAGAACGCCTTCAACAACCCGGACATAGCCTGGAGAGAGATCGTCGCCTGGAAATCCGGCATGATATCCAACCTGAACAATAATCAGGAGGACTATATCGGAGCTACTGAGAAAGTGACTGACAGTAATGGAAATATCGGACTCGGCGGCACTCTGGATCAGGCATTCCGCAGAAGAACTCACGGTTCAAAACGCGATCTCTTGTTCAATATGGGTTTCAATGTCTCTGATATGTTCTATTTCGGAGGCAACATCGGAATTACTTCTTTCAGCATGAAGTATGACGAGTATATCCATGAGATCGCCTGCAACCCGGACGACTTCCCTAACGAATTCAGCACCGGTACCACCAACTTCGACAGAATGATGATCAGGAATTCTTACTCTGCCGACGGAACAGGTATCTACGGAAAATTCGGCGCAATCTTCGTCCCGATAAAAGAACTCCGCTTCGGAATGGCCATCCAGACTCCTACTCTCGTCAACATTAACGAGACATGGCAGACATATGGAGAGATCGACTATACTGACTCCCGATATGACGGATGGAAGAAGTCACCTCTAGGCGAATATGAATACGAACTTGTTTCCCCATTCAGATTCAACGCCGGTATGGCGTTCAACTTCGGAATTGGAGTAGTCAGCGCTGACTACGAAGTCGTCGACTACAAAACGATGAGATTCCGCAACAGAGATGGATACTCTTCCGCCAGCTTCGAAGGGCCGAACCAGGATATCAAAGACCTTATGACTATATCCAATTCGCTGCGTGTCGGCATGGAGATCAAACCGGTTCCTTCGTTTGCGATTCGCGCCGGATACAGTTTCGCCACATCTCCTGAAAAAGAATTGGAAAACAACTTCAAAGCTCTTTACCAGACTGCGTCATTCGGTCTCGGATACAGCAGCAACGGCTCCTTCTTCTGGGATGCGGCCATCAGGGGATCCTTCAAGCCTGACCTGTATACCACGCTCTATGAAGACTACATCGAAGATAAAAATATAGCTTCCCCTGAGATCCGTACAAAAACCAACATAGTTGATTTTGTAATGACATTCGGGTGGAGATTCTAAAGTCTCTTGAGATAAAGAATTGAATCAGGACCTTCGTTGAAGAGAAGGTCTATCACAGATAAATCTGGAACAAAGCCATACTTTCCGGCAAAGACCTGGAAGTATGGCTTTTCCAGTTGCAGGTCCTTGAGAATGGTATTCGGCTTTTTCGGATGGATGATTTCCCTGTAGTCGTCCTCCCCTGCCGGGAACGGGAGGTATGAGTCGGTAAAACCTATTTCAGCGGCGACGCCGGTCTTGTCCAGAAGATACTCTATGAGCTTCAGGTCAAGCTCCCACAATGTCTCCGGACGACTCTCCAGAATGGAGAATATATCATCCCTGTAATATTCAAAATATGCAGAAGTAAGATAAGCGGAGTCAATGGCTCTCTCCGTACGCTGGATCCATGGAGTCGTATATTCGACCTTGATTTCAGTAATGGGAAGCCGGAAAGTGCCGCCTTCATGGACGACCGGAACAGAAAGGCTTTCCACCCCGTTTGAAGTATAGATACGGCATCTGTTGCGATAGCTCTGCTTCTGGTAATTCTCGCAAGCTTCAAGCACTGGCTTAGACGGAATTACCCTGTCCGGAGACAGGGTAAGATCTTTCGCAACCGCCGCGAACCATGATACGGGCGGGAAATATGCCGTAGAGAGTAACACTATTCCATTACGCCTTTTTCGTTTCCGAGACCGGCGCGGACGATACCTCTCTTGGAGTTGCGGATGAAGTTGAGGATATTGTCCCTTTCCTCTGACTGAGGGAAGCCCTGCTCAACCTTGGCGCAGCCGTCGGACACATTGAGTCCCTGGAAATAGATGGTATCGTAGATATCCTTGATATTGCGAATAGACTCGGAAGAGAAACCCCTTCTGCGAAGTCCTACGATATTGACACCTGCATAGATGATAGGCTCGCGTCCGCAGATTGAATAAGGAGGGATATCCTTGTTGATTCTTGAACCGCCGCCGATCATTGCATGACGTCCGATCTTGGTGAACTGGTGCACGAGGGTACCGCCGCCAAGGATTGCCCAGTCTTCGATGTCGGTCTCACCTGCGATGCCGGAGTGGCTTACAAGGATGCAATGGTTGCCGACTGTACAGTCATGGGCGATATGGACATATGACATTATGAGAGTATCGTTACCGACCTTGGTCACGCATTTGCCGCTGGCCTTGGTACCACGGTTGATGGTAGCGCACTCACGGATAGTGACACGGTCGCCGATTTCGACATAGGTGATTTCACCGTCGAATTTCAGGTCCTGAGGAACAGCTCCGACTACAGCACCCGGGAAGACTTCGCAGTCCTTGCCGAGTGTTACATATTTATAGATTACAGCATTAGGATGAATCTTGCAGCCGTCACCGATGGTAACGTCATCATCAATGAAAGCAAAAGGGCCGACTTCTACGTTGTCGCCGAGTTTTGCCTTAGGGCTGACGAATGCAAGAGGATGGATGTTATTCATTTCGTTCTTTATTTTACCTCTGAAAGCAGCTTCCTTACCGCTTTCGCCGCATTTGTATTAATAGTATGTCCCGGTTTGAAGGCGGAGATATCTGCTTTGAGGAAGCCTCCTGAGAGTCTCAGGTCTCCTATAAGATCAAGCAGTTTGTGCCTGCCGCACTCATTAGGGAAATGAAGTTCCAGATTGTTGAGATAGCCGTCACCGGTGATCTCGAGTTTCGGACGGTTCATGCTGGCCGACATACGGTCGAGCTGCTCCTCCGATACAGGGTACTCTACGATGACGATCGCATTGTCCACGTCGCCGCCCTTGATAAGGTTGTTGGCGAAAAGATACTCGATCTCATGGAAGAAGACGAAAGTACGGCAAGGACCGATCTGGCGGGCATAATCGCCGCCCTCTCGCCACTGCACCTCCTGGACTCCGAGAACCTTGGATCCGAAATCCAGGGTTGCTTCATAATGAGTCTTCTCCGAAGGTTCCAGCCTGATCCATGAACCCGTCTGGGCATCTCGTATATCAATAGTTTCTTTAATCTCGATATATTTGCGTTCTGCCGTCTGCACCTTGAGTCCGTCTTTCTGGAAAGCTTCCACATAGAAGCGGGCGCTTCCGTCAAGGATTGGGACCTCTACATTGTCGATCTCGACTATGGCGTTGTCGACTCCCATACCTGTAAGAGCGGACATAAGATGCTCTATAGTATGGACTTCAACCCCATTGGATGATATGGTGGTGCTGCGCGCAGTATTCGTCACGTTCTCGGCGAGAGCAGGGATTTCGACCCCGACATCAGTTCTCCGGAAAATGACTCCGGTATTCTCAGGCGCAGGGCAAACCGTCATGTGTGAGACTGTCCCGGTATGCAGTCCCTTGCCTTCGAATGTATATGAATTATTAAGTGTCTGCTGACGCATTATCTAAATATCGTTTCTATTTTTCGGACCGCAAAGATAGCAAAAAAATTTATAAGTCAATCTATTCCAGTCCTGACTGCTTGAATTTGGCGTAGCTCTTCATGAAGTTACGCAGTGGCAAAGCCGGAGATCCGAGCAGCACCTGACCCGAAGTCTTGATGTTACCGATGACTCCGCACTGGGCGGCCAACGTGGTATGGTCAGCGATAGTAAGATGGCCTGCGATTCCGACCTGGCCGGCAAGGATACAGTTCTTGCCGATCTTGGTGGATCCGGCGATTCCGCACTGGGCGGCCATTACCGTGTTGTCTCCGATCTCGACATTATGGGCGATCTGGCAGAGATTGTCGATCTTGACGCCCTTGCCGAGAATCGTGGATTCCATTTCAGCCCTGTCGATCGTGGTACCGGCGCCGATTTCGCAATTGTCGCCGATTACGACATTACCGAGATGCTCGATCTTCTCCCATGTACCGTCCGGCTGCGGAGCATTTCCGAAACCGTCAGAGCCGATAACGGCGTTTCCATGGATGATTACATTATCTCCAATAATCATACCCGGATATATGACTACACCCGGATAAATTATACAGTATTTGCCGATTTTTGTACCTTCGCCGATATACACGTTCTCATAGATCTTTGTATAAGATCCAATCGAGACATGTTTTCCGACATATGATTTGCTTCCGAGATATACTTTCTTGCCGAAGCGTGTTGAAAAATGCCAGACAGCGCCCCAGCCGCGATGGCGGCGATAGGCCTTTTTCTGGGCTGCTGAATATTTAAGCAGTTCAGCTATGGCTGAATAAGCGTTCTCGACCCTTATCATGGTCGGCTTAACCGGAGCCTTAGCCTCGAAATCCTTGTTTACAAGGAGAATAGTAGCTTCACAGGTATATACGAATTGCTCATATTTCGGATTGGCAAAAAAACATAGTTTGCCCGGCTTGCCGTGCTCTATTTTTGCAAATCCATTAATCGTGGCGTTTTCATCACCGTCCACGGTCCCATTAAGGATTTTTGCAAGTTGCTTTGCTGTCAATTCCATACTTTTTCCAATAATCTTTGCAAAAATAATCATTTTAAGGCAAAGAAAGAATTATTCTCGGAAATAGTCTCCAAAAAAGACATTTTTAAGGATAATTCGCCAATATATTTCATTTTTCGCCTTTTTGTTCGTATATTTGCAACGTGTACGAGATAGGGGCCGGCCGGTTCCTATTTTTTATTGGTTGTAATTTATGAACGTAAAAGAAATACGGGAAAAGATCGTGGATGCAGTCGAGGCAAGGGGCTGCTTCATCACCGACGTTACCCTAAGCGCCGACAACGATATCGAAATCGCTGTCGAATCGGTTGAAGGAATCGTCGAGATGGACGACTGCGTCGCCATAGACAAAGCCTTCCACGAGATCTTCGACCAGGATGTTGAGGATTATGCCCTTACCGTCACATCCGCAGGTCTCGACCAGCCTTTCAAGGTGCTCCGACAGTATCTCAAGGCTATCGGCACCACAGTCGAAGCAAAGATCAAGGGCGGGAAAAAGCTGGTTGCCGAACTGGTTGCCGCCGATGAAGAATCGATAACCCTCCGATACTCCGTAAAGGAGGCCGTCGAAGGCAGTAAGAAGAAGGCGCTTGTGGAGCACACTGACAGGTTCCCTATGGACCAGGTCAACAGCGTCACTCCTTACATTACATTTGAATAATAGATAAAACAATAATAAAATGACAGAAGATAAAATCGATCTCAAGACCGCGTTTGCGATTTTCAAAGACGAAAAGCACATCGACAGACCGGTCATGATGGGTGTCCTGAAAGACGTGTTCATCACCCAGATAACCAAGACATTCGGCTCCGCTGACAACTTCGACGTGATCATCAACGTCGACAAGGGAGACTGCGAGATTTATCAGAACCTTGACGTAGTCGAGGAAGTAGAGAACCCTAACACCGAGATCTCCCTCGAGGACCTCAAGGCCATGGGCGAAGACGACTACGAACTCGGCGAGACCTTCACCCGCAAGGTCGAGCTCAAGGATTTCGGAAGAAGAGGTATCCTCAACATCAGGCAGAACCTCCAGGGCCGCATCATGGATATCGAGAAGGCAAACCTCTACAACAAGTACACCGAGAAGATCGGAGAGATCTTCACCGGCGAGGTATACCAGACATGGGCCAAGGAAGTCCTTATCCTCGACGAGGATGGCAACGAGCTCAGACTTCCTAAGATGGAGCAGATCCCTGGCGAGAGATTCAAGAAGAACGAGTCTGTACGCGCTATAATCAAGAGCGTGGAGATGAAGAACAATACAACTCCTTACATCGTACTCTCGAGGACTTCCAACGAGTTCCTCGTAAAGCTCTTCGAGCAGGAGGTTCCTGAGATTTACGACGGTCTCATCACCATCAAGAAAGTCGTACGTGTACCGGGTGAGCGCGCCAAGGTGGCAGTAGAGTCATACGATGACCGTATCGACCCGATCGGAGCCTGCATCGGTGTCAAGGGTTCACGTATCATCGGTATCGTCCGCGAGCTCCGCAACGAGAACATCGACGTGCTCCAGTGGACATCCAACCCTCAGCTCCTCATCCAGAGAGCCCTCAGCCCTGCAAAGATCTCACACATCGACATGGGCGAGAGCGCTGAGGACAAGATCAAAGTATACATGCATCCGGACGAGGTCAAGAAAGGTATCGGTAAGGGCGGCTGCAACATCAAGCTTGCCGGCATGCTCGTAGACCGCGAGATCGAGGTCTGGAGAGAGCTTCCGAAGGACGAAGACTACGACGACGAGGAGGATGTACTCCTCTCTGACTTCAGCAACGAGATCGAGCCTTGGATCATCGAGAAGCTTCAGGGAATCGGCTGCGACACCGCCAAGAGCGTGCTCGCGCTTTCACCTGAGGATATCGCCAAGAGAGCTGACCTCGAAGACGAGACAGTCGCAGAAGTCATGCAGATCCTCCGTTCAGAGTTCGAATAGAGCTCCGGCGGACAACTAATTCAGATTATTAACATATTGGGGTATATATGGCAGACATTCGATTAAATAAACTGACAAAACAATTCAACATCGGTCTTCAGACTCTCGTGGACTTTCTCCAGGAGAAGGGCTTGGAGGTAGAACTCAATCCTAACACCAAGATATCCGACGAATATCTTCCTGCGCTCGAAAAGAAATTCGGCGACGATTTGCGCGCAAAGCAGGACGCAGAAAAAGTGGATATCAAGATGAAGGAAATCATCGAGAAGAATACCCGCAAGCAGCAGGACGACGAAGACGATGACTATGAGCCTGTGAAAGAAACTATCATCAAGAACACCGGTCTTTCCGGATCCATCGAAAAAGAGGAGCCGGAAGAAGCAGATATCCAGACCGCACCGGAAGTTCAGCCGGAGCCTGTCAAGGAAGAGCCGGTGGCGGAGACCGTCGAGGTCCCTGCAGAGCCGGAACCTGAACCGGAGCCGGAAATAAGCGAACCGGAGGTCGAAGAACCTGAAGAAGAGCCAGAGGAGGAGCCGGAAACCGAACCAGAGCCAGAAGCATATACCCCTGCCGAGGAAGAGTTCGAAGAGCCGGTACGGCACCACGAGCACAAGAAGCACTTCAAAGAGGAGAAGGACGAAGAAGAAAGCAGTGCGGCTCCTGGTCTCAAGGTTGTCGGAAAGGTAGACCTTTCGCAGTTCAATGCTCCTAAGAAGAACAAGAAGAGAGAGCGTATCAAAGGCGGAAGCCAGAAGGTTGACGTGACCAAGGTCGAGGGTGTGGATGCCCACAAGAAAGACCACGGCCGCAAGAATGACCGCCCGGCTCCTGCAGCCGCCAATGCCGGAGGCAAGGGCCGCAAGCGCGACCGCTTCAAACCTGCAATGACCGAGGCCGAAGAGGAAGAGATGCAGAAGGAGATCCAGAAGCAGGTAAAGGAGACATACGCAAAGATGAATGAGGGCAGGAAGAGCAACTTCGGAGCCAAGTACCGCAAAGAGAAGAGAGAGGCCGCAGCCAACAAGGCTATGGAGGAGATGGAGCAGGAGCTTGCTGAGAAGAAGGTCCTCAAGGTAACCGAATTCGTTACCGTCAACGACCTCGCCACCCTCATGAACAATACCCCTGTCAACAAGGTCATCACAGCCTGCTTCAATCTCGGACTCATGGTTTCGATCAACCAGCGTCTCGACGCCGAAGCCCTGGTGCTCGTGGCTGAAGAATTCGGCTACAAGGTCGAGTTCGTGACAGCCGAGCTCACCCAGGAAATCGAGCAGGAGAACGAAGCCGACAAGGAAGAAGATCTCGTAACCAGACCGCCTATCATCACTGTGATGGGCCATGTCGACCACGGTAAGACCTCCCTCCTCGACTATATCAGAAAGACCAACGTGATCGCCGGCGAGGCCGGAGGTATCACCCAGCACATCGGTGCATACAACGTCAAGATGCCTGACGGCAGGAGAATCACCTTCCTCGATACTCCGGGCCACGAGGCCTTCACCGCCATGCGTGCCCGAGGCGCCCAGCTGACCGACCTTGCGATCATAATCATCGCGGCCGACGACGCCGTGATGCCGCAGACCGTCGAGGCTATCAACCATGCCCAGGCTGCAGGCGTCCCTATGGTCTTCGCCATCAACAAGATCGATAAACCTGGTGCGCAGCCTGAGAAGATTTATCAGCAGCTCGCCCAGATGAACATACTTACAGAGGCCTGGGGCGGTAAATACCAGTGCCAGGAGATCTCTGCGAAGAAAGGTCTCAACGTCGACAAGCTTCTCGAGAAAGTGCTCCTCGAGACCGACATGATGGACCTCAAGGCCAATCCGAACAAGATGGGTGTCGGCGCCGTCATCGAGTCATCCCTCGACAAGGGCCGTGGCTATCTCGCTACCGTCCTCGTCCAGAGCGGAACCCTGCGCAAGGGCGACATGATGATCAGCGGCTGCTTCTACGGCCGTGTCAAGTCGATGTTCAACGAACGTGGACAGCAGGTTACCGAAGCCGGTCCGTCAACTCCGGTTTCAGTGCTCGGTCTCAACGGAGCTCCGAGCGCCGGCGAGAAGTTCAACGTAATGTCCGACGAGAAGGAGGCCAAGGCCATCGCCAACAAACGCGAGCAGCTCATACGAATCCAGGGCATCAAGACCCAGAAACATATGACCCTCGAGGAAATCGGACGCCGAATCGCTATCGGCAACTTCAAGGAGCTTAACGTCATCGTCAAGGGTGATGTGGACGGTTCCGTAGAGGCGCTCTCCGACTCCCTCATCAAGCTTTCTACTGAGGAGATCCATGTAAATGTAATCCACAAAGCTGTGGGTGCCATCTCTGAATCCGACGTAATGCTTGCTACCGCTTCCGACGCCATCATCATCGGCTTCCAGGTACGTCCTTCAGCGGACGCCCGCAACACGGCCGAGAAAGAAGGCATCGAAATCCGTCTCTATTCTGTGATCTACGATGCTATCAACGAGGTCAAGGACGGTATCGAGGGTATGCTTGAGCCTGAGAAGAAAGAAGAGGTCACCGCGACCGCCATTGTCAAGCAACCGTTCAAGATCCCTAAAGTCGGCACGATCGCAGGTTCTCTCGTTAAGGAAGGAAAGCTTACGAAGAACTCCAAGGTTCGTCTTATCCGCGACGGTATCGTTGTCTACACCGGAGATCTCGCTTCTCTCAAGCGCGGCAAGGATGACGCCAAGGAAGTCACCGCCGGAATGGAGTGCGGTATCGGTATCGAGAACTACAACGACATCAAGGAGGGCGATGTAATCGAGGCCTTCCAGATTGTCGAGATCAAGAGAACCCTCTAATACGATAGGCAATGCTGTTCGTTATCGAAGGTCTTGACGGAGCCGGGAAATCGACTCAGGTAAGACTTCTGAGAAAATATCTGGAGAGCGTATCTGGAGAGCTGGAGTATATCCACTTTCCAAGATACGACTCTCCCGTATATGGAGACCTCATAAGCCGCTTCCTCAGAGGCGACTTCGGGTCGATAAATGCGGTGCACCCTCAGCTGGTGGCGCTGCTTTATGCTGAAGACCGTCATGGTGCAGCCCCGGAACTCCGGAAGAGCCTGCAGGAAGGCCGTCCGATTCTCCTCGACAGATATGTATATTCTAATATCGCCTACCAGTGCGCCAAGATTGACGACCCGAATGAGAGAGAAGCTCTCAGGAAATGGATAGACGATACGGAATATGGAGACTTCGGGCTTCCGAGACCGGATCTCAACCTGTTCCTGGACGTCCCGATCGGATTCGTCGAAAAGAAACTGACCGCAGACAGGAAAGGGGAAAACAGGGAATACCTTGCTGGGAGCAGGGACATCCACGAAGCTGATATAAATTTCCAAAAGAAAGTGCGCGACGTCTATCTGCGTCAATGCGAAGTCGATCCGAAATTCGAGAGAATCGACTGTTCCGGTCCGGACGGGACTATGCTTCCGCCGGATAAGATCTTCGCAAAGATAAAAGCCGCAGTTGACAACACTTTAAACAGGAAATAATACCATGATGCAGTTCCACATCAGATTCCGGAAAGTTTACGCCATAATGATAGGCGTAGTATTCTTTGTCGCAGGCACGCTGAAGCTTCTCGACCCTGTAGGTGCCGGACTCGTTGTGGAAGAGTATTTCAAGTTCCTCCATATAGGATTCCTAATGCCTGTGTCCAAGGCTACAGGCGTTGCGCTGGCATTTCTGGAGGCAATCACCGGAGCTGCCCTGATAACCCGCTCGTACAAGAGAATCGCGGCCATCTCAGCCTCTACGCTGACTGTTGTCTTCACTATACTTACCCTGTTCCTCTGGATCAAGAATCCTCCGATGGACTGCGGCTGCTTCGGCGAAGTGATCCACCTGACGCACTTCCAGACCTTCGTAAAGAACATAATACTGCTCTGCCTCTGCGCTGCAGCCTTCCTGCCGTTCAAGGAATTCAGGGCAGACAAAGCCCATAAACTGGTTTCATTCTGGATAATGTTCGCCACACTGGTCGTAATGACGGCGTACTCCCTCAGACATATCCCGATTATGGACTTCACCCCATACACCCCTTCGTCCAGACTCTATGAAGCAGCAAAAGAAGACATGGACGGAGAAGACGAATATGTCCCGTCGTTCGTATATGAAAAGAATGGACAGACCGGAGTCTTTACGATAGATCATCTTCCTGACTCGACATGGACATTCGTAAGGTCCGAGACAATACGCAGGGAAGACAATCTCAAAGAGACAAGATTCCCTATCCTCAGCTTTACCGATGCTGACAGAGTACAGTGCGATTCCCTTGCCGTCAGAAAAGACGTTCTCATAGTTTCTGTCTACAGACCGGAAAAGATGGATGCCCGGAAATGGGAAAAGGTAGCGGACCTTCTTGAGAAAGCTTCGGATGCAGGGTTCTCCCAGCTTCTTCTCGCTGCTTCCACTCCGGAAGAATTCAAACTGCCAGAAGAGCTCGGCGAAGATAAGAAGGCGATTATCGCCGGTTCAGTATATTACGCTGACTATAAAGAGCTTATCTCCCTCAACCGCGCCAACGGAGGTGCCACATGGTTTCACAACGGCAACCTTATCGAGAAATGGTCTGCCAACAATCACCCTGGAAGCCGCGAACTCGAGAAGATAATCCGCAGCAACTCCACAAGCACAATGCTCAAGGCAAGCACCAAAGGCAGGCTCGCCTTCCAGGCATTGTTCCTGTATTCTTTCGCTGTAATGATCCTTATTTAGAAGCAGGCCTCTTGAAGCCTTCGGCAGTAGCTCTGGATGCCATTCTCTTTATCCTTTCGGCTGTATCCGGATGGGAAGAGAAAAGATTGTTCACCATCGAAGCGGCCTGAGTATTCCCGCCAGCGACCTTCTGCAGTTTCTCGAAAGACATCGCCATAGCCCAAGGATTCTTTCCGCAGGCCTTAAGGAATTCATAGCCGAAATCGTCGGCCTCGGTTTCCTGCTTTCTGGAATACTTCGCGCCAAGAACGGCCTGACCGATAGCCCCGAGCTGCGAGTCGGCGAGAGCCGCCGTAGTCGAACTTGCGGATGCGACTCCTTCCATCGCGGCGGCGGTAAGGATAGCCTGCCGCATCTGCTTCTTCGAATGCTTTCCGGCTACATGGCCGATTTCATGGCCAATCACCCCGAGAAGCTCGTCGTCAGTCATTATGTCCATAAGTCCGGTGTAGACTCTGACGCTGCCGTCGGCGCAGGCGAAAGCGTTGACATCGTTGGTCTTGTAGACTTTGAAATTGAGAGGGACGCCCTCGACGGAGGTGAGCCCGCTTGTAATCCTCTTCAGACGGACAGTATATGGATCAGACGGACCGCAGACCTTGCTCTGGGCGTCAAGCTGGGTGATATACTGATGCACATAAGACTGCACCTGAGCATCGGAGATAGACATCGCCTGGGCGGCCATCATTCCGCCATTGAGAGCCCTGGCGGCATTGAAAGACTCGGAGCATGAAGCCAGAGTCATGACACAGACTAAGAGAAGTACGATTTTTTTCATAAGTCCAGGAGTATTTTTCTTCAGCAAAAATAGCAATTTGATTATCTTTGTCAAAACTTTATTTCACGAAATGGACGCATCCCGGAGAATTGACATAATGGGAATTGTCAACCTTACCGACAACTCTTATTTCAGCGCCAGCCGCTGTCTCGGCGAAAACGGCGACGTAGACATACAGAAGGCCCTCTCGAGAGCCGAGACCCTCGTCGCAGAAGGAGCCACGATCCTCGATATCGGAGCCTGCTCGACCAGACCGGGGTCCGAGCCCGTCGGCGAAGCGGAGGAATGGCGCCGACTGAAGGCGTTCCTGCCGGTCCTGCGCGAAAGATTCCCCCATGTCCTAATCTCGATAGACACATACTGGGCATCTGTCGTCCGTAACGTCCACTCGCTGATCGGAGACTTCATCGTCAACGACGTCTCCGCCGGAGAGGACGATCCCGACATGCTGAGGACAGTCGGAGAACTCGGGCTGCAGTATATCGCGATGCACAAAAGGGGCGACTCTAAGACCATGCAGTCGCTGACCGGTTACGACGATGTCTGCGCGGAGATCCACTCCTACTTCGAAGAATTCGCAGCCAAGGCACGCCGCTTCGGCATCCACGACTGGATTCTGGATCCGGGATTCGGCTTCGCCAAGACTGTGGAGCAGAACTACGAGCTGATGCGCGGACTCTCCGGATTCGCCGACTTCAGACGACGGATTCTCGTCGGAGTATCCCGCAAGAGCATGATCTACAAGAAGTTCGGGATAACCCCGGAAGAAGCGCTTCCGGCGACCCAGGCCCTGCACCTCGCCGCGCTTATCGGAGGGGCGGACATACTGCGAGTCCATGATGCCGCTCCGGCCGCCCAGACAGTTGAAATTTACCGCGAATTATACGCAGAAAAATAGTATATTTGCAGCTCAAATCTTAAGTTATAAAATGGACAATTTCTCTTTACTCGCAATCTCCCCTATCGACGGAAGGTATTCCGGCAAGACAGCAGCCCTCAAGGACTATTTCAGCGAATACGCTCTTATCAGATATAGAGTCCGCGTCGAAATCGAATATTTCATCGCACTCTGCAGTATTCCGCTCCCGCAGCTGAAGGACTTCAGCGGAAATTACGAGAAACTGAGAGATATCTACCGCAACATGACTCCGGAGCAGGCCCAGGAAGTCAAGGATATCGAAAAGGTAACCAACCACGACGTAAAGGCGGTTGAATACTTCATCAAGGCCAGATTCAAGGAAATGGATCTTACGAAGTGGAGCGAATTCATCCACTTCGGCCTGACCTCCCAGGACATCAACAACACCGCGCAGCCTCTCATGCTCAAGGAAGCTATGGAGAACGTCTATCTCCCGGCACTGAAGGAAGTCATGGACATAATAAGCGGCTACGCAGAGCAGTGGAAAGACATCCCGATGCTCGCGAAGACCCACGGCCAGCCGGCCTCCCCTACCCGTCTCGGCAAAGAATTCAAAGTATATCAGGTCCGTCTCGAAGAGCAGGTCCGCCAGCTCTCCCAGCTTTCCTACCCGGCAAAGTTCGGAGGCGCGACCGGAAACATGAATGCCCACAAAGTAGCGTTCCCGGGCATCGACTGGATCTCCTTCGGAGACAAGTTCGTATCGTCGCTCGGCCTCCACAGGTCATTCCCGACCACGCAGATCGAGCACTACGACAACCTTGCAGCCATCTTCGACTGCCTCCGCAGAATCAACACGATACTTATCGACCTCTGCAGGGACATCTGGACATACATCTCTATGGAATATTTCCGCCAGAAGGTCAAGAAAGACGAAGTCGGCTCGTCCGCA
Organism: Bacteroidales bacterium WCE2008; assembly: GCA_900167925.1. NCBI lineage: Bacteria > Pseudomonadati > Bacteroidota > Bacteroidia > Bacteroidales > Bacteroidales bacterium WCE2008. The sequence continues at coordinate 142,548 of FUZM01000003.1, forward strand.
ATGCCGCACAAAGTCAACCCGATCGACTTCGAGAACGCCGAAGGCAACCTCGGCATGGCAAACGCAGTGCTGACCTTCCTCTCGATGAAACTCCCGATTTCCCGTCTCCAGAGAGACCTTACAGACTCTACGGTGCAGCGTAACTTCGGAGTTCCTTTCGCCCACGGCCTGATCTCGTTCGCTTCCCTGGTAAAGGGTCTCGGAAAGCTCATTCTCAACGAGAACGCCCTCCACGCCGACCTCGAGAAGAACTGGGCAGTAGTAGCCGAGCCTATCCAGACCATACTCCGCCGCGAGGGCTATCCTAATCCTTACGAGACTCTCAAGGCCCTTACCCGTACCGGAGCAGGAATAGACGAAAAGACCATCGAATCATTCATCGACGGTCTGGAAGTATCTGAATCGGTAAAGGCTGAGCTCAGGGCTATCACCCCTTGGAACTATACCGGTTTCTAGGCTATTTTACAAGATAGACATCGTCGCCGGGTTCGGCGAAATTGAAATTCTCCCGGGCGTACTGTTCGAGAGAATCCCTGTCTGTAGATAAAGTCTTGATCCGCTCGTCCATTGACTTGATTTCCTTCTGGTATCTCTCGATCTGGCGGCGCTGCTGACGCAGCTCGATACCGGCACGGAACCATCGGATAAGATTGTCATCGCTGAAAAACAAGGCGTATATGAGGGCCAGCGCCGTAATGACGGCGGCATAACGCACAAAACCTTTGTGACGCCCGTTCCAGATATCCTTTACTTTACCCAATTTGATTAATAATTAGATTCCCTTTTCCGCAAAATTACTTAACTTTGGGGATATTATCAAAAAAACTGACTACACAATGAAGAAACCTACACTTTTAGTACTCGCTGCCGGCATGGGCAGCCGGTATGGCGGACTTAAGCAGATGGACGGTCTCGGCCCTAACGGAGAGACAATTATCGACTACTCTATCCACGACGCAGTGGAAGCCGGATTCGGTAAAGTCGTCTATATCGTAAGAGAGTACTTCCGCGAGCAGTTCGAAGAAGCTGTAAAGCAGAAATACAGCAACGTTAGATGTATCGACGGCTCCCCTCTGGAGTTCTGTTTCGTAACCCAGGAACTGGACAAGATCCCTTCAGGCTTCAACACAAACCCTGACAGAGAGAAACCATGGGGCACTGCACACGCCATCCTTATGGCCAAGGACGTGATCAACGAGCCATTCGCCGTAATCAACGGTGACGACTATTACGGAAAGGACTCCTTCCATATTCTCGGAGACTGGCTTCGCGCTCATTCTGATTCCGAGGGTGTCTACAGCATCGTAGGTTTCGAACTAGACAATACCCTTTCGGAATCCGGCGGAGTATCCCGCGGAGTATGCTTCTACGACAAGGATAACATTCTTACAGGCATCGTCGAGCATCTCAATATCGCGAAAGAAGCTGACGGCATCGTGTACGGTGACAACTCAGTCAACGGGCAGACCCATGTCAAGCTCGACGGCAAGTCACTCTGCTCGATGAACATGTGGGGTTTCACTCCTGACTACTTCACCAAGAGTTACGAAATCTTCAAGAAATTCCTCGCCGAATACGGTATGGAACTCAAGAAGGAATACTATATCCCGTACGCCGTGGACAATATCGTAAACAACGGCCTGGGCAGATGCGAAGTCATCTCTACCCCGTCCCGCTGGTTCGGAGTGACCTACAAGGAAGACAGACCTGCGGTTGTGGCCAAGTTCCAGGAACTTGTCGACAAGGGCGTATATCCGTCTCCACTGTATAAATAAGAATAATCATGGCAATCGTCAGAAAAAGTTCGATAAAGAACTACGATATCCTGTCCGGATTCTCCTGGCATGTTCCCGGAGTCTCCGGCATGTTCGGACTGTTATTATGGCTACTCGCAGGAGGCCTGCTCGGTAATGTCCTTTCTTTACTGTTAATGTTTGCAGTGCCGGGCTTCAGCACTTCCAGCCTTATGGCTGTCGCCTATGTTCTTATGTTCATACCGGCAATGCTGGCAAGCCGCTACATCAGCAACCAGAACCTGATGTCAGGAAAGGCCGGTTATGCTCTCGACAACAATAATTTCAGCCCGTACAGCGGAGGACTCATCGCACTGCTCTGCATGATTGCCACAATCGCCTGCCAGATGGTTGCAGACCCTGTCACGACGCTTCTGCCGCCTATGCCGGAACAACTGAAAAAGATTCTTGAGAGTGCGGTATCCGGTGACAGCAAGATAATCAGCTTCATAACGACCTGCGTCTTCGCCCCGTTCTTCGAGGAATGGCTCTGTCGAGGTATGGTCCTGAGAGGTCTGCTGCACTACCGCAGAAGGCCGGGCAGCGAGCCGATGAAACCTATATGGGCTATCGTTATCTCTGCCGCCTTCTTCGCCCTCATCCACCTGAACCCTTGGCAGGCCATCCCTGCGTTCCTTCTCGGAATGCTCTTCGGCTACGTATATTACAGGACAGGCTCGCTCAAGCTTACGATGCTCATGCATTTTACCAATAACGCATTCGCAACACTGCTGTCGAGTATCGACTCTACAAAAGAGGTCGAATCAATACTCGACCTGATGCCTGCATGGGCAGTCTGCTGCTGTGTAGTCGTAGCGATCCCTATCATCGTATGTTTCGTGAAGTTACTTTCCAAGACAGAAATGTCCGCCCCGGAGGGCAACTTCGAAGAACTTAAAATAGACGATTCAATCTAATAATATGGACGAGATTCTTTCCAGACTGTTCGAAGACTATACCGGAAGAAAAGTTTCTGAATCTGCAGAAATCAACACCTCCGGAAGCAACCGCAGATATTACCGCATGAAAAGCGGCGACATCTCCCTCATCGGTGTCACCGGGACAAGTCTGGAAGAGAACAAAGCCTTCATCGCTATCGACAGGCACTTCATCGAGGCCGGAATAAGGGTCCCGAAAGTGCTTGCCGTCAGCGACGACTGCATGGCCTATATCCAGGAAGACCTCGGGGACGAATCCCTGTTTTCGGCCGTTTCGCACGGACGCGAGACCGGAGAGTATTCTGACCATGAAAGGGCCCTCCTGTGCAAAGTAGCGGAGGAGCTCCCGAAGATCCAGTTCAAGGGAGGCAAGGGACTCGACTACAGCGTCTGCTATCCTGAGCCCGAGTTCGGCGAAAGGATGGTCATGTTCGACCTCAACTACTTCAAGTACTGCTTCCTCAAGGCGACCGGCCTGGACTTCAACGAGGCCCGTCTCCAGGACGATTTCGAAAAGCTGAAAGACGACCTGCTCGTAGACATGGGAGAGACCTTCATGTACAGGGATTTCCAGGCAAGGAACGTCATGCTGAAGGACGGCAAGCCTTACTTCATCGACTTCCAGGGAGGCAGGCGCGGCCCGCTTTACTATGACGTAGCCTCGTTTATCTGGCAGGCAAGGGCGAGATATCCTGAAGACCTGAAACAGGCAATGGTTGAGGCCTACAAGCGGTCCCTGCGCAGTTTCAAGCCGGACTTCGACGAGGCTGACTTCGACAGGAAGCTCCGTCTGTTCGTTCTGTTCCGCACTCTCCAGGTTCTCGGAGCCTACGGATTCCGCGGCTATTTCGAGAAGAAGCCGCACTTCGTCGCGAGCGTACCGTTCGCGATAGACAATCTGCGCAGACTGATAAGGAAGCCTTTCGAGGAGTATCCTTACCTCAACGAAGTGCTGCGCAAGCTGACAGAAATGGAGCAGTTCTATGAGGCTGCCGAAGACAAGCGTCTCGAAGTCAGCATATACAGCTTCGCATTCAAGAAAGGTATCCCGGTCGACAACAGCGGAAACGGAGGAGGCTATGTCTTCGACTGCCGTTCCGTCAACAACCCGGGCAAATATGAATACTACCGCCAGTTCAACGGCATGGACAAAGAGGTGATAAAGTTCCTCGAGGATGACGGAGAAGTAAAGGACTTCCTGTCGCATGTCTACGCCCTTGTCGATGCCCACGTAAAGCGGTTCATTGAAAGGAAATTTACGCATCTGCAGGTCTGCTTCGGCTGCACCGGCGGCCAGCACCGTTCGGTCTACTGCGCCGAGCACCTTGCCGAGCATCTTTCAGCGAGATTCGATATCAGGATCACGGTGACCCACCGCGAACTCGATATCGAGAAAAAGATGTAACTATGAAAGCCATGATATTCGCTGCCGGACTGGGCACCAGACTCAGACCGCTGACCGACACCCTTCCGAAAGCGCTCGTGCCGGTCGGAGGAGCTCCCCTGCTCTATCATGTGCTCATGAAACTCAAAGCCGCCGGGATCACGGAATTCGTGATCAACGTGCATCACTTCGCGGACAAGATAGTCTCCTATCTGGAGGAAAACGACCGCTTCGGCATGGACATAAGCATCTCCGACGAGACTGACGGTCTTCTGGAGACAGGCGGCGGAATACTGCATGCGCGGCAGTTCCTTGACGGACCTTTCCTGGTCCACAATGTCGACATTCTCTCGAATCTTGACGTAGCCTCTTTCATCGGGAAAGCCCGTCCAGAGGCGCTCGCGACCCTTCTGGTCAGCGACCGTCAGACCAGCCGCTATCTCCTGTTCGACGATGACATGAGACTGAAAGGCTGGACAAACATATCTACCGGAGAAGTCCGGAGCCCGTATCCGGACCTCGATCCTGCCTCCTGCAGGAAGCTGGCGTTCTCGGGCATCCATCTTGTCTCGGACAAGATCTTCGATGCATTTGGTGAATACGGTTTCAGCGGGAGATTCCCTATTATGGACTTTTATCTGAAGGCCTGCAGAGACTGCCCGGTTTACGGAGCCGTCCAGCCGGGTCTGGAACTGATGGATGTCGGCAAGTCAGACACTCTTGCCCAGGCCGAAGAATTTCTAAAATCAAGTATATAAGATGGCTCTACCGAATCACGCCTACTGTTCTGACAAGTACCAGTACACAATGGGAAAGTCTTTCTATGACTGCGGAAGAAAAGACGAAATCGCAGTATTCAACATGTTTTACCGCAAAGCCCCGGAGAATAACAACTGGGCTGTAGTCTGCGGTACGGACGAGGTTATAGAAATGATACAGAACCTCGGAAAGATGCCTGCGGACTTCTACGAGAAGTTCCTCCCGGGCGACGAATACGCGGAGTTCCGCAAGTTCCTCGCCACCATGAAATTCACCGGAAACGTCTATGCTATGAGAGAGGGCGAAATCGCCTTCCCGAATCAGCCGGTCATAACAGTCGAGGGTCCGCTTATCGAAGCCCAGGTCCTCGAGACTCCGCTGCTCTGCATCATGAACCACCAGATGGCCGTAGCGACCAAGGCGTCCCGCGTCTGCCGCGCCACCAGCCATCCTGTCAGCGAGTTCGGATCCAGAAGGGCGCACGGCCCATGGGCCGCCACCTACGGAGCTAAGGCTGCAATCATCGCCGGCTGCGCAAGCACATCCAACATCCTCACCGGAGTGATGAACGGAGTGCCTTCGACGGGCACCATGGCCCACAGCTACGTAACTTCATACGGCAGCAGCGTCGAGGGCGAGCACAAGGCCTTCTGCGACTATATCAAGACCCACCGCGGAGAGAACCTGATCCTGCTCATCGACACATACGACACCCTCAAGTGCGGAGTCCTCAACGCGATCCGCTCTTTCCGCGAGAACGGCATCGATGACAGCTATCCATACGGCTACGGAATCAGGCTTGACAGCGGCGACCTTGCCTACCTTTCTGTCAAGGTACGCAAGATACTCGACGAGCACGGAATGAAGAAGTGCAAGATCTTCGCTACCAACTCTCTCGACGAGTATCTTATCACCGATCTCGAGCGCCAGGGCGCATGCATAGACAGCTACGGAGTCGGCGACGCTATCGCCACCAGCAAGGCGGCCCCATGTTTCGGCAACGTCTATAAACTGGTGCAGATTGACGGACAGCCGGTATTGAAGCGTTCCGAGGACACGATAAAGCTTATCAATCCGGGCTTCCAGATCACATACCGAATAATCCGAAAAGAGGAACAGGGAGAGGTCTACAAAGCTGACGTCACCTGTCTGCGCGGAGATTCGATAAGCAAAGCTATTGAAGCCGGAGAGACCTTCGAGATCTACGACGAGCAGGACCGCTTCAAGCATAAGACTTTCGAGGCCGGCTCCTATACGTTCCGCGTCCTGCAGGAGCATGTGATCAAGAATGGCGAAGATATTTCCGAGAAGCGTCCGCTTCTGGAGAAGAAGGCTTTCTATGACGACACTCTCGCACACTTCAGTCCTTCCGAGCGCCGACTTATAAACCCGCACTACTATAAGGTCGATATTTCGAAGGATATGCATGAAGTGAAACTTGGCATACTTGAAAGGATCAACAAGGAAATCGAGAATTTCCGCATAGACGAATAATGAAAAACATACTGCTCACCTTTTTCCTGACCTCTGTCGCTACTCTGGTCGCAGCTCTGCCTTCCTTCGCCCAGCAAAGGACGATGTCGGGTGTCGTGACTGATTCCTCAGGGGAACCGATCCCAGGCGTTTCGGTATCGTACCACGACGGGAAAAAGCTCAACGGCACAGCTACCGGAATCGACGGAGACTTCAGCCTCCCAATACCGGGAACCGTCACGGAAGTAACCTTCTCCTGCATAGGTTTCAGCGACCTGGTCTACGGATTGACCGGTGACGGACTTACAGGACTGACAATAGTTCTCCAGTACGACGAAGCCCTCACCCTCGACCAGGTAGTCGTCACTGGATATGCCCAGACGACAGTCAAGCGCATCACCGGCTCTGTCGGGATAATGGACAAGGAAAAGTTCGAAGCAAAGCCTCTTGCCTCTGTAAGCTCCCTGATGCAGGGCGAAATCGCCGGCGTACAGATTCAGGCCCTCTCCGGCCAGCCGGGCACCGAATCCAGAATCCGCATCCGAGGCGCCAACAATATCTCCGGAAACAGTTCCCCTCTCTGGGTAGTAGACGGAGTTCCTCTCCAGAGCGAGCTTCCTAACGTATCCAGTTCCGAACTTGCCGCCGGAGGTTTCGACGACATCTTCGTCAGCGGAGTCGGAGGCATCAATCCGAACGACATCGAGAGCATAACAGTACTCAAGGACGCTGCAGCAGCGGCCATCTATGGTTCCAGGGCCGCCAACGGCGTCATAGTCGTCACGACAAAGAAAGGCGCGGCCGGAAAGATGAAGGTCGCATACAACAACAACCTCACATGGTCATTCCGCCCGCAGCGCAGTCTGGACCTGATGAACGCCGCGGAAAAACTTGACTGGGAGCAGGAGCTCTGGGACGAGTTCTCCGCCGGGGGATACATGCGCGCAAAGAATGATTTCACGGCTTTCTTCCCGATCATCGGAATTACCGGACAGGTACGCGCCGGAGTTGGGGACTTCGAAGCCATGAAGGATGACAAGGCAGCCCAGGATGCATATCTCGCGTCGCTCAGGGGGATTGATACCAACTGGTACGACCTCCTCTTCAGGAACGCCTTCTCGCACAACCACCACCTCTCCCTCAGCGGAGGAGCGGACCGGTACACCTATTACGTCTCCGGAGGCGTCAACGACGACCGCGGTATGCTCATCCATAACGACTACCGCCGCTATAACGTCAACGCCAACGTCAACCTCCATCCTTCCGACAGGCTGCGTCTGGACTTCGGACTCGAGACCTCCCGCCAGGAATCTAAGTCCCCTGACAGCAGCGTCAACGCCTTCACATACGCCTACTTCGCAAACCCATACGAAAAGGCCTACGAAGACGACGGCAGCTATGCAGCCGACAAGACATGGTTCTCGCTCGGCTACTACAACGGCCGCGGCATCGAGCAGGTGCTCCCGAAATCCGGCTTCAGCATTCTCCGCGAGCTGGACAACAACTATACGAAAACCATCAATTCGGCAATTACCCTGAGAGGCCAGCTCGACTACTCCCTCACCGACGCCCTCCACTTCATAGCGCTGGGATCATACTCCTTCGCCAACAACTCCACGGACAAGGTCGTCGACAAGAATACGTTCACCGCCTTCCAGGACAGGCTTGGCAACGACAGCAAATCACAGACCAACCTCTACGGCAGCATCACGCAGAACAGGATGAACCGCGAAAGCTATGTGCTCCGCGGCCACTTCGCCTACAACAAGAGCTTCTCCTCCGACCATACTCTCAACGTAATCGCCGGAGCCGAAGTCCGTGCCACCAGTTCCAACACTATCTTCACAAAAAGATACAACTACGATCCTAAGACCGGCACGACTTCGCTGCCTCAGATAAGCGGCGCGACTGACCAGTGGATCAGTCAGGTTGAAAGGCTGAACGGCCAGTTCTTCAGCGACAGCCGCTACGCATCGTTCTACGTATCAGGAGATTACTATCTCCTCGACCGCTTCGTGATAAACGCCTCGTTCCGAACCGACGGCAGCTCCAACTTCGGTAGCGACCGCCAGTTCAACCCGACCTGGAGTGCCGGTGCCGCCTGGCATCTCGGAGAAGAGAAATGGATGCCGTCTGCAGTATCCCATGCGACTCTCCGTACAGCCTACGGTTTTACCGGCAACGTCAGCCGAAGCACGACTCACCAGCTGGTCATGAAATATCTCCAGCAGCAATACCGCTATTACGACGGAGAATCATATATGCTCGGCACGATCCCGAGCGCTCCTAATCCTGAGCTCGGCTGGGAAAAGACTGCCGACGCCAAGATCGGACTCGACTTCGGACTCTGGAAAGACCGCCTTACCGTCAACACTGAAGGCTACTACCGCATGAGCCGCGATATAGTGACCTCGTCCATGCTGCAGTCCACTACAGGATTCAGCTCGGCCTACTTCAACTCGGCCGATATTATGAACAGCGGTATCGAGACTACGATATCCGGAAAGCCATACAAGAAAGGGGACCTCTCGGTCAACGCCTCCGTCAACTTTGCCTACAACTTCAATAAAGTGGTAAGTTACACTCCGGTCACCATGAGCGCGATAACCGCCAAAGACCGCTACGTCGAGGGCTATCCTGTAAGTTCGATCTTCGCCGGCAAGTACGGAGGAGTCGATCCGTCGACCGGCCTGTACCAGTTCCGTCTCAGGGAAGACTCCAGCATAATGTCAGTCTCCGACCTCAACGATCCGGACAACTACCGTTACTTCCTCGGGACAAGCATAGCCCCATATACCGGAGGCTTCAGCATATCGGTAGGATACAAAAGATTCCGTCTTTCAATGTCAGGCGTCTATTCCTTCGGAGCCAAGGTATATGACAAGATTGTCTCCCCTGCCTCATACTACAATGCCCAGCACGCCGGAGTCTCCACCGAGGAGGTCCAGTCGCAGTTCAGCGACCTCTACTCCAACCACCTGAACGTGCGCCGGGACAGGACCGACCGCTGGACCCTTTCCAATCCGGCAGGGACGAAATACCCGAGAATCTACGACAGGTTCGACGCGATCTACAACTTCGCCGCCTCGAACCCTATGGACTACAGCATCATCGATGCCATCTATCTCAAGGATGTCTCATATCTCAGGCTGAAGACCATTCTCCTGACCTGGGACCTTCCTGAATCCCTTACCGGCAGGATCGGACTGCGCAGGGCAAGTCTCAACCTGTCGATGAACAACTTCCTTACGATAACAGGCTACGACGGAATGGATCCGGAAGTGCCGGGGGCGACCTACCCGACCACCAGGAGCGTATCTGCCGGCCTTAACATAGAGTTTTAGCCATGAGAAGGATATCATCTGCAATAATACTTGTCCTGCTGGCCGCGTCCTGCCGGAACTATCTTGATGTCCAGCCGCAGGGCTATGTCCTCCCTACGACCGACGACGAATTCGCCGCCATTGTCCACAACCATATCCGTGAGATCGAAGGCGGTGGAGACGAATACATTCTCGGTAACATGGAGCGTCTGCTGACCTTCGAAGGCTTCGCCGACGACCTCGACGCCAACATAAGAGTCGGGACCAACCTCCCGTCCTATGCCGGAGAAAAGATCAACTCGATGCAGCTCCGCTACAGCTACTTCTGGCCTGTTGTCAAGGACTGCAACATAGTAATAGAGCATCTCTCGGACCGCGAGACCGAGACCGCCCGCCAGACTCTCGCCGCAGCCTATGCGATCAAAGGCATAGTCTATTATAACATGCTGCGCGAATACTGCGAGGCCTGGGACGATGCTGCCAGCCAGAAAGGTCTCCCTGTCGTAGAAAGATTCGACATCCGTGAAAGACCAGTACGGTCCAGCCTGCAGGAGACATACGAATACACCCTCGGACTTTTCGACAAAGCCCTGGCGCTAAATCCTGAAGGCGGTCTCTACTATTTCTCTGAGCCGGTAATCAAGGCCTACAAGGCCAGACTGCTTTTCTGGTGCGAGAAATGGGAAGAAGCCGCGGCAGTCTGCCGGGACATAATCTGGAACGGAGGAAAGACCCTGACCCCGGCTTCCGCCTACGCCGAAATGATCTCGGCCGCAGCTCCTAAAGGAGAGGTCTTCGCGAAATCGCATATCAACAACTCCAGCGAGCTGGACTGGTACTTCAGCGCAATAATTAAGTATTTCTCTTCCCGTCCGGCGAGCCTTTCGCTGCTGAAGCTTTTCGGAGACGAGCCGGAGAAAGACGTCCGTTACAATGTCTCTTTCAACGCCAGACGCATGAACACTAAACTGCCCGAATGCCGCATCAGGCTTTCTGAGATAGTGCTGATGCTCGCCGAATGCGAGTACCATCTCGGCGACGAGGCTGCCGCGCTCGAAGCAGTCAACGATTTGCGCCGGAACAGGATCGACGGGGCTGTCGACCTTACCCTCGAAACTCTGCCGGCAGTCCGCCAGGGCGACCGGATCAGGGTCGATGCCATGGGCGGGGCCATGACCCCTCTGCTCCAGGCTATCTTCGACGAGAGACGCAAGGAAATGTTCATGGAGGGAGACCGCTGGTTCGAGCTTAAACGTAACGGCTGTCCGGAATGGTGGATTGTTTCCAACGGCCTGAAATATACGACCCGGAAATATCTCTATACAGCGCCTATCTATAAGAGAGACGTGGATATGAATCCAGAAATGCAACAGAACGAAGGCTATGAATAAAAAAAATATTGCTATATTGCCATTTGTTATACTGGCCGTCCTGGTTACAGGCTGCAAGTATGACGAAAAGCCGCCGAGAACTGAAGTATCGGCGTCCGATTATGTCCTCCCCCGGGGAGAGTTGCCTACCGATGCCGAAAGGCAGGCCGTAGAAGCCGCCAGAGCCGAGTACAACGAAGCCGTTGGCATTGAATAACAGTAATTTATATATAAAACGATGAAAAAACATTTAACTATTCTGGCTCTTCTCGCAGCCGCCGTCTTTATGGCTGCCTGCAGCAAGAGCGAAAGCAAACTCGAAGCAGAGTTTTCTACAAGCCTTTATTCCCTTGAAGAATTGGGCAGCGTAGATGTTGTACTTAACCTAAGCAAAGCTACAGACGAACCTCTCAGAATACCTGTCACTTTTTCCGGTTCTGCCGTAAAAGATAAAGATTATTCAGTTTCTTCCGAGGAATTCGTGTTCAACGCCGGGACGAAATCCAGCTCGATTACCGTTACCGACCTGGGAATGGAGAACAAGGGAACCATTACCTTCAATATCGCCAAAAGCGGAGCCTATAATCTTGGGACGAAGTATATAGCGACCGTCGCTTTCGACGGAAAAGAGAAACTCATCTATAACTTCTCTGCCACGAAGGCTGAACTTGTTGAATCCTATACTGCTACCGTTACTGTCTCCGGAGTAGCTTCCGGATCAGGTTTCAGGGCTCCTATGGACCTCGTGATTCCGCTGAAGCTCAGCGGAGACGGCGCAGAAGGAGTAGTACTGGAAGCAAATGAGATAAAGATTCCTAAGGGCGGTAATACCGGTTCTGTCAAGATGACCCGCAAAGAAGGATTCGGAGAGGACCTGCCTGCTGATCCTAAGGCAATCCTTGAGGTTGACCTTCTCCAGGCACAGAGATTCTCTGCAGGAGACAACGGCAAGCTCCATATTTTCGTCAGAAGCAGCGGCCTTCTTGTACCGGCCCGTCTTGCAGGTACGTGGAAGTTCGCCGAAGTCTTCGATCTTGAAGAGATTGAACTGTGGTTCGAAGAAGGAGAAGATGACCCTTCTCTGCTGCCTGTCAATAACGAAAACTTCACCCTTACCTTTACAGAAGATGTTGAGACAGGAGAAGTGACCCTCACCCCAGGAGGTACCGGAGATTTCGCAAATTACTTCAGAAAGGCCAAGGTGACTCTCACCAACCCTATGAACTGCTCTACGGAGGCAGTGATCCTTGGAGACTATACTACCAACGAATGCAACATGTTCGAAGCCGAGGTCCTCGAAGGCGGGCCGTTCGTATATACCTATTACGCCCTCTCGAATGCCAACCGCGCATTCAGCGCTAAAACCGAGACTCTCGGAACCGGAGTCATCTGCGTAAGGCTTGACGAGGCCGGAGACCTGATTCTCCAGATTCGCGACTATGACACTCCTCCATTCGGAGAGTCGTGGTGGGACGGCTATGATGCTGACATGTTCTCATTCTGCTCAAGATTCACTAAAGAAACCGAATAATATGAAAAGAAACCTTTTGACAATCATGATCAGCGGGCTGTTCCTGGCTATGCTTGCCGGAGTGCCTGCTTATTCCGCAGTTCCTGCATCCGATACAGAAACCGCCATGGTTTCTGACGAAGCAGATTCCTATACCGTAATCCTCAAGGAGGTCGGTCCTAATAAAGTCAAGGTCGTAAAGATTATACGCTCGGTACTCGATATCGAACTTAAAGCTGCCTACGATCTTGTCAACGCGGCTCCTGTCGCATTAAAGACAGATGCCGATGCTGAACTCGCCCAGACTCTCAAAAACGAACTCGAGGCTGCCGGCGCTACCGTAGAAGTAAAGGGAAACTAATAGATGAAAGACGTTGCACTTGTAGTTGTAGATATGCTCTACGACTTCATTGACGGCTCCATGGCCTGCGCCAACGCGGAGAACGCCGTCGCCGAAACAGTGAAGTATATCGAGGATAAAGGATCCGCAGCCCAGGACGGAGACGACGTGATCGTCGCCGCCTTCCCGACCATGTTCGTCTGCGACCACCATCCTTCTGACCACTGCTCTTTTACCGCCCAGGGTGGTCCATGGCCGCCACATTGCGTTCAGGGGACCCGCGGAGCCGAAATCCACGACGACCTTAAGCCATACGTAGAAGAGGCTCTGACCTTCTACAAGGGATATCGCAAGGAAAAGGAGCAATACTCGGGCTTCGAGGGCATCAATGATGCCGGCCAGAGCCTTTACGAGGTGCTCGACATTATGGATATCCACAATGTCTATGTCTGCGGTATAGCTACCGAATATTGCGTCAAGAACACCTGCATGGACCTTCTCAAGGCAGGCTTCAACGTATATCTCCTCAAGGACGCCATCGGCTACGTCGAGCACGAAGGCCATCTGAAGGCTCTTGAGGAAATGGAAAAGGCAGGAATCCGTCTTGTATAGCATTCCTGTATGAATTTTCTGGATGACCTGAACACTCGTCAGCGGGAGGCGGTAACGTCGACCGAAGGGCGGGTGCGTGTCATCGCAGGCGCTGGTACGGGCAAGACTAAGGCCCTCACCTACCGGTACGCCTATCTGGTCAACGTTCTGGGAATAGACCCGGCCAACATACTCTGCCTCACCTTTACCAACAAGGCCGCCTCCGAGATGCGTCAGAGGATAGCCATGATGGTCCACAGCGGGGACTACAATGATTTCGTCTGCACATTGCACGGCTTCTGCGTAAAGTTCCTCCGCAAGGAGATCTATCGTCTGGGCTTTCCAAAGTCATTCACCATCCTCGACGAAGAGGACTCCAAGGCCCTTGCCAAGGAGTGCATGGACGAGCTCGGCATCAAGAGGACCGAGAAGACCGTCAAGAACTTTCTCGAAGGGATCGGAGCCGACAAGGCCCTGAACGGCTATATCGAAGCCTACATGCTCCCGGACAGCGTGATCACCGACCAGATGAAACGGAGCAACCTGGCATGTTTCATCTCGCGCCAGATGAAGAACTACGCCCTGGATTTCGATGACCTTATGAACTTCACCCTATTCATCCTGGACAGGTTCGCCGATGCGAGGGAGAAATGGCAGAACGAGCTGAATTACATAATGGTCGATGAAGCCCAGGACTGCAACACCGACGACTGGAACCTCATAGAGAAGCTCGGGGCAAAGCACCGCAACATCTTCGTCGTGGGAGACCCTGACCAGTGCATCTATGAATGGAGAGGGGCCAGACCTGCGAAATTCGTGGACTTCGCCTCCGACAAGGATGTCATCCTGGACGAGAACTACCGTTCCACCCCGAAGATACTGGACGTAGCCAACTGCGTGATTGCCAACAACAAGAACAGGATACCGAAAGACCTGTTCACCCGCAAGGCCGAAGGCCGGGCAGTGATTCATTTCCACGGGAAAACGTCCGAAGAGGAGACGGCCTGGATCATAAAGCAGCTGCGCATACTCATCGACGCCGGGGCAAGCCTGAGCGATTTCGCCATACTCTACCGCTCCACCTACCAGTCGAGGGCCCTCGAACAGGCCCTGCTGAACGAACATCTCGAATACGTGATCTGGGGAGGCATACGTTTCTTCGAGAGGAAGGAGATCAAAGACACCCTCAGCTACATGAGACTCGTAGCCAACCAGGACGACGACATCTCCTTCATAAGGATCATAAACACGCCATCCCGAAAACTCGGACGAACCTTCCTTGACAGGCTGAAAGAAACTGCCGCAGCCGATGACACGTCTCTCTTCCGCGCGCTCAAGGCGCATATCGGAGACAAGGAGTTCGACAAGCCGCAGGCAAGGGAATTTATATCCCTGATCGAAGACGGCATGCTGCATGCACGCACGGCGGCGATCTCCGACCTGATGAACCGTATGCTCGACCGCAGCGGCATCAAGAAAGCCCTTCGGGAGGACCAGGACGAGGACAGGCTGGAGAACATCGACGAGCTCCTCCGCTCGGTACGGTTCTACGAAGAGGCCCATGCAGAAGAAGAACCTACTCTGGTTGAATACCTTCAGGACATCGCCCTTTATACTAATGCCGACTACCGTAAGGACGGCAGCGCCATCAGGCTCATGACCATCCATCAGGCCAAGGGTCTGGAATTCCCGTTCGTTTTCATCACCGGCCTCAGCGAGGGAATCTTCCCTAACATGAGGACTATCCGTGAATACAAGAAGAACGGAGAGGAAGAGGAGCGCAGGCTGATGTATGTGGCTATCACAAGGGCGCAGAAGGCCCTGTTCCTGACAGAATCCGAAGGCTACAACGTATCCACCAAGATGAGCAAGTATCCGTCCAGGTTCCTGGCGGAGATAAAGAAAAACATGGTCGTAGTGGAAGGGGTGATTCCGGATGAGCTGTGGAGAGGTACCAAGAACCTGATCCATGTGCTTGACGAGGAATCATTCACTCCGGGTTATACCGGAGGCAGCGCTTTCGCAGAAGGCGAGGCTGTGGTCCATGATATTTTCGGAGAAGGGACCATTATCTCCATCGGAGCGGACGGCTCCACTTTCGAGGTGCGTTTCCGCGACGGGTCCACCCGTCATCTGCGGGCCGCATTCCTGCACCGTCCCGACCTCCCGGCATAGCCGGGAAGCAGGAGGCGTCGGAAATTACTTGAGCTTGGCGAGGCAGGCCTTGATGTTGGCCTCGATGCCCTCGGCAGTGTATTCAGTACGGTTGAATTTCTCTCCCGTGATATGCTCGTAAAGCTCAATATAGCGATCGGTGATGTGGGAAACTACTTCCGGAGTCATCTCAGGCACCTTCTGGCCTTCCTGACCCTGGAATCCATTTGCCATGAGCCACTCACGTACGAATTCCTTTGAAAGCTGTTTCTGGCGCTCGCCGCGAGCGAGTCTCTCCTCATAGCCTTCAGCATAGAAATATCTTGAAGAATCAGGAGTGTGGACCTCGTCCATGAGATAGATCTGGCCGTCACGCTTTCCGAACTCATATTTGGTGTCCACGAGGATAAGTCCCATCTTGGCAGCAATCTCGGTACCGCGCTGATAGATGGCCCTGGTGTACTTCTCGAGCTGATCGTACTCCTCTGCGGTGCAAATGCCTTGGGCGATGAGCTCCTCGCGTGAGATATCCTCGTCGTGGCCTTCAGCAGCCTTGGAAGTAGGGGTTACAATCGGCTCCGGGAATTTCTGGTTCTCGACCATGCCGTCAGGCATCGTAACGCCGCAGATAACTCTCTTTCCAGCCTTGTATTCTCTCCAGGCATGACCTGCGAGATAGCCGCGGATAACCATTTCGACTTTGAAAGGCTCACACTTGTAGCCTACGGTAACCTGGGGATCCGGAACCGCAACCTTCCAGTTTGGAAGAATATCCTTGGTCGCGTCGAGGAACTTTGCAGCGATGAGGTTCAGAACCTGGCCCTTGAAAGGAATTCCCTTCGGAAGGACTACGTCAAAAGCTGAGATCCTGTCGGATACGACCATGACAAGGTATTTTCCGTCGATGTCATATACATCACGGACCTTGCCGACATACTTCCCTGCCTGTCCAGGAAGGGAGAAACCGGTTTTTACAATTGCTTCCATATTTAAATAAGAGATTTGTTCTGTTCGGAGTGCAAAAATAGGAAATTTCAATGGAAGATGATAATTTTGCAACAAGAAAATGTTAACAGAAGAAAGTGCAAAAAAAAGACGTCTGGCCCACGAAGGAATCTTCGTGCACGTCTTCGCGCGTAACTGCGACGTAAGACGGATAACCAGGCCCGAAGCAGATGCCTTTCTCGACAGATACCATTCAATCGGAAGCACCGGAGGACGGTACCGCTACGGTCTCTTCATAGCAAGAAAAGACAAAAGCGGCCTTCCCGAAGGGACCCTCGTCGCAGTAGCCACCTTCTCCAGCGCGAGAAAATGGGCCAAAGGCGACCGCGAGATACGCTCCTGCGAATGGATCCGCTACGCCTCCCTACCTGACGTCAGAGCTATCGGGGGCATGGGCAAGATGCTCCAGGCATTCATCGACGAAGTCCATCCCGACGACGTCATGAGCTACGCCGACACCGAATGGACCGACGGAGACGTCTATCGCAGACTCGGATTCAGAGAAGAAAGCCGCAGAAAGATAGAAGGCCGCTCCGACTGCATAAAATTCAGACTAAAGCTTACGGACTATGCGTAGATTCCTTAAATTCCTGTTCATAAAGCTGCCGCTGGCATTCATACTGCTGACGGTGCTCTGGGTCGTCGTCTTGAAATGGGTCCCTGTCTGGGTTACGCCCCTCATGATAAAAAGGAGCATAGAATACCGCGAGGACAAGGATTTCAAGACGCAGAAGAAATGGAAAAGCCTCGATGAAATCTCGCCTGAACTGGTACGGGCGGTGATCGCCAGCGAAGACAACCGCTTCGGCGAGCACGACGGCTTTGACCGCGTCGAGATCAAGAGAGCCATAGACGACCACAAAAACAAAGGCAAGAGACTGCGCGGTGCCAGCACCATAAGCCAGCAGACGGCCAAGAACGTCTTCTGCTACCCTAGCAGGTCCATGGTCAGAAAAGGCTTCGAAGCCTATTTCACCTTCCTCATCGAAAAGATCTGGGGCAAACGCCGAATAATGGAAGTCTATCTCAATGTCGCAGAAATGGGAAAAGGCATCTACGGCGCAGAAGCCGCCGCCCGGAAACACTTCAGGCACGACGCCGCATCTCTTACAAGACGGGAATCGTGCCTGATAGCAGCCTGTCTTCCTAACCCTATCAAAAGGAACGCCGGGAATCCTTCGAACTACGTAAACAGAAGAGCGATAATGATCGCTTCCCTGGAGATGAAGCTGGAATACCCGGACTGGGTAAGAAGAAAATAAATTACCTTGTCATTCGGTCCAGGACAAGCTCCACGAGCTTACGCACCTGAGGCTTATAATCCGGATTGCTGCTCTGCAGATAACGGTTGGCTATCGCGCAGCAGACCGTACATGCATTATGGCCGAGAAGGGCGGCAAGACCTGCAAGAGGAGCGCTCTCCATCTCGAAATTGGTGATCCTGTCCCCATTGAAACGGAAAGACTCGATCTTGTCAAGCATCTCCGGCATGGCAAGAGGGAGACGTACCACCCTGCCCTGAGGGCCATAGAAGCCCGGAGCCGAGATAGTCATCCCCTTTACAGTGCAATCTGCGAAACGGTCGATAATCTTCTGGCTGGCCTTCACGAAATAAGGCGAAGCAAGACTCTTGTTCCAGCCCATGTGCTCCTTGAAAGCTTTCTCGATCTCAGGCATCGCAACCTTGTTCCTGTCAGCATACCAGTTCAGGACGCCGTCGAAACCGACGGAAACATGAGCCAGCACAAAAGAGCCGAGAGGAATGTCGGCATGAAGGGCGCCGGACGTTCCGAGACGGATGATATTCAAAGCCTTATGCTCTGGCTTGACCTCGCGGGTAGCGAAATCAACATTGGCGAGAGCATCCAGCTCGGTCATTACTATGTCGATATTGTCAGGTCCGATACCATGTGAAAGGACCGTCAGTCTCTTTCCGTTGTACTTTCCGGTCACGGAGACGAACTCCCTGGAAGCATGACGGAATTCGATATCAGTCAGATACTCTGCGATCATGTCAACGCGACCGGGATCCCCGACCATTATGACTTCGTCAGCGAGCTCTTCCGGCTTGATGTGAATATGAAACGCCGAACCATCGGCATTTATGATTAATTCTGATTCCGGTATTCTCATATCGATATGATTTAAAAAGTCTTATAAATTGTAATTGTTAAAAAACAAAAATAGGATTTTATTTCGGGATTTCCTATTTTTGTATCCCGAATCAAATAAATCAGAATTATGTGGCAAAGAGCTCAGACCCTATATCTCGTGATCGCGACAATACTTACAGGACTAATGTTTTTCATGGATAAGGCAATCATCGTCGCCGCCGACGGCAGCGTCGCCCAGACCTTCTCCTTCACCTCATACATCCCGTATGCAATCCTCATCGGAATTGTCACCTGCCTCAACCTCCTGGCCCTTACCACCTACAAGATCAGAGTCTTCCAGATGCGCACGGCCGGCCTCGCGGCCATCATCACCCTGGCCCTCCAGATATGGCTCGTCGTCGATTTCATGAGCACGCACGACCAGATGGTCTTCAGAGTCGCTGCGATCTTCCCTCTCCTCGCGATGATCATGGACATTCTCGCAGTAAGGGGCATATTCGCAGACGAGATGATCGTCGAAAGCGCATCATCCCTCCGCAAATCCCGCAGAGAACGCAGAAAATAATTACTTGCGATTGAACCGGGCCAGAACGTTATCCACGTAAGTCTTGGTGACAGGGATGGCCGGGATATAATCATTGTCGAGGTCAAGCTCGTAACCCTCTATCTCCTTGCGGAGGACCTTGACCTTATCCATATTGACGATATACTTACGGTTGCAGCGCACCAGACTGCTGCCCTTGAAACTCTCCTCCACAGTCTTCAGACGGCAGCGGAGCATATAATGCGTAAGACCGCCCTTCGAGTCTATATACCACACCCGGATATAATTGTCTTCCGACTCGATATAATAAAGACTGGCAAGGCTGACAGACATCTTGAGAACCCCGTTATTGTCGAAAAGGGTAACCTGCTGGACCTTGTTCTCAGGCACAGGAATATCCGAAACCACATTACTGTAGTTCATCAGACGGATAGTCTTGTTCTTGTCGATGATGGCGAACACCATCCCCGCAATTATATAAGGGATGATAAGGGACACGAAACAATACACGAAGGCATTGAAGAAAATAGCCGCGAACGAATCTCTCTCCAGGCTGATCACCCCGAGTTCATTACCCTTGATCGAGAAAGCGGTATATACGAGACAGATTATGATCACCTCCGCCAGATTCCACATGACATACTGGAAGAAGGTCATCTCGAAAGAATTCCTCGTATAATACATCACCTGTTTGCTCAGGATCACGAACAAAAGACTGATAAGGAAGAACGACGCAGTATATGTAAAAGCCTGCGACGTACCCAGGGCAAACCAGGCGTTATGCGAAAACGGAATACTGACAAGCATGAACACCAGCGAGAAAAGCGCCGTAAAGGTTACGGTCACTATAAGCTGGTATTTAGCGCGGAAGTACTCCGGAATATACTTTCTCTTAGCCATATCACACATTCAAATTATGCAAATATAACCTTTTTTCACAGTTCTGCAACCATTAATTTCGCCCCCGATAAGGCGATTTCACCCCCAAAACCGCACAAAAGCGTCATAACGCGCGTGTTTACCACATATTTTTTTCCATAAAGATAAACTATTATACTTTTGCTGCGTAAAACTCAAAGAAAAAGATGAAGATCCTCGGAACGGGAAGCGCCCTTCCCAAAAAGATTGTAACAAACGACATGCTGTCCGAATTCCTCGACACCAGCGACGAATGGATCGTTCCAAGGACAGGAATCCACAGCAGACACGTCATCTCTGATGAGCAGATCGAAGACCTCGGCACGGAGGCCGCGCTCAAAGCGCTCGAGATGTCCGGAGTAAAACCCGAAGACATCGACTATTTCATCTGCTCTAACGTCGTATCCGACTTTATTACTCCGGGACTCAGTTGCGTCATCGCATCGAAGATAGGACTCACCTGTCCATGCATCGACATAAACGCCGCATGTCCGGGCTTCATATATGCCCTCGACATCGCGGAGACCCATTACCTGGCCGGTGCCGTAAAGCATGTACTCATCGTATGTGCCGAAGAGGCCACCAGAATGGTAGACTGGAACGACAGAGCGACCTGCGTCCTCTTCGGAGACGGAGCCGCCGCCGTCGTTCTCGGCGAAGGCGACAACATCAAGGGACTCAAGCTCCACAGCCAGCCGTCCCCTGACAAGATTGTCATGAAACGCAAACTGATGCCGACCCCATATCTTACCAAGACCGACGACGACTTCGCCATGCAGATGAAAGGCCGCGAAGTCTTCAAGTTCGCCGTCCAGGCATCCACGACTGAAGTGGAAGCCCTTCTCGACGAGCTCAGGATCGACAAGAAGGACGTTGCGTATTATATGGTACATCAGGCCAACCTCAGGATCATCGACGCCATCAAGAACTATCTCGGCGCAGAAGACGAGAAATTCCCGACCAACATCGGAGACCACGGCAACTCATCCTCGGCCTCATGTCCTATACTCCTCGACGAATACAACCGCAAGGGAGCCTTCAAGAAAGGTGACCTGCTGGTATTCAGCGCCTTCGGAGCAGGGCTGCTCTCAGGCGTCGCAGTAGTCGAATGGTAACAAAAAATAATTCTTATATTTGCACGTTGTAATAAAACCTCATAATCATGATTAAAAGCAAAATTTGTGATATTCTCGGCATACAGTACCCTATCTTCCAGGGTGGTATGGCCTGGATAGCAGATGCAAAACTTGCCGCCGCAGTATCGAACGCAGGCGGCCTCGGAATCATTTCGTCCATCAACTTCGGCACAGAAGCCGTCAGGGCGGAAATCCGCAAATGCCGTGAACTGACCGACAAGCCTTTCGGTGTCAACATCATGCTTATGGCACCTAACGCTGCTGAAGTAGCCGATATGGTAATCGAAGAAGGAGTCAAAATCCTCACCACAGGAGCAGGCTCCCCAAGTCCATACATGGAAAAATGGAAAGCAGCAGGAATCAAAGTCATTCCTGTAGTCGCTTCAGTAGCATATGCACTCAAGATGCAGGAACTCGGCGCAACAGCCGTAATCGCAGAAGGAGCAGAATCAGGCGGTCACATCGGTGACATCCATACGATGGCCCTCGTTCCTCAGATCATCGACGCCCTCGACATCCCTGTGATGGCAGCCGGCGGTATCTTCGACGGCAGAGGCGCAGCAGCAGCCTTCATGCTCGGAGCATGCGGCGTCCAGGTAGGAACCAGATTCCTCATCGCTGACGAATGCCACATCCACGAAAATTACAAAGAGCGCCTTATCAAGGCTACAGAAATAGGCACAATTGTTACAGGAAAGTCTCTCGGAGACGCCTGCCGCAGCCTCAAGACCCCATTCTCAAAGAAATTCTTCAAGATGGAATACGACCCGGCAATCCCTAACGAGGAAGTCCTCAAATTCGGAACCGGAGCCGTGCGCAAAGCCGTATTCGACGGAAACATCAACGAAGGAAGCATGCTTGCGGGCGAGGTAGCCGGAATGATCAAGAAGAAAGAAACCGCCGCTGAAATAGTTCAGGATATAATTGGAGGAGCCGAAAAGCTTATGGCCGGCGCCAAAGACCTCCTTTACTAATAAATGAATATGGAAAATAAAAGAGTAGTTGTAACAGGTATGGGAGTCGTTTCCTCAATCGGAAATGACGTTCCTACATTCTGGAAAAACCTCCTTGACGGAGTTTGCGGAATCGAGCTCATCGACTCATTCCCGACAGACAACCTCCCTGTCAAGATTGCCGGAAAGGTAAAGAATTTCGAGGCTGAAAAATACGGCATGGACAAACCGTTCATCCGCAAGCAGGACCTCTTCACCCAATATGGTGTTGCTGCCGCATATCAGGCAATGGAAGACGCCGGACTTCACTCCGACGGCGAGAACAAGAACATTGACCCATTCAGACTCGGCGTTTATGTCGGCTCCGGTATCGGCGGATTCGAAGTACAGTTCCGCGAGACCGCCAAGATGATCGAAGACCCGTCAGGACAGTGGATTTCTCCACTCTTCATCCCGACAATGATCTCCAACATCGCTGCCGGCCACATCGCAATCAAGCACAACGCCCAGGGTCCATGTCTCGACATCGTGACAGCCTGCGCGACATCGTCCCACTGCCTCGGAGAGGCCATGAGAGCGATCCGCCACGGCTACGCTGACGCAATCATCGCCGGAGGCTGCGAGAACGCCACAATTCCTCTCGGAATCGCCGGCTTCGCCAACGCCAAGGCCCTTTCCAGAGCTGAAGATCCAAAATACGCATCCCTCCCGTTCAACAAGAACAGACAGGGCTTCGTCATGGGCGACGGCGCCGGAATCCTCGTACTCGAGGAGTATGAACATGCAAAAGCCCGCGGCGCCAAGATCTACGGCGAGATGGTCGGATACGGCAACACCTGCGACGCCTACCACTCTACCGCCCCAAGGCCGGACGGCACGACCCAGGCAAAATGTATCAATCTCGCCCTCGAAGAGGCCGGATTTGACGAGAAGAAGGACAACCTTTACATCAATGCCCACGGTACCGGAACCCACCTCAACGACGTAGCTGAGACTACAGCCTACAAGATCGCCCTCGGCGACTTCGCATACAAGGCCCATATCAGCTCTATCAAGTCGATGACCGGTCACATGTTCGGAGCCGCAGGCGCAGCAGAAGCTATCGCGACTGTGCTTGCCCTCAAGAACGGAATCATTCCTCCGACAATCAACCTCGACTGCCCGGATCCGGAATGCGACCTCGACTACACTCCTAACAAGGCCCTCAAGAGCGACATTACCCTCGGTATCTCCGACTCCCTCGGATTCGGCGGTCACGACGCATGTATCGCCTTCAGACCTTACAAGGACTAAATATAGAACGGACTAAAACCAAACCAAGATGAACAAAGAAGAAATCAAGCAGTTCCTGCCGCACAGAGAGCCGATGCTTCTCGTTGAAGAGTGCGATATGGACGAGAACGGCGTAGGACACGCCAAATACCGCATCAAGGAAGACGAGTTCTTCACAAGAGGGCACTTCCCTGGCAACCCTATCGTACCTGGAGTTATCCAGTGCGAGATCATGGCCCAGAGTTGCGCCGTCCTCGTCAAGGACGACATCCCGGGGCACATCACCCTCTATGCCGGAATCGACAAGGTACGTTTCAAGAACGTAGTAAAGCCAGGCGACCTCTGCGAGATTACCTGCCAGCTCCTTGAGAAGAGAGCCAATCTCTACTTCTGCAGCGCCAAGCTCGAAGTCGGAGGAAAGCTCTGCTGCAAAGGCGAAATCACTTTCGCTCTTGTACCTATCCAGCAGTAAACTGCATGTTCATATAATTGCCGGCAGCCTGAAAAGGCCGCCGGCTTTTTGTTATCCAAAATATTCGTATCTTTGCAGTCTGTATTGCATCTTTTATCAGAGAAATGACAAGGTACAAGATAATCGAAGCGGCAGACAGACGCGACATACGCAGATTCGTCCGGTTCCCCGACGACCTGTACAGAAATTGCGGACAATATGTCCCACCGCTTCACAAAGACCAGATAAACTCTCTGACGAAAGTATCGACGCTAAGCTACTGCAAAAGGAAAATGTGGCTGGCTCTAGACGGGAAAAAGATTGTCGGCAGGATATGTGCCATGGTCAATCCCCGTTACAACGAGCTCTACGGCAAGAAACGAGCCCGATTTGGCTGGTTCGACACCGTCAATGACATTGAAGTAGCGAGACTTCTGCTGGAGACAGCCGAAGACTGGGCAAGGCAGCAGGGAATGACGGAGATCCACGGTCCCCTCTACTACAACACCCTCGGCAAGCAGGGCATGCTCGTAGAAGGCTTCGACCACCTTCCGGTCTTCAACACCCTCTACAACTACAGCTACTACCCGGACTTCGTCGAAAGACTCGGATACAGAAAAGAATGCGACTGGCTGGAATACAGGATGGCGGCCTCCCAGGACGTTCCGGAAAGGATACGCATGGGCTCCGACAGACTGACAGAAAGATACAGGCTCCACGAATGCGACATCGACGTCCTCAAAAAGGACAAGGCCCAGATCAGGAAATTCTTCCGGGCCTACAACGAAAGCTTCGCCGGGAACGTGCAGAACTTCATCCCCTTCACCGATGAAGAGATAGAAGAAGAAGCCGCGGCCTTCATTCCGTTCCTCAGCAACAGGACCTCTGTCGTACTGATGGACGAAAACAACGAACTGGCAGCCTTCGGAATCACCATCCCGGACCTGTCCGGAGCCTTCCGGAGAGCAAAGGGAAAGCTATTCCCGACCGGCTGGCTGCACCTTCTGAGAGCTCTGAGGAACTATGAGACAATGGACCTCATGCTGACAGGAGCAGTGCCCAAGTGGCAGAACACAGGGATATCCGCAGTAGTGCACTGCAGGATGTCCGAAAGATACAAGGCGCTCGGCTGCAAGTGGGCGATCGCCAACCCCCAGATAGAGACCAACATAGCGGTCAACGTATGGGCCAAATATGGCGTCAGCGAAATATATAACCGACGCCGCTGTTACATTAAAGAAATCTGATACAGAATATGGCAGAAAACTCACTTTTGGAGAAGGTTCTCAGCCTTCAGGAAAGATACGGAAAGCTTCAGGAGCAGCTCGCTGATCCCGAGGTAATGTCCGACATGAAGAAATTCGTCCAGCTCAACAAGGACTACAAGGAACTTGAGCCTATCATCAAGGCCGGACTGGAATATAAGAAAATGGTGGAAGAACTTGCTTCTGCCAAGGATATTCTCATAAACGAGAAAGACGACGAGCTCAAGGAGATGGCCCGCGCGGAGATCGCCGAGATTGAGCCTAAGCTGCCGGACATGGAGCAGAACATCAAGCTCCTCCTCATCCCTGCTGACCCGGACGACGGCAAGAACGCGATGATAGAGATCCGTGGCGGTACCGGCGGCGACGAGGCTGCCATCTTCGCAGGAGACCTCTTCAGGATGTATTCCAAGTTTGCGGAGAGCCGCGGCTGGAAGCTCGAGGTCACCGACCAGGCTCCAGGCACGTCCGGAGGATACAAGCAGATCGTGTTCAAGCTCTCAAGCAGCACCGACGGGGTCTATGGCATCATGAAATATGAGTCCGGAGTCCACCGCGTGCAGCGTGTCCCTCAGACCGAGACCCAGGGCAGGATCCAGACCTCAGCAGCGTCCGTTGCAGTATTCCCAGAGGCCGGAGAGTTCGACATCGAGCTCAACATGAGCGATATCCGCAAGGATACCTTCTGTTCTTCAGGACCTGGAGGCCAGGGCGTGAACACCACCTACTCGGCCGTCCGACTCACCCACATCCCTTCAGGAATCGTGGTACAGTGCCAGGAGGAGCGTTCCCAGCTCAAGAACCTCGACCGCGCCATGGAAGAGCTCCGAACCAGGCTCTACAACATGGAACACCAGAAATATCTCGACGAGATCGCATCAAAGCGTAAGACAATGGTTTCCACCGGAGACCGTTCCGCCAAGATCCGTACATACAACTATCCACAGTCCCGCGTTACCGACCACCGTATCAACTGGACCATGTACAACCTGCCTGTATTCATGGACGGAGACATCCAGGAATGCATCGACCAGCTGACGATCGCCGAGAACGCCGAGCGACTCAAAGAAGCAGGAGAAGAATAGTCATGGCAGAAGGAAGAGAACTGGAAGGGCTCCATGCCCTCGGAAAAAAGACGGAATACCGTCAGGATTATGCTCCGGAAGTGCTCGAGACCTTCGTCAACAAGCACCAGGACAACGATTACTGGGTAAGGTTCAACTGCCCGGAGTTCACATCCCTGTGCCCTATCACGGGCCAGCCTGACTTCGCCGAAATCAGGATCAGCTATGTTCCGGATGTCCGCATGGTTGAGAGCAAGAGCCTTAAGCTCTACCTCTTCAGTTTCCGCAACCACGGAGACTTCCACGAGGACTGCGTCAACAAGATCATGAAGGACTTGATCAAGCTCATGGAGCCTAAGTACATCGAGGTGACGGGGTTGTTTACCCCTCGCGGCGGCATCTCAATCTTCCCGTACGCCAACTACGGCCGTCCGGGCACCAAATGGGAAAAGCTCGCCGAGCAGCGCCTCGCCACTCACGAATAAAAGAAAAAGGACTCTGAATCAGAGTCCTTTTCTTTTTCCTTCGTCCCAGATGGCGTCCATCTCGGCGAGGGTCATGTCCGACAGCAGCCGGCCCTCCTTGATCGTATGGTCCTCCAGATATGTAAACCGGCGGCGGAATTTCTCGCATGTCCTGCTGAGCGCCACCTCCGGGTCGATCCCGTAGAGTCTCGCAGCATTGATGACGGCGAACATGAAATCGCCCATCTCTTCCTCGGCCCTGTCGAATGCGGCGGCCCTTTCCTTGTCGCCGGCCGCGGCATCCATGGCCTCGAGCTCCGCCTGGTACTCGCCCATCTCCTCCTTCACCTTGTCCCAGACCTGGCTCTTCTCCTCCCAGTCAAACCCCACGTCACGGGCCTTGCGCTGCATCTGCATGGCCTTGAGCACTCCCGGAGCCGATTTCGGCACTCCGTCCAGAATATGCCTCTGGCCTCCGTTCTCCTTGCGCTTGCGCAGCTCCCAGTTCTCGGCCACCGACTTCGCGTCAGCCTCGAACCCGTCAGAGAACACATGAGGATGCCTGAAGACCATCTTTTCGCACTCCTTCTCGGCGATATCCCCGATATCGTACTTTCCCTCCTCTTCGGCGATCTTCGCGTAGAACACCACATGCAGCAGCAGGTCTCCGAGCTCTTTTTCAAGGTCGGCATCATTCTTCTGCAGCACGGCATCGCTGAGTTCGAAAACCTCTTCCAGAGTAAGCGGACGGAGAGTGTCTATGGTCTGCGCGCCGTTCCATGGACAGCCTGTCCTGAGCTTGTCCATTATATCCAATAATCGGCCTATTCCGGCCAGTTTTTCTTCTTTAGTATGCATCATGTCAATCGTATTGCGTGCAAATTTAAGAAAAAAGCCTCATCTTTGGACTATTATTTGCAATCACTGGTATAAACCAGAAAATTTAAGACCATGAAAACAAGACTAGCAGCTATACTTGCGCTCGCATCATGCATATTTGCATCCTGCGGACCAGACGACTATTATAACTACGACAGACCTGACTGGAACCACGGCGGCAACAACGGCAAGCCGATAGTCTTAGAAAAGAACAACAACTGGAAGATAACCTATGCCGGCCGCTTCACCGAACCCGACGGTCAGGGAGGTGCCAAAGAAGTTGACCGCATCGAAGTCAAAAGCACCGACAAAGAATTCTACTTCGTCGACGTGATCACGGAAAGCGCCCTCCAGGACAACTATAACGGCAGCGAAGCCGACTACTTCAAAGCTACCATCGACAACCTCAACAAGCAGGTCGCCGACGGTAACTGGAAAGCCTCCGAGATGGTCAGCCAGGGCAACAGCACAGTCGACTACGACCGACTCAGAGCAGGATCATGGAGAGCCTACGCAATCGGAATCGACGCGAACAGAAAGATAACGGGATCATACGCCCGCCTCGACTTCACTGTCAAGGAAGAAGTCCCTACCGACGAATTCAACCGCTGGATAGGAACATGGAAAATCGGCGGCAAGGACCTCCGGGGCGACAAAGTAAGCTACACCATCTACATCTCCAGTTCCGAATCCAACTACGCCTACTGGCTCCGCGGCTGGGAAGGCGCAAAGGATCTTGACGGCAACGACTACGAATTTGAAGTCGAATTCGACAGAGTCACCGGCCAGATAGTGTTCAACAGCCTCTACTTCGAGACAGTCAGACTCGACGACGGCAACGACTATGAAGTCTGCCTCAACGGCAACATCAAGTACAACGACGAGTATCTTTACATCAATGAAGATATCTGCATCGCCGAAGGCACCCTCGTCGAAGGCGGAGAAGGCCGCACGGCAAGAATCACCGGCTGCGGAGTCAACGTCAACTTCGACAACGGCACCACTTTCGAGACGGCATTCACCTCTATGCAGATGATGTATGTCCCGGTCGATGCCAACGGCAAGACATACAATTTCAATTCGGACGTACCTCAGTTCCCGCTTGACATGGAATGGATTTCAGCATCCACGAAGAGCGCCGGAGCACCTGCTTCAAGATCCGTCGAGAGGAAGGCCCGCAGGCACAATCCTGACAGGATAATCCGCAATGTTAAAAAAAATGGCTATCTTTGCGGCGGATTCGATATTGAATAATTATTGAAATGGCTATAATAAACATTATCGGAATCGGCCAGATGGGCTCGGCTCTCGCCTTCGTTGCAGCAGCAAACGGAAACAGGCTCAGACTGACAGGCACGCCGGTAGACCGGGAGGTCATCGATGCCTGCAAAGCCACCGGAAAGCATCCTAAACTGGATAAAGCATTCCCGGCCGATACCGAATATTACTACAGTGAGCAGTGGGAAGAGGCGGCGAACGGCTCGGATTTCGTGATCGCCGGCGTCTCTTCGTATGGCGTGGACTGGTTCCTCAATGACATTCTGGCAAAGATGGATCCGTCTATCCCCGTCCTCTCGGCAGCAAAAGGATTGCTCGACCTCGAAGACGGCACTCTTATCTCGTACCCGGAGCACTGGAAGAACGAGCTCCGCAAAATAGGAATCAAAAGAGACATATACGCCCTCGGCGGCCCCGGAACAGCGGCAGAGATCATTGCCCAGGACCATACCCATGTGGCAATCTGCGGCCCTGACAACGACCTTCTCAGGATGATGAAGAAGGCTCTGAACACCGAATGGTTCCATATATCCCTCACCCACGACGACATCGGACTGGAGAGCGCAGTGGCGATCAAGAATGCCTTCGCGCTGGGAGTGGCGATCGCCATCGGATATGCAGAGACGACCGCGCCGGGAGATGAACATTACAACTCCCAGGCAGCCGTATTCTACCAGGCGTCGAAAGAGATGATGCTGTTCCTCGAGCTCCAGGGAGCCGAGAAAGACAGCGCTCTGATCGGCATCGGCGATCTTTATGTCACCGTAGCCGGAGCCAGGACCCGCCAGATCGGAATCCTGCTCGGTCAGGGAAAGACCCTCGAAGAGGCCCAGAAGATGCTCAGCGGCATGACTCTCGAATCAATCGTAGTCGTCAAGAGGCTGACAAAGGCCCTGAGGCGCCGCGCCGAGAGAGGACTCGTTGACATGGACAAGTTCCCGCTTCTGGCATACATCGACGGAGTCCTGGAGTACGGCGAGTACAAGGACTTCCCTTGGGACAAGTTCACATTCGAGAATATTTAAAGAAACAGCATAGCTTATCTGCCAATATGTCAGAAATGGTATATTGGCAGATATTTTGATGGTCTGGTACGCAAAAGACGAATAGAAATGGCAAAAAATATGGCAAAGAACAAAGAAGAGCTGAAAGACGAGAAGAAAGAGGAAAAGAAGGAAGAAAAGAAAGACCGTATCGCCGAACTCGAAGCAGAAGCCAAGAAACTCAGCGACCAGATAGCTGAAGAAAAGAACAGCTATCTTAAGCTCATGGCAGAATTCGAGACCTTCCGCCGTAGGACCGCCGAAGAAAAGCTCGCGCTTGTCGGCTCCGCATCAGCAGAGACGATCAAAGGGCTGCTGCCGGTTCTCGACGACTGCGAAAGGGCCATGGAACTTCTCGCCCAGTCCAGCGACGAGGCAGCCAAAGAGGGCACATCCCTTATATATAACAAGCTTATGGCATACCTCAAGACCCGCGGTCTGGAAAAGATCGAGGCTAAAGGTGCTAAGTTCGACACCGATTTCCACGAAGCGGTAGCCCAGATCCCCGTCCCTGAAGAAGATAAGAAAGGGCTGGTCTATGACGTCGTCCAGACAGGATACCTCCTCAACGGCAACGTGCTCCGTTTCGCTAAAGTAGTGGTAGGGATTTAATTATGGCAGAGAAAAGAGATTATTACGAGATACTGGGAGTCCAGAAGGGCGCTTCCGAAGACGAGATAAAATCCGCCTACAGGAAGCTCGCCCTGAAGTGGCATCCTGACAAATGGGTAGACGGCACAGACGCCGAGAAGAAGACCGCCGAGGAGAAATTCAAGGAGGCCTCCGAGGCATATTCCGTGCTCAGCGACAAAGACAAAAGGGCCAAATACGACCAGTTCGGCCACGCCGGAGTAGACGGCCAGGCAGGCTTCGACTTCAGCGGCGGATTCGGCAACCTCAACGACATCCTGAACGACCTCTTTGGAGGCGGATTCGGAGGCTTCGGCAGAGGATTCGGCGGATTCGGATTCGGCAGCCAGGGCGGTGCCCAGCAGAGGACATACCGCGGCCGCGACATCCGCAAGAAGGTCTTCCTCACTCTCGAGGAAATCGCTACCGGCGTCGAGAAAGAAGTCGAAATCGACAGGAACGAGACTTGTCCGGACTGCGGCGGAAAAGGCACGAAGAACGCTTCCGACGTCCAGACCTGCCCTCACTGCCACGGCACAGGTCAGGAACAGCGCGTAGTCAACAGCTTCTTCGGCCAGACAGTCACCTATACTACATGCTCCCACTGCGGCGGCACAGGTCAGATAATCAAGAACCCATGCCGCACCTGCGGCGGCACCGGCCTTGTATCCCGCAAAGTCAAGATCAAAGTCAAGATTCCTGCAGGAGTAGAAGACGGAATGCAGCTGACAATCCGCGGCGAAGGTCACAAAGCCAAAAACGGCGGAGTACCAGGCGATCTCTTCATACTGATCCAGGAAGAGCCCCACAGCAGATTCCTCAGAGAAGGGAACAACCTCTTCTTCACCCAGACAATCTCCGTCACCGACGCAATCCTCGGAACCGAAGTGACGATCCCATGTCTCGACGGTTCTTATAAGATAAAGGTAGAACCGGGAACCCAGTCCGGCACGGTCGTAAGACTCCGCGGACGCGGCCTCCCTTCAGTCAGCGGCTACGGTCATGGCACAGGCGATCTCTACGTCAAATTCCTCGTATGGATTCCTAAGAAACTCTCAAAGAGCGAGAAGGAAGCCCTCGAGTCAATGCGCTCCAGCGACTCCTTCACCCCGAACCCGACCCGCGAAGACAAGGCGATATTCGACAAAATGAAGGAAAATTTTTAAGTTTTCGACGATTTTTTTGTCTATTCTTAAAATTATTCCTACATTTGCAGTCCCAAATAACAATGCAACCTCTTGCAGACCGGCAGCGAACCCCTGCAACGTTGCGCTAAACAGTTAATAGAGAAATGAATTACGTTAAGTTAGTAGAACAGGCTTTCGAAAATGAGAAAGTCGCAAAGTACCCTGAATTCAAAGCCGGTGACACCCTCACCGTTACCTACAGAATCAAGGAAGGTGATAAGGAAAGACTCCAGAAATTCAGAGGAGTCGTTATCCAGATAAAGGGAGCAGGCGCCAACACAAAGACTTTTACAATTCGTAAAATCTCCAGCGGCGTAGGAGTTGAGAGGATCTTCCCATTCCAGTCTCCATTTATCGAGAGCATAGAGCTCAACAAAGTTGGTAAAGTGCGCAGAGCACGTATTTTCTACCTCAGGAACCTCGCTGGTAAGAAAGCAAGAATCCAGGAGAAGAAATACAACTTCGTAAAAGAAGAAACTGCAGAATAAAGGACCGGGGATCCAATCCCCCTCCAAACTGGCTCGTTAGCTCAGCTGAATAGAGCATTTGACTACGGATCAAAAGGTCGCAGGTTTGAATCCTGCACGAGTCACGAATCAAAGGTGAGACAAAACACCAGCAGACAACGCCCGACAAATAGTCGGGCGTTATTTTTTCCCTTCGGCCTGGCGTAGTCTGCGTTGTTGCAGTATCCCTCTGACTCGCCCCATGACACAACGCGACAGGATAGCGCTGCCCTCGGCGGCGGAATCCTGCCTCATCGTTCATATAACAAAATTTAATACCCGGGATTCTGCTTCCAGCCAGGATTACGAACCATGACGCTCTCCGGAATCGGCCACATCTTCTGGTATTCCTTAAGATTGTAAAACTGCTCCAGAAAACCGTTACGTCTCCTGAACAAGAACAAACGAGTCGGCGGAATCAGCTCCCGCATCACCTCAAGTTCCTCCCTAAGATCCCAATACTCGCGGACCTGCTCATATCCTCCACCAATCCAGTAATAGAACGAATTGATTATCTCCACGGCCCGACTCTTATTACCCAAAGCCAACTCGCACTCCGCCAGATCGCACAAATAATCACCCCATCCGAACACGAGCTGCGGCTTAGAAAACGGGTCATAATAATTCTTCACGACAAGAATCTCATCGACAGGATTCTTGAGCGAAACAGCATTCAGCAAAGCGGCAGCCTTACGGAAATCCCCTGACTCCATATTAACCTCCGCCAACAGCAGACGGACACAGTCCTTAGATACAAAGAAGCAATCGCTTACAGAATTAGTGGAAACCGGCTTCTCCTCGACGGCCTCAAGCGAAGCTTCAAGCATAGTCACAATATTCGAAACGACTTCGCTCTGTGGAGTCCTCGGAAGCCCGACGCCTTCATAGGTACTGCCGTCCGCCACATACGGAACGTCCCCAAAGACAGACTCCAGATGGAAATAACTGAGAGCAAGATAGAAATCAAAATACGGCCCATAAACGTTAAGATCCTTCGCATCAATGGATTTTACGGAATTGAATTGGTTGATAGTATTATACCACGATGTCCAGAAACTCTCCAGAAACAGGGTCCTCGGATCCTGACTAGGTCCCAGGTAGTTCCACCAGTCTAAAGCCTTATTCATATCCGAGAAAAGTGTATTTATCAAGGCCTTTCCATCTTCGCTCAATCCAGGGATACCGTCGATATCTTCAACCTCCTGCTTTACAGCCAATGAAGCGACCTCGGTGCCAAAGAAATCATACAACACGATAACGCTGTCAGCAACCACCTTCCCCTTATTTGGAGCAACATCTACTGTAAGAGTTTCACCTTCGAGGCTAACTGTCATCCGGACAACCCCGTCCATATCAACATCATATATATTCACAGTCTCCGGCTGGATAGGTTTGATTTCTTGATCCTCCGTTTCAGGGCCGTGCTTCTCAAGATACAAAGCCACAGGAGAATCCACATTGACCGTATATTTACCGCCGGCGGCAGGAACTTTCAACTCAGTCTTATCAAGATTCACAGAATAGCCCTCAGGGACAGACTCATCCCCGACAACCCCATTTTCATCCCAATCAATATAATTACGGAGATTCTTCACCTCAATTGTCTCGCCCAGACCGGAATATATTTCTTTAATATAAGGCGCGATCTTATCAACATTCCAAGACATTATCTCTTTATTCTTAGAAATAGTAGTCTTATACTCCTCCGAGAAAGAACCGTCAGCCTCGAATTCCTTACTGAGGTTATCGATATAAGCAGCAATTTCCTCGTCCTCGCAATGCAGGATGGCAGAAATAGATGCCAGTATCAATGCCGCAGACTGGTCGGTACCCTCAGCAATACCGTACTCAGAGAAATCCCCTATCGTGAAACCGCCAAGTCCGAAAGCCTCTACAAGCTCTGAACGAGCCATTGCAGCGGCGTATTCATACTTCACACCAGCCGCCAAAAGCGTCTTAACACGAGCATACTCGAGATGAGTAAGGATATTGACATTGACCTTAGACTTATCCTTCAGATTGACAAGAGCGCGAAGAGTAACCGGCGTCTCCACCACACTTTCACTCACCTCATTAAAAAATTTACCGGTCGCAGTCAGCTCGGCATACGGGCAATCCAGAGACACCTTCCCGAGATCATAACGTCCAAGATTATCGGAAACGCTGACCTCTACTGGCTCTCCGACAGCCTGGAAAGAAGCATCCAGCGGCTGCAGACTGACTTTGGAATCTTTTAAAAACGGTCCCTTTTCAACTCTTCCCGAAATGGTATACTCTACAGGCTTTTCCTGAGGTTCATCATTCGGTTCATCCTTTTCGCGGCAACCAAACACCAAAACTACTGCTACAGAAGCAGCAAGGACATACAAGAATTTCTTCATGACTTAGTGGTAAAAAGATTTACAAAAATAATACTACTAAGGTAATACTCTTTTCCTGAAATCTTGCATAAAAAATCTTTTTTCCTCACGATCACCATTAACCTTCGCAACCCCTTGCAATCCCGCAAAAAAATTTTACCTTTGCGTAAAACGTACGTGTAAAAAACCAGGGACCCACAAATGGAGCACAACCTCACAGAGAAAAAGATCATCGCTGAAGCCCGCCGCATCTTCATGCAGAAAGGCTTCGAATCCACCAAAATGGACGATATCGCCAAAGCCTGCAACATCAACCGCCCGGGCCTCAACTATTACTTCCGCACAAAAGAAAAACTCTTCGAAGCGATCTACAAGCAGGCGGTAGGCACCGCCCTCCCGAGCCTCGAAAAGATACTCAATAGCGGAAAGGGCCTCGAAGCGGTCACCAGAGGCGTGGTCGAGATCTACATGAGGATAATCCGCGAGAATCCCTCAGTCCCCTACTTCTTGCTGAACGAATGCACCAAAGACCCCGACCGTCTCAGTGTCTTCATCAAGAACCTCGGTATGGACATCTATGTGAGAAGCATGGAGAACTTCCGCAAGGAAGGAAAAATCCGTGACGTGCCCCTCCAGGCCCTCCTCCTGTACTTCTACTCCCTTATAATGATCCCGCCCATCGCCAACAAATTCATCGGCAACGTCATCGACGAAAAGGAGACGATCACCGAGCAGCAATGGACAGACTTCGTATCGGAGAAGATCTACGAATTTCTAAAACCATAACCCTCTTCAACAATGACAGGATTCTTTTCTCAAACTTACGAGACGCCAGCCGAAGGACTCGTATATGGCCCCGAAGAAATCAAGGCCATACTCCCGCACCGCGAGCCCATGCTCCTGGTAGAGAAGATGTGGCTCGACGAAGAAGAAGGAATCGGGCACTCCGAATATACCGTCAAGCCTGACGACTTCTTTGTCCGCGGCTATGCCCCCGACGGCCGTACCGTCCCGTTCAACATCCTTTGCGAAATCATGGCCCAAGGCTGCGCTATCGTAGTCAAGGACCAGCTGATGCAGGGACTGAGGCCCCTCTTCGCGGGCATCGAGCATATCGAGTTTATCAGTCCGGTCCATGCGGGCGACAAATGCGAGTGCGAGGGCCGTCTCGTCGGAGAGCGCGCCGGCATCTGCTTCGCCGAGGTTTCCCTCTCGGTCGAGGGAAGGCTCTGCTGCGCCGGCCAGATCCAGCTTGCTCTCGTTCCGGCTGTCAACTGACGTTTTGATAATTACAAAACAGGTTGTAACTTTGCAGTCCGAAATACTCACTAATAAATGGACGAACTTTTACGTGCCGTTTTGATCGGCATCTCGCTCTGCGCGGACAGTTTCGCAGTTTCGCTCTGCTCGAGCACCGCGTCAGGAAGAATAGACGACAAAAGACTAATCTGGATTACACTCATATTTTCGACAATACAGGCAGCCTTCTTCGCAGCGGGCTGGGGTGTTGCCCACTATTTCAGCGTATTCATCTCGACCAAGATATCCAACTTCGAGCTTATCGCCCACATCGCAGGCTTCGTGCTTCTGCTTTATGTTTCCGTCTCGATGTTCCTCGAGGCCGTCCGCAAGGAGGAGAACTGCCTGAGGATGGATAGCATCAAGTTCATGTTCATTGGCGCGATCGCCACGAGCATCGATGCATTCGCGACAGGAGCCTCGATGGGAATGGATTTCCTTGACTGGCCCGGCGCCCGCTCGACCATCATCTCGGTCTTCACCTTCACGGCGATCTCGGTTCTCCTCGGCCTGAACATGGGAGGAGCTCTCGGTTCGAAGTTCGGCCGTCCGGCCCAGATCGCGGGCAGTATTATACTTCTGATGATCGGAATAAATATTCTGCTTTAGTATTTTTCCTTCTGCAAAGTTTTTCTATCTTTGCATACCAATCGCGGAATTAGCTCAGTTGGTAGAGCGGCGGCTTCCCAAGCCGCAGGTCACGAGTTCGAACCTCGCATTCCGCTCAAAGTTTGCACGAAAATTTAAACGCGTTTTTTAATCTGAAATCCGCAAACCCATGCGATATTTCGGAAAAAACGCATATGAAGACAAACTCATTTTTCGCCGCGGCCGCACTTCTCGCCGCAATCTCATGTTCAGGATTTTTCAATAATGACGAGGGCCAAGGTTCTCTTGTCATCCACTTCTCCCGTCCGGACGCCGCAACCAGGGCTTCGGCCGAGGTCCCGGACTCCAGCACCTTCCTTCTCCGCGTCGTCAGCGACGGCGGCAACGTCATCTACGACGGCACTTTCGGAAACATGCCGGAGACTCTGACTGTCGATGCAGGCACATACACAATCTCCGCCCGTTCGGCCGAGTTCACCAGCCCGAAGTTCGACGCCCCGCAATACGGAGACACCCAGTCCGTCGAGGTCAACTCCGGCGCCACGGTCAATGTCGAGCTGAAGTGCCGCCAGACCAACGCCGGCATACGGCTCCGCATCGCCCCGGAATTCCTGACGTCATACCCGCAGGGGGTCATGTTCGTCCAGTCCGAGGATGGCAGGCTCATGTACAGTTACTCGGAGAAGCGGATTGCCTACTTCAACCCCGGCGAGGTTTCGGTCGTCCTCAACGACGCCGGCACGGACCACCTGCTTTTCACCCGGGTCCTCGAGAGCCGTGAGATTCTCGACGTATCGATCTCCGCCCCGACTGTCAGCTCGTCCGGCAACATAAAAGTCAGCATAGATACTACAAGATCATGGATCAACGAGGAGTTCACGATCGGCTCGGGGGATGACCATGGACGCGACCTCAGCGGGGCTCTCAGCGTCTCGGAGGCCCGAGGCCTGCTCGGCGCCACCGGCGTCTGGGTCTATGGGTACGTCATAGGCAGCGCCAGCCCGTTCCAGAAGGACTCGGTCTCCCCTACCAACCTGGCGATCGCCGGCAAGACAGCCGTCACCTCGAAGGACGCCTGCATGTCCGTCGAACTGAAGAAAGGCGCGATGCGCGACGCCCTCAATGTCCATGACAACCCCGCCAACCTCGGCCACAAGCTCTTCGTCAAAGGCGACATCGTCAAATACTACTCCATCCCCGGCGTCAAGAACATCACCGACTACGTACTGCAATAAATTTTGAATTGTTATATAAATGTTATATATTTGCTATATATAATTTAACATATATGAACAATACATCTACTATTTCGGGAAAAGTTCAGACCGCGTTCCGTCTTGACACAGAGCTTTTGAGAAGACTAAAGGCTCGTGCAAAAAAAGAAAACCGCAGTCTGAACAATTACGTCGAGACCGTCCTCATGGACATCGTCTATGACGAACCGAACGAAGAGACCCTTGAGGCTCTCCGCGAAGTCCGCAGCGGCAAGCGCCTCGAGACCCTCGATCCCGACCATCTTAAAGATATTGTAGACAAATTGTAGTATGTGGGAGATACGATATTCCTCAAAATTCAAGAAAGACCTGAAGAGATATCGGAACCAACCTCAGAAAATAGAAAAACTGGAAATCGTCCTGAAAGATTTAAGGGATACAGGTACCGTCCAGGCAGCTTATAGACCACATATGCTGGCAGGCAATTATATAGGATGCATGGAATGCCATATCGAGGGAGATTTTCTGCTTATATGGATAGACGAACAAGAACACACGATATCGTTGGTCCGTCTGGGATCGCATTCCGAACTTTTCAAATAAATAATTCTATTTGTAATAATCTAATCCGGCGACATTCTCTCGTCGGATTATTTTTGTCCGCTGAGGGGGCAAGGGAGTGCCTCAGAACACGATGCAGGCCATATCGCTGCACCCTCAACCACTGTTTTCGGCCGCTGAGGGGGCAAGGAAATGCCACAGAACACACTGCAGGCCACATCACTGCACCCTCAACCACTGTTTTCGGCTGCTGAGGGGGCAAGGAAGTGCAACAGAACGCACTCCAAGCCATATCGCTGCACCCTCAACTACTGTATTCGGCAGCTAAGGATGAGGTATAGGTGCAAAAAGTAGTTGGTGAGTCAAATGGGAAATTTTTGATTTAAAAACTACACTTTTTCATGGCTAAAATTTGGCGAGAAATATAAAAAATTTACGGGGGTCCGCATCACTGCGAACGCCCCGCTACTTAACCTAAACTTAAACTATGAAAAACTTCGTGGCAAAGATAAAAATTATTTCTCAATAATCAAATCTTTTCCACGAATAATCGACTATTTCTTACCCCGATAAACTATATCGTCCTGATTTTCGCGTATTTAAGAAGAAGAATTTTTTCTCCGTAATCATCGAAGCGGATTTTCGCCTTGAGGTCGGCAGCAGGGCCGGAAATCTCAAGTATCTTCCCGAAGCCGAATTTATTATGCTCGATACGCATTCCCTCTTTCAGCTGGAGCACCGGAGTAGGTACGAAGTTCGGATCCTCCTTCCTTGGAGCCGGCGCAGAAGCGGAGCGGACCGGCTTCAGATTGGACGGCACATGAACCGGCTCTGGCTTGGAAATCGGTCTCTGGTACTGCACGCCCGACGGGCCGGAAAACCGCCTTCCCGAAGGCCCGGAGAACTGACCTCCCGACGACTGCCGTCCGGCCCCATACTGAGGAGCCATTCCCCTGGCAGACATTCCCGAGACACCGAACGGCACCTCGACCTCCCGGCGCAGTGGATTCTCGATATACTTCGGATCGATCTCCCGGATGAACCGGCTCGGACTGTTGGACTCATGTTTTCCGTTCCTCATGCGCGTCTGCGCAAACGAGAACTGCACCGCCACTTTGGCCCTGGTCATGGCAACGTAGAACAGCCGCCTTTCCTCCTCGATGTCCTGCGGCGACGCCAGCATTCCTCCCGACGGGAAAAGATTCTCCTCCATTCCGGCCACGAAAACATAAGGGAACTCCAGTCCCTTGGCCGAATGCACCGTCATCAAGGCAATCTTATTGTTGGAATCTTCGTCATCGCCCATGTCAACGGCACTCAGAAGAGAGATATCCTCCAGGAATCCGCCAAGAGTCTCGACCGGGAAATCCGACTCCGGAATCTCCGAAGCATCGGATACCGTACCCTCGGTCATAAGCTCCTCCACGAACTCGTTATGCTTATCCTCGACATAGCCCTTGACACTGTTGACGAGTTCCTCTATGTTCGAAGCCCTGGACTGGCTCTCGATAGAATTATCCTCCTTGAAGAAACGGTAGAGTCCGGCAGCGTCGGAAAGCTCCGAAGCAATTTTATATGCATCCTCGCCGGCGCAGCGTTCATTGAATCTTGCGATCATGTCGCAGAACTGGCGGATCTTGACTATCGCGGCATTCCTGAGCCCATTGGCCTCCAGAACCTGATTCTCCAGATATGTAGCTTTCAGCAGCGAACAGCCGGCTGCCTTCGCGGCCTGGGAAAGCGCCTCTACCGAAGTGTCGCCGATCCCTCGGGCCGGCGTATTTATGACCCTGCGGAAAGACTCGTCGTCGTTGACGTTGACGACCAGCTTGAAGTAAGCCATCATGTCCTTGACCTCGGCCCGGTCGAAGAAGGAGTTGCCGGAGTATATTATGTACGGGAGATTCCTCTTGCGGAGGGCCTCCTCGAGAGCGCGGGACTGAGAGTTGGTGCGGTAGAGTATCGCGAAATCCTGGTACTCGCAGTGGCGCTCCTGCATTGTGGATATGATCGACGAAGCTATGAGCATAGCCTCTTCCTGTTCGGTGTAGGCCTGGATCAGCCTTATCTTGTCGCCCGGATCCCCTTTGGAGAAGCAGTTCTTCGGGATTCGGCCCTCATTCCTGGAAATCAGGGTGTTGGCCGCCTCGACGATAGTCTGCGTCGAACGATAGTTCTGCTCCAGACGGAAGATCTGGCTCTGCGGGTAATCCTTGCGGAAGTTCAGTATGTTCTCGATCTTGGCGCCGCGGAAGGCGTAGATCGACTGTGAATCGTCGCCCACGACGCAGAGATTCTTGTGGACCTCGCTCAGTTTCTTCAGGATCAGATACTGGGAGAAGTTGGTATCCTGGTACTCGTCGACCATGATATAGTCGAACCGGCTGCGGATCGACTCCAGAGCCTCCGGACAGTCGCGCAGCAGTATGTTCATGTTCAACAGAATATCGTCGAAGTCCATGACCCCGGCGGCGCGCATCATCCCCTGGTAGCGCATGTAGATGTCGCAGATGCGGGGTTTCTTAGCGTGGGCGTCGTTGGTCTTGGCGGCCGTGTCACCCATGTAGCGCTCGGCCGTCACCAGATTGTTCTTGGCCATCGATATTCTGGCGAGCACGTCCTTCGGCTTGTAGACCTTGTCGTCGAGGCCGAGTTCCTTGATGCAGCGCTTGATGGCGCTGGTCGAGTCGCCCGTGTCATAGATGGTAAACGCCGACGGATAGCCGATGCGGTCGGCGAACTCGCGGAGGAAGCGGATGAATACCGAGTGGAAAGTCCCCATGTAAAGCCTGCGGGCCTTTCTCTCCCCCACCATCACCGCAATTCTTTCTTTCATCTCGCCGGCGGCCTTCTTCGTGAAGGTAAGCGCCAGTATCCGGGACGGATCTTCTCCGCCGGACAATATGTAAGCTATTCTGCTTGTGAGTACTCTTGTCTTTCCCGACCCCGCACCGGCGACTATGAGCACCGGTCCTTCCGTGCAGCTGACAGCCTGCCTCTGCTGACTGTCAAGCCCCTCAAGAATCTTATTGTCTTTATTCTCCATCATAATGTCATCTTTGGCAGTAATCTGCTGTGAATTTGACGCGAAATTAAGAAAAAATGAGTAAATTCGCGGCGTGTTTTTTGGAAATACCGAACAATTTATTTTATCATAACAATAATGTCAAACAACATCAAC
Source organism: Bacteroidales bacterium WCE2008 (assembly GCA_900167925.1). Taxonomy (NCBI): domain Bacteria; kingdom Pseudomonadati; phylum Bacteroidota; class Bacteroidia; order Bacteroidales; species Bacteroidales bacterium WCE2008. The sequence goes on from FUZM01000003.1 coordinate 184,116, forward strand.
TTGAAACGCGGACTGAATATCCCAATTTCCGGAGAAGCAGTCCTGAAAACCGGGAAGACGATTGTACCAGACGTTATCGCAGTGAAACCTTCTGATTTCAAGGGTCTTGTACCGAGACTTCTTGTAAGGGAGGGCGATAAGGTATTGGCAGGATCGCCGATTCTGGCTGACAAGCAGTCTGCTGACATACTCGTCACATCGCCCGTGAGCGGTAGTGTGGCAGAGATCGTCAGAGGCGAAAAGAGAAAGTTGCTTGAAGTCCGCATCAAGGCGGAAGGAACTCAGGAATTTGTTGATTTCGGCGTACAGAAAGCCAGCTCGATGAGCGCTGACGAGGTCAAGGCCCTTCTTCTGAAGAGCGGTCTCTGGGTAGCTCTCAAGCAGAGGCCTTATGGAATTATCGCTGATCCGCAGATCCAGCCTAAGGCAATTTTCGTTTCATCATTCTCAACCGCACCGCTTGCCGCCGACACGGATTACACTCTCCGTGACGAGCTTCTTAACGTTCAGGCAGGCGTAGATGCTCTCTCCAGACTTACCACTGGCGGAATCCATTTCTGCATCAATGGCAAGACCTCTTCCAGCTCTCCTTTCCATAAGGTCGAGCATGTCCAGATCCACGAAGTTACCGGTAAGCATCCTGCAGGCAATGTAGGTGTGCAGATCGCAAACATCGATCCGATCAAAAAGGGAGAGACCGTCTGGACTGTTTCCATTCTGCTTCTCGCCGCTATCGGACGTCTTCTCAACACAGGTAAGGTTGACCTCAGGAGAAAGGTGGCTGTCACCGGTCCTAAGGCTGTCAACCCTTGCTATGTTGACGCGCTCCCGGGAATAGCAATGAAAGAACTTAAGGAATTCTACGACAATGCAGCCGGCGACATCCGCTTCGTAAGCGGCGACGTGCTCTCCGGCACAAGCGTAGGCGAAAACGGTTATCTCGGCTTCTTCGACGATCAGGTCACCCTGCTCCATGAAGGTACCGAGAGAGAGATTCTCGGATGGGCAAAGCCATTCAGATTCAACCAGTTCAGCTCAAGCCGCTCGTATTTCTCATGGCTTCTGCCAAAGAAGAAATACGACATGGACACCAACCTCCACGGCGGTCCTCGCGCTTTCGTAGTATCGGACGTCTACAGCAAAGTGCTTCCGATTGACATCTATCCTGTCTATCTCGCCAAGGCTTGCCTTGCAGGCGATATCGACAACATGGAGAAATTCGGAATCTACGAAGTCCTTCCTGAGGACCTCGCTCTCTGCGAATATGTAGACCCTTCAAAGAACAATATCCAGGAAATCATCAGCAACGGTATCAATCTGATGATCAAGGAAATGGCATAAGGAGTACAAGTTATGGAAGAAAAAAAGAACAAATTCGCATTCCTTCATTCGACTATCGACGCCTTTGACACCTTCCTTCGTGTCCCTGGTACTGTCACAAAGAGCGGCTCCCATGTCAGGGACGCTGTCGATCTGAAGAGAGTAATGATATTAGTAGTGGTAGCCCTTGTTCCTGCAGCCCTTTTCGGAATGTGGAACGTAGGATACCAGCATAACCTCGCGACTGGAGTAGACGCAGGCCTCTGGGCAACCTTCTTCTATGGTTTCCTCAAAGTCCTCCCTCTCTTCGTCGTTTCTTACGGTGTCGGACTTTTCATTGAGTTCGCAGGAGCCCAGATCAAGGGTGAAGAAGTCAACGAGGGTTACCTCGTTTCCGGCTTCCTTATCCCGCTTATCGTCCCTGTTGACGTTCCGCTCTGGATGCTCGCAATCGCTGTCGCATTCGCAGTACTTTTCGGAAAAGAAGTATTCGGCGGTACCGGAATGAACTTCCTCAACCCGGCCCTTCTCGCCCGTGCCTTCCTCTTCTTCTCTTATCCGACCAAGATGTCGGGATCGGAAGTATGGATCGCCATGCGCAAGGGAGAGGCTCTTGTCGACGGAGCTACCGGCGCTACCCCGCTTTCCTTCACCGCTGACGGAATCGACGGTCTTACCAACGCCGGAGCCCAGTATGGCACAAGTTTCATGGACCTTTTCATCGGAACCGTTCCAGGTTCAGTCGGTGAGACCTCCATCATCGCCATCCTCCTCGGCGCAGCCATCCTCCTCTGGACAGGAGTCGCAAGCTGGAAGATCATGTGCTCTTCAGTCATCGGCGCCCTCTTCGTAGGCTGGCTCGCAAACGTGCTCGGCGCTACCACAATCCCTGCATACTATCAGCTCGTCCTCGGAGGCTTCGCCTTCGGTACGGTCTTCATGGCTACAGACCCTGTAACTTCAGCCCAGACCGAGTGCGGCAAGTGGATCTACGGATTCTTTGTCGGCGCTCTCTGCGTCGTAGTAAGGCTCTTCAACCCTGGTTATGCAGAGGGTATGATGCTCGCTATCCTGCTCATGAACACCTTCGCACCGCTGATCGACTACTGTGTGACCACATCATCGATCAACAGAAGGGCGAAAAGATTCAAAACCGCATAAACAAGAATTGCTATGAATACAAACAGTAATGTATATACAATTATATATACCACGGCTATCGTGGTAGTTGTTGCTGCGGTTCTCGCTTTCGTGTCACAGTCCCTCAAGGGCAAGCAGGAGGCAAACGAGAAGGCTGACACCATCAGCCAGATGATGACCGCCGCCCAGTTCGGTTCCAAAGCCGATTTCCAGGCCAAGGGCAACAATGCAGTGATTGCCGAATACAACGAGAAGATCGCTTCTGCCTTTACGGTCAACGCCGAGGGCGAGAAAGTGGCCGATATCGAGGCTGGCAAGGTATATTCCCCAAGCGAGCTCAAGAAGCTCAATTATATAATCAAGGGCATGCAGGACGGCGAGACCGCTCTTCCTGTATTCATCTTCAACGACCAGACGACTGTCGTTCCGGTTTACGGAGCAGGTCTTTGGGGTCCGGTATGGGGATATATCGCCTTCAATCCTGACGGCAAGACTATCAAGGGCGCATACTTCGATCATGAAAGCGAGACCGCAGGCCTCGGTTCAAGGATCAAGGATGACGTCAACTTCCAGAATGAATTCAAGAACGAGTATGCCGACTTCGAGGCTGCCAAGGTCTTCGAGATCGTAAAGGGCGGTTCTCCGAAAGAGGCTGACGGTTCTGAGGTTATAGACAACAAGATCGACGCTATCACCGGCGCCACTATGACATCCAACGGTCTTACCGAGGCTATCAACCAGTGGCTCAAGGCTTACGCTCCTTACTTCGAGGGTCTCGCGCCTGTAGAGGAAGAGGTTGCAGAAGAAGCTGTCGAAGAAACAATAGCAGAGGAGGAATAAGATATGGACGCAAAACTTAAAGAAACGATTCTTACTCCGATATTCAAGGGCAACCCTATCACCGTCCTTGTACTCGGTATCTGCTCCTCACTTGCAGTAACTGTGACGATGAAGGGAGCTCTTGTGATGGCTCTCTCTGTAATAGTGGTGACCGGCGTTTCCAGCCTTATACTCTCTATTCTGAGAAACACCATCCCAAGCCGTGCCCGTATTATCGTGCAGCTCGTTGTCGTAGCTATGATGGTTATCCTCGTAGACCAGATACTTAAATCTTTCGAAGCGACCTACGCAATCGACAAGCAGTTGAGCGTGTATATCGGCCTTATCATCACGAACTGTATCGTGATGGGACGTATCGAGGCTTTCGCCCTCGGTAACAAGCCGGTTCCTTCAATGCTTGACGGTATAGCAAACGGTGTCGGCTACGGTATGATCCTTCTTATCGTCGCCTTCTTCCGTGAGCTCCTCGGTAGCGGAACCCTCTTCGGTTTCGATATCCTCGGCCGCATCGGATATGTTCCTAACAACCTGGTGATCCTCCCTCCATTCGCCCTCATCCTCCTCGGATGTATCGTCTGGGTGCAGAGAGCGATCCAGAAAGACCTTCAGGAGAAATAACATTAACCCCGGATTATTATGGAATATTTAAGCTTGTTCGTAAAGTCAATCTTCGTTGACAACATGATTTTTGCGTACTTCCTCGGTATGTGCTCATACCTGGCAGTATCCAAAAATGTGAAGACAGCTGCCGGTCTGGGTGTTGCTGTTATCTTCGTCCTTCTCGTGACCCTTCCGCTGAACTACCTCCTCAACGAGTTCGTCCTCAAACCGGGCGCTCTCGCATGGCTCGGCGGCGAATTCGCCAATGTTGACCTGAGCTTCCTCAGCTTCATCGTCTTCATTGCCGTAATCGCAGCGATAGTCCAGATCGTGGAGATGGTCGTAGAGAAATTTTCGCCGTCCCTTTACTCGGCTCTCGGTATCTTCCTCCCTCTTATCGCAGTAAACTGCGCAATCCTCGGAGGATCCCTGTTCATGCAGCAGAAGGATTTCGTCAATCTCGGCGAAGCTACCGTCTACGCCTTCGGTTCTGGTATCGGCTGGTTCCTCGCCATCGTGAGCCTTGCGGCTATCCGCGAAAGACTCGCCTACTCAAAGGTTCCTGCAGCCCTCAAGGGTCTCGGAATAACTTTTATCACAGTAGGTCTGATGGCTATCGCATTCATGACATTTATGGGTATAGCACTTTAATGATACAAGGAGAATTTCTATGGGAATACAGACAACAATTCTTGCAGCTGTTGCGGTCATAGTGGTCGTAACGCTCATCCTGGTAGCTCTGCTCCTTGTCATCAAGGCAAAGCTTACACCTTCAGGCACTGTCAAGATCGACATCAACAACGGTAAAAGAGTTCTTGATGTCGCCCAGGGCGGAGACCTCCTCCATACGCTCGCTGACCAGAAGATCTTCCTTCCTTCAGCCTGCGGCGGAAAGGCCAACTGCGGACAGTGCAAAGTAAGAGTCCTCGAAGGCGGCGGCACCATCCTCTCTACCGAGACCGGATTCTTCAGCCGCAAGCAGATCAAGGACAACTGGAGACTCGGCTGCCAGGTCAAGGTCAAGGAAGACCTCAAGATCGCAGTTCCTGACTCAGCTCTCAACGTAAAGAAACTCGAATGCGAGGTAATCTCCAACCACAATGTGGCTACCTTCATCAAGGAATTCACCGTAAGGCTTCCTGAAGGCGAGAACATTGAGTTCAAGTCAGGAGAGTACATCCAGATCGACATTCCTGAATATGACATCAACTTCTCTGACATCGACGTGGAGGATATCTACAAGGGCGACTGGGAGAAGTATGGTTTCTTCGGAATCCATGCGGTCAACACCACTCCTACCATCAGGGCATACTCCATGGCCTCTTACCCTGCAGAGAAGAACGTCATCAAGCTCAACGTCCGCATCGCTACTCCTCCATTCGACAGGAGCCAGCCTCGCGGCGTGTTCAAGATGCTTCCTGTTCCTCCGGGAGTCGCTTCCAGCTACGTATTCACACGTAAGCCTGGCGACAAGGTGATGATTTCCGGTCCTTACGGAGAGTTCCTTCTCCCTGAGAACGACCCGGATTCACAGGAGTACATATTCGTGGGTGGTGGTGCTGGTATGGCACCGCTCAGAAGCCACATCATGCATCTTTTCAAGACTCTCCACACCAAGAAGGAGGTTCACTTCTTCTACGGAGCCCGCAGTCTTGTCGAGGCCTTCTATCTCGAAGACTTCGCCGAGATCGAGAAAGAGTATCCTAACTTCCACTTCCACCTTGCTCTCGACCGTCCGGATCCTGCAGCAGACGAGGCTGGAGTTAAGTACACCGCCGGCTTCGTGCACAACGTGATGAATGAGACTTATCTCAAGGATCATGAGGCTCCTGAGGACATCAAGTACTTCATGTGCGGTCCTCCTATGATGGTTTCGTCAGTTGTCAACCTGCTTGACAGCCTCGGCGTCGAGCCAGAGAGCATCCTCTACGATAACTTCGGAGCATAATCCGAATACATAAAGAAAAAGAGTGATTACAATCCGTAGTCACTCTTTTTTCGTTTTAAATTTGGAACATAAACAATAAATTATTAAATTCGATTACTAATCAATTGGAACATGAGTATCAACCCCGTAATCCAACACTGTAATTCTAATGGACTCCATGTCGTTACCTCTCTTATGGAGAGGGGAAGCCGCTTGGCAGACAATCAGTTAGATGCTGTAGATTATAATTTTTCGTCCATCCCTGACACTAAGGTGGACGCTTTTTGTCTTTTCTCATACGTCCGATAACAAAAAAATAACAACCATATAAATGAAAAAGATTCTATTATTATTGCTTGCTTGCATGTCTTTAAATACGCAGGCCCAGGCTCCAGACTTTTTACCACAGGTATTTTCGCCAGACGCTGCAGAACTTGGCAAGTACGGCAAGGTCCCTGTCAATTACTTCAACGGCCTTCCGAACATAACCATTCCTTTGACTGAAGTCCGGGCCAAGAATTACACCCTTCCTGTCTATTTGTCGTACCATGCCTCCGGCAACAAACCGGACCAGCACCCGGGCTGGGTAGGACAGGGCTGGTCGTTGCACGCCGGAGGATGTATCAACCGTATCATCAGGGGAAAGAAAGATGAAATGATCTATAAAGAATTCGATGATGAAATGCCACTTCATGATTCCTTTTCCGGCAATCCAGGTTACATGTATCATGCGAGTGAGGTTCAGTCTACGAATTGGAATCATTCTGAATTGTTAAAAAGTATAGCGCCTGGTAGTTATAATGGTGTACAAAAATACTATAACTACTATTATTACGATTTCGAGCCTGATGAGTTCCAAATTAATATTGATGACATAAGTGCATCTTTCTATATCGTGGGAGACGGCAAAGTGAAGATTGTCTCCAAGTCAGATACGGATTTCACGGTCAGATGGCGCATGAATGATCATGCCCGATTTTATAACGGAGGACGGGCAATTGATTATAAGTTCAGTCGTCAGTATGCGACGGTTTACGACACGTTTTATGAGTTTATCGTGACGGCTAAAGATGGTACTGAATACTATTTTGGAGGAGATGAGGATGCCATAGAATACAGTATTCACAATACAATGACTGAGTATATGTCCGGCAATGAATACGAATGGCGGTTAAGAGCAACGGCGAATAGCTGGATGCTTACAAAGATTGCCAGGCCGGATGGCGAGATAATCTATTTTAACTATAAGAGAGAGGGCGTTCCAATCGTCATGGTTGATTCGCATAGCATAAGAGAAGAAACTGTGGGTCTCCCTACAGAGAGATGCTATAATACATATGGCAATACAGTTGGCGGCAAGAAAGTATATGGCCAGGGCGATATGAACATATCTTTTAATTTTCTTTTGCCTTCCTATCTGGAGTCAATTACCTGTGAGATCGGAAAAGATGAAGTACTCTTTAAGACACGCAAATCTGTCCAACTGGACTATGAGTATACGAAGGATATGTTCAATAAACGGACAGGCCAGTATGGTAGCCATGATAATGGTCTATATGATTATATGAGTCAATATAATCACTATGAACAACTTGACAGCATGAAGTTTAACCACGGCGAAGTACATTTTGACTATACGAGTAATCCGAAAACCCGTCTCAAGCTCAATTCCGTGGAGATAGTGGCCAAAAACTGTGAGCCCAAGGTTTATTCAATGACCTATGACAGCACTCCTTTGCCGAATTATTATTCAAGAAAGACGGACTTATGGGGATACTACAATTATCCTGACATCAACCCTCTAAGAGAGCAGATGAAGGAAATGGAGCAATTTGATGAATTTTCACAGTTAAATGAACTGACACATTATGAAGCCAATCTTCCGCTGTTGAAGGCAGAGATGCTTACTAAAATTACTTATCCCACGGGAGGTTGGACGAGCTTTGAATATGAGCCACATGACTATAGCTATCATATTTGCCAGTTCCCTTTTGTGGCGGCCCCTTTGGCGGGGACTGCGGGTGGTCTCCGAATAAAGAAGATATCAGATTATTCTTTCGAAAACAAGGTGGAGGAGCGACTCTTTACCTATACTGACCCAATAAGCGGCAGATCGTCCGGAGTCTCTTCTGGTCGGCCCATATATAGTGTAAAAGGAGAAATTCCATTAGACATTTTTTTAACTAGTTATGAAGCAGCGCTTTTATTTGACGGGCTTCTACATTATTCATTTTTTTCCGAGAACATGCTGAATCAACTGTCGGATACCGATGGCTGTCATGTGACATATAGTTGTGTGACCGAAACGATACCGGGCATAGAAAAGACGGAATACGAGTATTCAAACCACGACACATTCCATTCAGTAGGGATGCGTAATTGTATGGATAGATCGCCTATAATTGTGGAGGAGACGTTCAAGAAGAACGTTTCATTCAGTTCCATGGCCCTTTGCCGAGGCCTGCTGTTGAGTAAGACTAAGACCAGTATGACAGGAAAAGAGGTATTGAGAGAATCCTATACCTATGCCCAGGATACCACGGATTTCATTTACTCGGTATACAAGTATTGTTCTGACTGGTTCACTCCTATCGACGATCGCTCTAAATTCATATACAGTGGAGCAGTTTCAAAGATCTACACATTCTTTCCAAAGCTGACTTCTAAGAGTGTGTCTATTTCCTCAGATGACCAAGGCGTCTCTTACTATGAGAAGACGGACTATGAGTACGACAGCCATCGCCAGGTGGTCAGAACAGTACGAAGTTGCAATGGGAACCAAGAGGAGACCCGCATGACATACAGCGGAGACATGCCGGACGACCAGTCTGTGTATGGTCAGATGCAGGCAGCAGGAATCTTTGACCGTCCTATAGAGAAAACCATCCTGCATGACGGAAAGGTGGTTTCTTCGTCACTGATAACATACCGCAAGTCCGGGGGCCAGTTCGTCAAGGACCGATACTACGAAGCCCGGCTGGACGCACCGCGTAGTTCCTGGCAAAAGTATGAAGGAACCTTCACAGGCGTGCAGCAGGCTGTCTATGGTGCCCCAAAGCTGACCCTCGATAGCTATGATTCCCACGGAAACATTCTGGAGGCCACGGAGGAAGGTGGACAGGGCCACCGCTATTCATGGGACCCGAAGGGGTTGCATCCGGAAGCCTCCTTTACGGGGATGCTTACGAAATCCAGAAAAGAGAAGATTGAGGGGACGGATAGTCAGATTGTGGATTTTCAAGGGAAAGGGCTCAAGGAGTATGCTTTCGAGTTCGATTCTGAGGACTCGGGGTATTTCTCCTTTGCTCTCGAGTGGGACAACGGACTGGGATACGACGTCCATGGCACCTTGGATGGAACGACGGTCTTTGAATTCGTTTGTCCATACACTCACGGTAGCTTCCCCGATGGCGATGGATCCATAGGGTACTGGAATCCGGATGAGTATACCGGATCTGGTTCAGATGAATTCGCCCTTCATCATGGACTGGAAGCTGTAACTAGCGGCGCTTTTTTCCTTGCCCCGAAACCGGATACCCCTCCGGGACCAAATCCTCTGGACGACATAGCGATGAAGACACTCCCTACCACCAGACTTTATAGCGACAAGGTGTCTGCCGGCCATCACGTATTCAAGGTGATCCTTTCAGGCTACCCTCAGTATCTGTCTGGAGTGAGCCCTAATGGTAAGTATTCCCAGCATAAGATTGTCACCCAGCTCGAAGGACGAGGATTCTTTGAATATCCGGTATATCGTACAGAGAATCGTAATCAGCCACTGGGTGCGTGGTTCTACGGCTTCGAGAATAACGGCAATTGCGGAAATGGCTTCAATAGCAATAAGGCATGGCAGGGAATGAGGACTTTCATCCAGTCCATTCCATCGGATGTCGCATATACGATTGACTGGCTGGAACTGGGAGGCGACGGCAAATGGACGTGTAAGTCAGCTGCTTTCTCCGGAAGCAAGACCCTTGGGGGCAGTGCCGAGGCGATAGACAACGTAAGGATATATCCTTCCGGCGCGGCAGTAACCAGCTGGACATGGACGGATTCAGGTGATCTGAGCTCCGTTACCGATTCGAAGGGATTGGCCGAGAGTTACGAGTACGATGGTATGGGACGTCTTGTGGCCGTGCGTGATACTGACGGAAATAAAAGAACTTCGTATGAGTACTGGTCAGACTATGATCCTGCTGCGGATGAATACAATCATATAGTTGTTGTTGGATATAACGACGAGTCCGAGCATGGATGGAGATGTACGGACCGCTTTTTTGACGGTCTTGGCCGTCCATGGCAGACCGTGCGTATGTGCGCAGGAGGCATAGATGCTGACACCCAGGATAGCAATCTTTTTGATCGTACGGACTATGATGCTGCCGGCCGGCCTTATAGGAGTTGGCTGCCGTTCAGAAGCAATTATGTTGTCCCTCATCCATCTGTACGGCCATCGGAGCCTCTATACTCCGACAGCAAACCGTTCTCCCTCGTGGAATATGACGGCCTGGACCGTCCGAGGGCAGAATACGGTCCGGGTGCCAAATGGCATGCCTATGCCAAAGCCGTGCGCTACGGATACTATTCCAACGGTACCAGCCAGCTCCTGTCCTGCCAAACCTATTCCGTCACCCGTCAGAGCATGAATGATGTGCGGGTATCCCGCGGCGGCTTGGTCGCTCCCGGCTCGCTCTCCGTAAAGAGCGTTACGGATGAGGACGGTCTGACAATCCTGACCTTTACGGACATGTACGGCAGAACCCTCCTGGAGCGCAGGCACCCTGCGTCCGGGGAGGATCTTGACACATACTATGTCTATGACGGGCTGGGACGCCTCTCCGCCGTCATACCTCCGGCCCTGTCAAAGCTGGACCTGAGCACGGCAAACGTGGACAAGTACGCATACCTCTACAGCTACGACGCCAACGGCAACTGTATCGCCAAGAAGCTTCCCGGCTGCGGCTGGATATACTACATCTACGACAAGGGCAATCGTCTCGTGTTCACTCAGGATGCCGAATACCGCAAGAAGGGAAGATGGCAGTTCTCCTTCACGGACATCCACGGCCGCAGCTGTGTTACTGGCTATTGCGATGGGACCCTCTCATCCCTCCGTCAGGCCGCATCCGGTCAGAACGTAGTGGCCAGCCGACAGGGGAACACGTCCGGTCCATACATGGGCTATGACGTGTCAGGTATCACCTTGACCAACCCAGTGATACTGTCCGTGTCGTACTATGACGACTACGGTTTCATAGACAGCCGGGTACCTTCCGGACTGAGGGCGAATATGCGCTATCGCACTGACTTCAGCCTCGCCAAGTGGGACCACGTGAACGGACTACTGACCGGAAGTGCTGAGCGCATCCTGGGCGAGGACGTCACGAGCGACTTCTGGTGGAGCACGTGCTACTACGACAGGAAGGGCAACTCGATTCAGACCCACGTCACGAGAGCTGACGGTGGAGTGGATATCGCGACGACGGAATTCACGTTCACCGGAAAACCTGAAAGGACTGTCATCCACCACGCATTCGGTGCCCAGAACGCAATGGACGAGTACTATGCGTACACATATGACAACTGGGAGCGTCCGCTGACCGTCAAGCACCGCCTCGGGGAAGATGCAGAATGGACGGTGGTATCGGACCTCAAGTATGACGGACTCGGCCGCTTAACATCGGACAACAGGAACGGCAATGCAAAGCTGAAGACCAGCTATACATACAATGTCCGTTCATGGACCAAGAACATAACCGGACCTGGTCTCACGGAGGATCTATTCTATGAGGACAAGGGCCAGTGGGGAGGCAACATCGCCGAGATAGCGTGGACATCCGAGACGGATTCGTTCCGTGACGTCTATGGCTACGACGGTCTTTCAAGACTGAGCAGCAGCACGAGATGCAGAACGTCGGATACCAACCACAAGTATTTCAACGACTATAGCTATGACAGCCATGGCAATGTCGTAAGGTCCACGTTCAGGGATGAGATCCAGCTCGGCAGCGGTCTCTTTGACGGCCTGTTCACTACCAAGGAATTCACCCATGACGGCAACAGGCTTGTTTCAGGAAGGATACAGACCGGGGAGTATGACAGGACTATCCAGTCCCCGACCTCGGTTGAAACCTGCCAGACCGCATATGCCTATGACCGTGACGGCCGACTGACCAAGTCGGAAGACAATGGAATGACGGAGGTAAGGTACAACGTGGTTGGCTATCCTTCGTATGTCCGTACCGCCGACAACGGATATGTCCAGAACAAATACACGGCTGGAGGCGCAAGGCTTGAGTCTAGGAGGATGGGAGCAGACGGCAAAGTGACTACGATGGCCTACGAGGGCAACGAGGTGATTGAGAACGGCAAGCTGAGGATGCTGATGTTTGACGGCGGATACGTGGACTTCAGCGGAGACGAGCCGAGGTACTGCTGGTACACGAAGGACCATCTCGGCAGCGTGAGGGCCGTGGCGAATGCCGAGGGTAAAGTATTCGCAAACTACGATTACGGGCCTTATGGCGAGGATTTTGTAGCGGAGAGGATAGTTGGCGAGGACCAGGTTGCAAGCGGGGACGGAAATGGTAGTTCATTGACTTATCAGCCGGACGGCGGCACGACAGTGATTGATGGCCTTACTCCATCAGCAGAGTATCATCTCAAGCCGGGGGTGACCCTTCCTGGAACGACTCCTGCAGTGACGTATACGGCCAACGAGAGCCCGGACTGGCAGCCGTACAAGTTTAGCGGCAAAGAGAGCCTGACGAGAGTGGGCCTTAAACTGTATGACTTCGGAGCGAGGATGTACTCGCCGTCCAACATGCGCTGGATGACGATGGACCCTCTCGCCGAGAAATACTACAGTATAAGTCCATATGCCTACTGTGCGGGAAACCCTATTAATATGGTCGATCCTGATGGATCGGAGATACAAGCACCTCCTGCCCCAAATCGTGTCATCGGGACCCCCCTGTACTATGTGTGGCGACATTATAACTTTATCCAACGAAATCCGGGAATTACTCCACCTACTTATTACATAGAATATGGATATAAGTATTGCAAAAGATTCAAATATATTACGTCTTGTCTCTTATCAGATAAAGGTAAAGTTTGGTGTAATGAAGTATTACTTTCTTTACAGAAGAGAATGGAAACTGAACTTGGAAAAGAAAATGGGGAATATCTGGAATTAAATGAAAATGCATTTACGGATTTTGCATATGATTCTCACGTTGGTGCATATATGAATGCAGAAGGAACAGTTCCTTTATGGTCTTTACCAATGAGTGATTTATTAAAAATATTAAATACTCCTGATTATTCGGATCTAGCCCAAATAAAAGTTCTGGATCAAGTAATCAAAACGGCAGGAAAGTTAGCAGTTAGCTATGTACAACATCCGACAGATGCATTGAATCGGTCAAATGAAGCTATTGACTCCGGATACAATTCTATGGTCAATGCTATATTTTGGCACTTTATCATACAATATATTGAAAGTCAAATGATGGAAGAAAGTCAAATGAAGGAAACTGATGGACATGAAGAATAATAAATATTTTTTACTGCTATTATTTACCGTGATTCTTTCCCCTAGTTGTAAGGATAACTATTGGGTTAAGATGAGTAAAATGGGAATACCAGATGGTATCAATGTGTCTATTATCGGCGTTTGCGGCGAGGATACCATTTACGTCGGAGGTCCTACTCGTGAAAGAAGCGACGGGTTGACCTTCTATTATACCACGGACAAAGGAAGGAACTGGAGAAAGGGCGCGTCTATTCCAGATGGGCTTTTCTTTAGCGAGTCGTCAGACGTATTAGTAGATGATGGCCTCTGTTGGGGCGAAATTCATACTGAGCCTCTTGGGGGTGAAAGATATTTATTCAGATATGATGCACGCTTGGATACGATACAGATATCTTCCTTTAAAGATAAGTCTCTAACTCCTGCTTTCTATTCCGATGGTGAGGTATATTTCACGATTAGGAATAATAAAGAGAAAATGCTTGCCCGGATTCATCAGGACCTTTCCGGTTTTGGTTATATCTGTAAAACCAGATCAGACTTCAAAAGAATCATTCCTTCACCCGACTCTTTCTTCTATACGGATTATCTGGACAATTTATATGTCGGAGAACTGAGTTCCGTAGATTTGGGTGATATAAAAGCAGAAGACGCTCTGTTTGCTACTGATTCCTCATGCCTGTTCAGCGGATATAAATATGACGATGAGGATAAGGTTTTGCTTTGTGAGTATCACACCAAAACTGCGACTTGTAATATTATTTCGTCATTCGAAGATTTTGATTATATCGACCCGGTCCTTATAGATGGGGATAACATGGTCTTGATTGGTAAACATATCGGCAAGTTATTTTTATCTGAAAACCTGTTAATCAGTCCTGACAGAGGTAAGACGTGGAGGGTCAAAAAAATGCCATTATCAGGGCCTCAGCGTTACCTCTATGGTAAAACACTATATGTCGACGGCCTCACATCCATAGATATTTATCATTTGAATTTTTAGCGTATGTGCCGTGCTGGAGACTGCAGGGTATGAACGTTGCGCGGTTTGGGCTGAAAATCAGATTATATGACTACTATCTTAATAGACCGTGTATCTGGATAATGGAAGAGTATGAATTTGGGAAGAATCTTCACTATAATAATCTGAGATAGTAATTGTGTATAACCGTATTTTGATCTAAAGCAATTGATAGTCATCCAGTTTGAGAACAACGAGATTCCGGAAGGGGATGCTTACATCAGCATGCCGGGGAATCTGCGGAAGCGAGCCGAGGTACTGCTGGTACACGAGGGACCATCTCGGCAGTGTGCGTGCCGTGGCTGATGCCGAAGGGAATGTATTTGCAAGCTACGCCTACGGACCTTATGGCGAGGATTTTGTAGCGGAGAGGATAGTTGGCGAGGACCAGGTTTTGAATGGTGCGGCAAGCGGAAGTTCATTGACTTATCAGCCGGACGGCGGCACGACAGTGCTTGATGGCCTTACTCCATCAGCAGAGTATCATCTCAAGCCGGGGGTGACCCTTCCTGGAACGACTCCTGCAGTGACGTATACGGCCAACGAGAGCCCGGACTGGCAGCCGTACAAGTTCAGCGGCAAGGAGAGCCTGACGAGAGTAGGCCTCGAGCTGTACGACTTCGGAGCGAGGATGTACTCGCCGTCCAACATGCGCTGGATGACGATGGACCCTCTCGCCGAGAAGTACTACCACATCAGCCCGTATGCCTACTGCTCAGGCGATCCTATCAATCGCATTGATCCGGATGGTTGCACGGATTATTTTAATCAATATGGAGTCTGGTTGTATAATGATGGTGTAGATGATGGCAGGATACTAATAACAAATGAGGAGTCGATACAAGAGGCAATGGAGATCTGTGGCGGTATGGACTCTGGGGAAGACTTCTTCGCTTCGCTAGAATCAATGTCATTGTCTTTTTCAAGTGCTGTTCGCAATGGTATAATGGATAAAGATAATGCAATAAAGGTATATGACTACTATAATCAGACAGGGCTTCCAATTGAAGAGTCGGGTCTTACCAAAGGTGCCGGTTTTAATTTCGAAGATCCGAACAGTGTTAAATTAGTTGTTAACATTGAGAGAGGCGCAAAACCCCATAAAACCGAAGACGGTAATTTTGAGTATTTAAATGACAATTCATATAATATTATCAACAAGCTAAATGGGCACGAAGGTGATGGCCATTATAAAAAATGGCAGGAAGCAGGTGGTGATAAAAAGCAATTCAGACAAATAGATACGGAGGAGAATGCTATAAATGCTCAAATGAATCATCCAAGTTGGAGCAAGACAACAAAAGCTTTTAAAGAGAATACTAGGAATTATCTAAAGAGAGTGAAGAAATGAAGAAGTTTATCATTGTGATTCTTATGATAGTATGTGTCAAGTCGTATGCGCAACTGTCATTCCAGATTGATAGTGTTATTCTCTACACTATCGATGATATTCCTTTGAAGTTACGAGATGGTGGTTTGGATTTCTATGACAATATCCAGAAGTATGGCCCCTATCTGGAAGTTTATGGTCGAGTGCGGAATGACGGAGAAAGGGATACTACTCTGGTTTCTGGATGGTCAGACAACTTCGGAGGCGAAAACTATAAATGGGAGGAGTTCTATGTTTCTTTTCATTTCAAGAGGAAACCATATAAAACATGTTGTTTTTATGCTCGTTTGGACGATAATCCAACCATTGATTCAAGACGCATAAAAAATGGCAATCATTATCATGATGTCATAAGTCCGGGAGAGTCTGTAACCTGCCATTTTTATAGTCACTTCTTATATAGGACTCCTTTTTTTCGTAAGAAGAAGACCGAATGGCGGTTGAGCGAATACCAGAGCCGCCGCCTTGCTAGAATTGCAAAAGAAGCCATAGAGAATGGGCTAGAAATATCTGTTGAGTCGGTTGCATGTGCTCAAAAAGATAGATAATCTAACATATTATTCAATGAAACATATATTATTGTTTTTGTATACTTTAACTCTTTCCGACTTTTATGGAAAGGTGCAAAAATGAATAAGTATTGTATAGTTTCGGTCATAATAGTCTGCATCACAGCGTGCGATATGCGTGAACGTATCAGGAAAGATGTTTTATATGTCTATAGAGATATTACATAGGAATGTCCCTTGAATGGCGTTATTGGATGGTATGCCAGTAGTTACTGCCGCTTGCCAAAAAATATGAAGGAAGTCAATGATTTCTTTTATAGGGAAAGGGATATAGATTCTTCATCGCTTACTTTTTCTAGACGATACTTGGATTATTTCAAAAAAAATAGACCTAGGTACGCGTACTAAACGGATTCGGTATTCTTATTTGATTCTGTCGATAGTAGTGGATACTGCGTAAACTGTAAATAGTTGGAGGATAATACTTTATAACTTTAGAGACGTACCAAGGTACGTCTCTAAAGTTATATATACCTGAATATCAGCAAGATGCATTTAACGGCGGCTGTGTCATCCTGAAAAAAGTTTACCAAAAAAAGGTAAAAGAAAATGGAAGCAAGAAGCTACCGGACGATGCATCGAGTCCTAGGGAAAAATACCGACGGGAATATAGCCCGATGCAGGGATAAATGACAGCTAAATGCATGAAAAATAAACAAATAGTGGGAAAAGTAAAAGATTTTATCTAACTTGCAGGCACTGAATAGGTAACCGACCAGGTCTGCTGTTTAAATGACCGTCCACTATAAAAAGTTACTTACTGTAGCGTTACCCCTGTTTTTGTCCTTCACTGCCGTCATGGTCCATGCCCAGACGCAGTGCAAGCCGTTTGTGCTCGTCATCGACCACGACGCCGAAGTCCCCGAACTTACCGACTCGGAGATTTGGGAACGTGCGATAAGCATAGTCTTCAAGGTCAACCAGACCGACATCGAACCTGATGAATCCGGATACATAAAACTCATGGACGAGCTGAGGAGACTCGGCCAGGATGACCTCGTCGTAGTCCGCAAGATGATAATCCGAGGCAGCGCCTCCCCGGAGGGCCGCTTCATGAACAACTCGCGCCTGGCCCATGGCCGCGCCCGTGCGCTCGCCGACTCGGTCGCAGGCCTCGCCCGATGCTGCCCGTCCTGCCTCGAGGAAATCTTCATCGAAGAAGATTATCTCGGCCTCAGGCGCCTTATGTATGAGACCAAGCCGCCCTACGCCGATGCAGTCCTCAACATTCTCGAGAACTGCGACGATCCGGGCATGATAAAGCCGATGCTTCAGAAAGCCCATGAGGGCCGCCTCTGGCGTCAGCTGCTGAACGACTGGTATCCGGAACTCCGCGCCGCGAGGGTCGTGCTGGTCGTATCGCTCGTCGATAAGAGACTCACCGAAAAACTCTCCCCTATCCCGCCGCTCGAAGGAATCGGTTCCGGGATCATAAAGCCGCAGCGCAGTCCGGCTGACCCTACCCGGTTCGCCGCCGGGCTTAAGGAGCGACGCCCGATAATCAACGTCAAGACAAATCTGCTGAGCATCCCGAACGTCGCCCTGGAGTTCCTGCCAAGGGGCGGACATTTTACCGCAATGGCCGAATGGAGCGGCATCGGGCTGAGGAACGACAATAAGCTCCGGACGTTCATCGTCCATGACCTCGTCCTCGAGGGCCGGTACTATTTCCGCGGACGGGCGTCCTTCACCGGGCACTACCTGTCGCTCTACGGGAATGCCGGCGAATTCGACATCCAGCGCTCGGCTACGAGGGCATGGCTCTGCGACAGCTTCGGCCGGGCCTGGGGCGCAGGCGTTGGCTGGGGGTATGTCCATAGAATCGGACGGTCCCACTGGAAATGGGAAGTCAACCTGGGGCTCGGCTACCTGCACGCAGAATACGACGGATACCATCCGGCGGAGCCATGGTCCCCTCCGGGATTCTACTATGACTGGAACGACGATCCGGAGCTGTTCCGGAAGTTCGGCAACATATTCGAGTATTTCGGTCCGACAAGATTCGGATTCGGATTCAGCTACGATCTGCCATGAGACGGGCAATCCTCATAATCGCCGCGCTGACGGTCTTATGGTCATGCGAAAAGATGCATGATCCGAAGCTCCATGCCGGCGGCTATATCGAGATCCATCCGGAGTTATCGAAGGACGCCAGCATCGACGTAATGTGGGAGGACGGCTGGAGGGCCCGCTGGCTGGTCGAATGGGACGAGAGCAGCCGTGGACCGCTGGGCTATTCGGCTCCGGAAAGCTACCATATGTATTTCGTACCGGAGGAAAACGGCAAGCCTGTCGGCCAAAGGGACATCCCTGCTGGGAACTCGGCCAGGCTGAAGCTCAGCTATGGCTATTACGGGCTGATGGTCTACAGCAATGACTACCAGCTGATAAGGCTGGAAGAAAGCCCTGACGGAAAGTCGCTGAAAGCGATGACCGGAAAGGATCCTTATGCAGCGCTTCCGGATACGCTGGAGGGACACGACAGGCTGAGGAACATGCCGGAACAGCTTTTCAGCACTTTCGATGACGATATATACATAAGCCCGGAACTGAAAGACTATGAATATGTCGAGCGGGAAGGTATCTGGATACTCAGGCGTGAAGAGCTGGTGATGCCGAGAGTATATATCTATCTGCTGCAGGCCGAATTGCTGAATGACAGGGACCGGATTGCAGGATGCGGAAGCAGCACGATGACCGGGCTGGCGGAATCGACCGAGTTGTTCGGGGTCAAGAGTGATGACGGCGGAGTAGCGCACCAGTTCCCGAGTTTCTGCCAGAAGAAAACGATTGGCGGGGTTGAACGCGAATTCGTAGCAGGCAGGATGATTACTTTCGGGAGTGCCGGACAGGCCAGGAATCTCTGTCACCTGAGGCTCAGGTATAACAACGGAGGAAGCAGATTTATGACCTTCGATGTGACCGACCAGGTGCTCCGGCAGCCAAAAGGCGGAGTGATAAATATCGTCATCAACATAGACGATTATCCCCTTCCGGACCCGGATTCGGATGGCGGATGGGACACGACTGTAGGTGGATGGAAAAGGGAGGACCATTTCACCACAATTTAAGTTTTTCCTTACAAATTTGTATATATTAATAATTTACCATAACTTTCGGCACTTAATTTCCCCGAGTTCCCATTAAGAACTACTATATTTTATACGTACTAAAAACAAAAGACCAATGAAACGTCCACTGCTATTGATTGCAGCAGCAGCCGTTGTGCTTGCCGCTTGCACAAAGAATGACGTTGTCATCTCAGATGCCGATCCGATGATCGAATTCGATGCTCCTTTTGTTGGTAAAAGTGTGAAAGCGACCGGGGACCTTACCACTAGGAACATCCAGGAGCAGAGCCTGCGTATCTGGGGAGACAAGTACCGAGCCGGAGAATCCAATGCCTCCGATGTCTACTCTACCAATGCCGCTGACGGCGCATCTACCGTACTATCTTATGCAAAAGACCGATGGCTGTCCAATAAATACGCCTATTGGACAAGCGGTTATCTGTACGACTTCACTTCTGTCGCACCTGCTTCGGTCAATGCCTCTTACAACACTTCGTCCGCGACGCTTTCCGAAAGGAAACTGACGATTTCCGACATTCCGGTTGTCCAGCTGATCAAGGAATTTGACGGGACCCCTGTCGGGGACGATATCCTTGCAGCCACCAATACCGGGAAGTCTATCGCAGACCGTACGGTGTCCGTTTCCCTGCACCATCTGCTGTCAAGGTTCTCGATTTATCTGTACACTACTTTCCGGCAACAGACGGTAGACGTAGAGAGTATCAAGATCTATCTTCCGAAAAACTCGACGGCAGAATATGCCCAGGCCGCCCATGGCCGGATAGCATCCGGGACCGATGTCTGGACATGGAACGGGTTCACCAACAAGCCTGACGCCACCGATGTGAGCGAGCTTGCCGACTATGAGAGCTATGAACTGCTCAGATACGGAAGGGCCATTCCATATTGCGAGGATCAGACGGAAGCTGCTTCCGGAAGGGCATACTGTACTCCGAAGGAGTTCTTCATAGCTCCTACCCCGGTAGTAGAGACTCCGACACCGGACGACCTCCAGCTTTACATGGACATCGTATTCGAATATGGATATACCACCAAGACGCTGAAGGGCGTAAAGATCCAGGATCTCCACAGTTTCAGGCAGGGGTACCAGACCAATCTGTATGTCCGCGTAGATCCGGACCTTATCCTGTTCGACGTAGTCAACGTATTAGACTGGAATACAGACGACAACATCGTGGATACCCACGGCAGATCGTTCCTGGTCAACGTTGCCCAGAACGGTTTCAATATTGACGGCAGGGTAGAGACTCTCGGCAACAGATTCGTCGGGGCTTCGACTACTCCTCTCGTATATACGCTTGGAAGCATCATCAGAGAAGGCACGACAGTCGATATTCTCCGGGCACCTGTGGAACTGGATCTCAACTCCGAGGGACGGTTCACAATTCCGGCGACAAGTCTCGATGCCTCCAAGATAGAGCCGGGCAAATATATCCTCAGCTTTTCCACCCAGCAGGGCGATACCTATACCGTACCTCTCGACTATGATGTTGTTGCGATGCAGATGACTCTGGATGTGAGCGACGGTCTGGAATTCATAGCCCCTATCACCGCCGGCATGACACCTGCGCCTACGCTGTTCATTTGGGACGAAACTGAAACTACAGGCCCTGTCAATGAGATAACCGATGAGAACCGCAAGCATACCTATGCGACCGGAGGCATCAAGAAGTTCAGCATACTCACGACTCAGACCGATTATACGAAAAAACAGATCAATGCTTTCAATTTCAATAATTATATCTCCGACTGGGACAGCCGCCAAGCCCTGAAAAGCATGGATTCGCACATTCTGAATTCAGAACAGACCGATCTTCAATACATTCTTGCAGGATGCTACAATCTTGAATCTGTCGACAAGGATCTGTTCAGATATCTTCCGAACGCAACTTCCTTTGACGGAGTCTTCGACTATTGCGAGAGCCTGAAATCAATTCCGGAAGATCTGTTTGCATATAATACGCAAGCAACGTCCTTCCATGAATCTTTCTATTATTGCACGTCACTCACGTCCATACCTGAAGGTCTTTTCAGGAATAATACCGAAGTTACTGTCTTCGACGGCACATTCCATTATTGTAGCGCTGTCGAATCGATTGCTGCCGATCTTTTCAGGAACAACACCAAAGTAACTGCCTTCATCGACACATTCAATGAATGTCTGGCCATCAAGACTATCGGTGATGGTCTTTTCGACAACAATACTGAAGTCACAGAGTTCAGTGGTGTGTTCCATGAAATGGAGGCTCTTACGGAGATTCCGGTGGATCTGTTCAGAAACAATACCAAAGTCACCAAGTTTTCGGATGTATTCTCTGGATGTAAAAATCTGACTTCCGCCCCTGAAGGTCTGTTTGCTTATTGCCCTGATGCCTACGTTTTCAAGAGGATATTCTCGAATTGCTCGAAACTTGTCGACTTTGAGAATTGTCTGATTGCGCCGGCAGACGGCATCACAAAGGATAACCGTTTTGCCGCTGTCGGAAAAGTCGTCGACATTTCTGGTTTCGCGTCAGATACAGGTACTGACAGTTCTGTTCATCCGGAAAATTATTCATTGCCTGATTTTACGGAATACACCTTCGACATCGGATATACATGGCAATATGAACGATGGGGCACTACGCTCATCATTGGAGATCCTCCATATTACGGATGTGGTGCTTTCATCAACATCAACGAACCACAGTTTGCCAATGGCTTCTGCCTCTTCAAAGACCCTGTCGAATGTGGAGCTCAACCTTACGTGTATTAACGATTAGAATAAACGCCCGGCCTCTCAGCCGGACGTTTTTTTCTTTCGTATAGATGAACAAGCTACTGGTGACGGGCGGAGAGTTCGGCTTCGATGTCGGAGAGGGAGACGCCCATCTGCTCGTTGAGTACGAGGAGATGGTAGATCAGGTCGGAAACCTCATAGACATAGGCATCCCTGTCCCCGGCCACGGCCTCGATGATGGCCTCAGTGGTCTCCTCACCGACCTTCTGCGAAATCTTCTTCACGCCCTTGCGGAAAAGATGGGTAGTATAACTGCCCTCCGGCATCTCGGCATGACGGCCCTGGACGACCCCCTCAAGCTTGCGGATGAACCCCTCGGCCTCAGGTGTGTCGAAACATGATACAGTGCCCCTGTGGCAGGCAGGTCCGTCAGGGACAGCCTTTATGAGCAAAGTATCGCTGTCGCAGTCCGGGAATATGGACTCCACATGCAGATAGTTGCCGCTGGTCTCCCCCTTTGTCCAGAGACACTGACGGCCGCGGCTGTAGAAAGTGACCAGACCCGTCTCGACGGTCTTGTCATATGATTCCTCATTCATGTATCCAAGCATCAGCACCTTCAGGGTCTTCGAATCCTGCACTATCGCAGGAACCAGCCCGTCGCTGTTCTTGGAAATGTTAAGTTCCTTGAATTCCATATCTTAAATTCTTACGTTAATATTCTGTTTGACAAGTTCTCTTTTCAGCACCGGGATCGGGATCTCCCCATAGTGGAAGATGCTGGCCGCGAGCGCGGCGTCAGCCTTCCCGACAGTGAGCACGTCGGCTATATCCTTGACGCTGCCGGCCCCTCCCGAAGCAATTATCGGTATCGAAAGAGTATCAGCAAGGGCTGCAAAAGTATCGCAAGGATAGCCGCTGCGGGTGCCGTCATGGTTCATGGACGTGAACAGAATCTCGCCGGCTCCCCTCTCCTGGGCTTCCCTGGCCCACGAAAAAAGTTCCTTGTCAGTAGGGACTGTTCCTCCATGAGTAGTGGCATGCCATGTCCCGTCAATACATTTGGCGTCGATGGCCACGACTACGAACTGGCTGCCGTAATGCGAAGCGATCTGGCCGATAAGGTCAGGATTGCGCAGGGCGGCGCTGTTGATGCTGATCTTGTCGGCACCGGCATCCAGCAGCCTCGCAGCGTCCTCCAGAGAGGATATTCCGCCTCCCACGGTAAACGGGATGTCAATCCCGGCAGCGATCCTCGAGACAAGCTCGGTAAAGGTGCGACGTCCGTCCAGGGTAGCGCTGATGTCCAGATATACGAGTTCATCCGCGCCTTCGGCGGCATATTTCCGGCCCAGTTCTACGGCGTCTCCGACATCCTTGAGGCCGACGAAGTTGATGCCCTTGACGGTACGCCCATCCTTGACATCAAGACACGGGATTATCCTTTTTGCGACCATAGGGCTATATCCTCCATTGAAATACGGTTCTCATAAATTGCCTTTCCGACGATCACCCGGCGAAGGCCGAGAGCGTCCAGACGGCGAATGTCATCCATGGAACTGATGCCTCCGCTGACTGTGAAAATGACGGACGGGAATTTCTCCTGCAACTGCACGTACAGCTGGTCGGACGGTCCCTGGAGCATGCCATCCTTGGAAATGTCGGTAACAATCGCCTGCGACAGGCCGTTCTTCATGAATCTTTCCACAAGGCTGTCGGCAGTAACGCTGGAGTCTTCGGTCCATCCTGCAGTGGCGGCCTTTCCGTCGCGCAAGTCAGCACCGAGGATCACTTTCTCCCCGCCGAACTCGCGCAGCCACTTGACAAGTTTCAGAGGCTCCTTCACGGCCACGCTGCCGCAGACCACGCAGTCAGCGCCACACTCGAAGCTCATGTCGAGGTGGTCTTCCTTCTTCAGTCCGCCTCCCCACTCGAGTTCCACGCTCACGGCCTTCCTTATTTCCGAAAGCACCTTGAGGTTGCACGGTTTTCCTGCCTTTGCCCCGTCCAGGTCCACCAGGTGGATCCTGCGTACTCCGGCATCGGCGAATCTCCTCGCCATGTCCGCAGGAGAATCACTGTAAACCTTGCTGGTATCATAATCACCGCGGGAAAGCCTCACGCACTTCCCGTCTATTATATCTATTGCCGGTATTATCTCTATCATAGCTCAATGAAATTCTTTAAGATCATGGCCCCTACCGGGCCGCTCTTCTCGGGATGGAACTGCACCCCGTAGAAATTATCCTTGTGCAAGGCTGCGCTGAACCTGCCTCCATGGTCTGAAACGGCTATCGAATCAGGTCCCTCGACGGCATGGAACGAATGCACGAAATACACGAAAGCCCCCTCGCTTATCCCCTTGAAAAGAGGAGACTTGAGGTCCGAGATGCTGTTCCAGCCCATATGAGGAATCTTGACGGCAGGGTCGTCGCTGCGGAAGCGCACCACATTCTCTTCAAATATGCCCAGACAGCGTATTTTTCCCTCCTCGCTCGACGAGCAAAGCAGTTGCAACCCGACGCATATTCCAAGCACAGGCTGCTTCAGTCCTTTGATAACGGGCTCCAGTCCTCTCGCCTTAAGGTTAGCCATTGCATAAGAGGCATCCCCGACTCCCGGCATGAGCACCTTGTCGGCCGACCTTATCACCTCCGCATCGGATGTGACGACATAGTCTTTCACGCCGAGACGCTCGAGCGCATTTACCACTGACCGGATGTTTCCGGCATCATAATCGACTATCGCTATCATAGTACTCCTTTGCTTGATGGAAGGTCATAATTGAACGGAAGCCTGAGCACGGCACTGCGCAGGGCGCGGGCGAAAGCCTTGAACACCGACTCGGCCAGATGGTGGTTGTTCTCCCCGACAGCCTTGACATGCAAGTTGCATTTCATCGCGGAGCAAAGCGACTGGAAGAAATGTTTGAACATCTCGGTCGGAGTGTCGCCCACATACTCGCGGGTAAACTTCACATCCCAGCTGAAATCGATCCTGCCCCCGAAATCCAGCAGCACGAGGGCGTCGCACTCGTCCATAGGCAGGGCAAATCCATATCTCTCGATCCCGCGCTTGTCTCCCAGTGCCTTGATAATGGCTTCGCCGAGACATATGGCCACATCTTCCATAGTATGATGCTCATCGACCTCGAGGTCGCCCTTGGCGTCGATCATGAGGGAGATTCCCCCATGATGGGCAATCTGGTCGAGCATATGGTCGAAGAATTTCAGTCCGGTCGAGATGCCGGACGGTCCCCTGCCGTCCAGGTCGACGGTCACGGTAATGTCGGTCTCGGCAGTCTTCCGGGCAACAGTGGCCCGGCGCTGGCTGCGGCGAAGGAATTCGGCGATCTCGTTCCAGTCCTCAGTCGCCAGCGCGCATACAGGCTTCAACTCCTCCGGGACATCGGTCCCGATGAGGATACCCTTCGCTCCTAGATTGGCGGCGAGCTGGAGATCGGTCTTACGGTCGCCGATGACATAGCTCTGCGAGAGGTCATAATCTCCGGAGAGATACTTCCCGAACATTCCGATGTCCGGCTTGCGGGTCGGCAGATTGTCCTCCGGACGCGAACGGTCAATAAGCTGGTCGTCGAAGGTAACGCCTTCGCCGGCGAGGGTACGCAGCATCAGGTTGTGCACCGGATGGAACGTCTCTTCAGGGAAGGAAGCGGTGCCCAGACCGTCCTGATTGGAAGCCAGCACGATTTCATAATCCAGACTGCGCAGGGCCTTGAGGGCGCTTATCGCGCCGGGGACGAATTCCATCTTCTCGAAGGAATCGATCTGCTCGTCGGCAGGTTCCTTCATGATAGTACCATCGCGGTCTATGAACAATACCTTTTTAAGCGTCTTTTCCATATCTGACCATTTCTTTCAATAATTCCTTGTTTTCTTCCACGGTTCCGACAGTAATCCTCAGGCAGCCGTCGCAGAGCAGGGTTCTGGAGCGGTCACGGACGATCAGTCTCGATCCGAGAAGGCTGTCGTAAAGTCCTTTCGCGTCGTCTACCTTGACAAGCAGGAAGTTGGCGTCGCTCGGATAGACTTTCTTCACGAAAGGCATCGCAGCGATTTCTTTTGCAAGCATAGTCCTTTCGGAAAGAAGTATCCTGACCTGAGAGTCGATCTTGTCCTTGTCGATCAGACTCAAGGCCAGGCCCAGGGTATCGGTACCGATGTTGTACGGGTACTTCACCTGGCGGAAGATACTGATTATCTTTTCGTCCGCAAATGCCAGACCGATACGCAGGCCGGCGAGTCCGCAGGCCTTCGACAGAGTCTGGAGCACTATCAGATTGGGATATTCCGAGAGCAGTCCGAGAAGGCTCGGCTCGGAGCTGAAGTCGATATAAGCCTCATCTACGACCACGACTCCCTTGAAGTTCTCCAACAGGGAAACAATCCGCTCCCTCGGGAAAGCGTTTCCGGTAGGGTTGTTCGGGGAGCATATCCACATCAGCTTGGTCCTCTCGTCGGCTGCGGCCAGAAGCCTTTCGACCGGAAGGGAGAAATCCTCGTTCAGAGGTACCTGGCGGCTCTCGACATCGTTGATGTCAGCACATACGGAATACATTCCATAGCTGGGGGCGATGATGACGGCGTTGTCCTTGCCAGGAGTGCAGAACACCCTGTAGCAAAGGTCTATCGCCTCGTCGCTGCCGTTTCCGAGAAAGATATTCCCGGCAGGAACGCCCTTCAGGGCCGAGATCCTGCCGCGGACTTCTTCCTTCAGAGCGGTCCCCGGATATCGGTTGTAACCCTTATCTCCGTAAGGGTTCTCATTGGCATCCATGAATATGCCGACCGGTCCCTTGTATTCGTCACGCGCCGTCGAATAGGGGGATAGAGCCGCGATGTTCGGTCTCACAAGGGATAATACCTGTTCTGTCGTCATTTGTCAAGTCGTATTTTTACTGCGGCAGCGTGGGCCTGGAGGCCTTCGGCTTCCGCCATGTCAATAATCGTATCCGCGAGATTCGAGAGCCCTTCGCGGGAAAGCTCCTGATAATATACAGCGTGCATGAAACTGTCGGTACCAATGCCGCTGAAAGCAGTGGCGAGCCCCATGGTCGGGAGGGTGTGGTTGGTACCGGAGGCATAGTCGCCGGCGCTCTCTGGAGAATAGTTCCCTATGAAAATGCTTCCGGCTGCAGTTATCCTTCCGGCAATCTCCCAAGGATTCTGCATAGATATGATAAGGTGCTCTGCAGCATATTCATTTGCGAAAGCCACGATGTCGTCTTTGTTGTCAAAGACGATGATCCTGCTGTTCTGGAGGGCCTTTTCTGCGATCCCGCCGCGAGGAAGAAGGGCGAGCTGACGGTCAACTTCGGCGCTTACCGCTTCGGCTATCGAGACGTCGGTCGCAACCAGCATTACCTGGCTGTCAGGTCCATGTTCGGCCTGCGAGAGCAGATCGGCGGCGACGAATTCCGGGCGGGCGGTCTTGTCGGCGAGGACCATGACTTCGGACGGGCCAGCCGGCATGTCTATGGCCGTTCCTTCGGAGCTGACCAGTTGCTTCGCTTTCATGACGTAGCGGTTGCCCGGGCCAAAGATCTTGCTGACTTTCGGGACTGACTCCGTTCCATAGGCCATCGCTCCGATCGCCTGGGCCCCGCCGAGTTTGAAGATGCGGTCTATTCCGCAGAAATCGGCCGTATAGAGGATCTCAGGGGCCACCGATCCGTCTTTTCCGCATGGGGTGCAGAGGGTGATCTCCCTGCAGCCGGCTATCTTTGCCGGAAGGGCCAGCATCAATATCGTGGAGAAAAGCGGAGCGCTGCCTCCGGGGATATACAGACCGACCTTCTCTATCGGAAGATACTTCCTGACGCATCTTACTCCGCCGACTTCCGAAACGGCGTCGCGCGGTATCTGGAGTTTATGGAAAGCGCTTATCCTTTCGTCGGCTTCGGCCACGGCCGCCTTGACTTTGTCAGACACCTTGGCTACCGCCGACTCTATCTCTTCCCTGCTTACGAGGAAAGAATCAGGAGCACAGCCGTCTATCTCGGTGGTGATGTCGCGAAGAGCCTTGTCTCCGCCCTCTTTTACGCGGGCGAGTATCCCGCGGACACGCTCTTCGATCGCAGTATCGTCAGGAAGGGAACGTGCGACGAGGGCAGCCCATTCCGACCTGGGAGTATTTACATATGTCTTCATGCTATCACCTTGTCTACGTTCAACACAAGGATACCCTCGGCTCCGATCTTCTTGAGCTGCATTATCTTGTCCCACAGGTCCTCGGCCTTGACGACAGAGTGCAGGGAGCACCAGCCTTCGGCGGCAAGAGGCATCACGGTAGGGCTTCTCATGGCCGGGAGTATGTTGAGGGCTTCTCCGACCTTGTCAGAAGGAAGGTTCATAAGGATATATTTCATGTCCCTGCTCTCGCTCACGGAGTCGAACCTGAAGAGAATGTTGTCGAGAAGTTCCTGCTTCTCCGGAGTGATGTTCTTGTTGGCGATAAGCACTGCCTCCGACTCGAATACCCGCTCGACTTCCTTGAGGCCGTTGGATACCAGGGTGCCGCCGGACGAGACAATGTCGAAGATGGCATCGGCGATTCCTGCTGCCGGAGCTATCTCTACAGAACCTTTGATCACCCGCACAGTGGCGTTGACCTTGTTCTTTGCGAGGTAGTCGCCGAGGATTTTCGGATAGGACGTCGCGATGGACTTTCCTTCGAACCACTGAGGTCCGGTGTATTCCTCATTCTTAGGAATGGCAAGGGAAATGCGGCAGCGGCCGAAACCGAGCTTGCGCACTATGGTCACGTCAGCCCCTGTCTCTCCGACTTCGTTCAGGCCGACGATGCCGATGTCGGACGAGCCGTCGGCCACGACCTCAGGGATATCGTCATCTCGGAGATAGAGGGTCTCCAGAGGAAAATCTGCGGCCTTGCCCAGGAATTTGCGTTTTACTTCGTCCACCGTGATTCCGGCGTCTTTGAGAAGGGCACAGCTGTCTTCGTTGAGCCTTCCCTTGGATTGGATTGCTATTCGTATCATATCTATTCGTTAAGTACCTTATAAAAAAGAGGCCCGCCTCCGATAAGGCGAGCCTCTTGTATCAAATTCTCATCTGCATACGCGGCATCAGCCTTATCCTAAGATAAAGTAATGATGATGCTCGTGATGACGGATTACAATCATTTTCTTTTTTATAACTGCGATAAAGGTAGAAAGATTTTTTTAATAATCAAACTATTCTCCTTAAAAATAATCGGACTAGTAGCGGTTCAGAGGACGGCCGGAGGTCATCATGTGAACCTGCTTGCGCACATTTGCAAGCACTTCCTTGTGGGCTTCGATCTCTGCGAGCTGGGCTGCGTCAGGCTCCTTGGCAGTAAGGGCTGCGAAGTGCTCTGAAGCAGATGCCAGTACAGTGTCGATGAGAGAGACGATCTCCACCATGTCCTTCTCCACGAAACCGCGGGAGGTGATTGCAGGGGTACCCACGCGAAGACCTGAGGTCAGGAACGGGCTGCGGCTGTCGAAAGGAACCATGTTCTTGTTGACGGTGATGTCAGCCTTTACGAGCTCTTTCTCGGCGAGCTTTCCGTGAAGCTCAGGGAAGCGTGTGCGGAGGTCAATGAGCATGAGGTGGTTGTCAGTGCCGCCAGAGATGATCTTGTAGCCCTTAGCGATGAAGCCTTCGCACATTGCCTTGGCGTTGGCGATGACCTGAGACTGATACTCCTTGTATTCAGGCTGCATGGCCTCGTAGAAAGCGACAGCCTTGGCTGCGATCACATGCTCGAGCGGGCCGCCCTGGATGCCAGGGAATACGCTTGAGTTGAGGATGGCGCTCATCTTCTTGATCTCGCCCTTAGGTGTCGTAAGTCCCCAAGGATTGTCGAAATCCTTGCCCATGAGGATGATACCGCCGCGAGGTCCGCGGAGTGTCTTGTGGGTGGTGGAAGTTACGATATGGGCATATTTTACAGGATTCTTGAGAAGGCCTGCGGCGATGAGGCCGGCAGTGTGGGCCATGTCAATCCAGAGAATTGCGCCGACTTTGTCAGCGATAGCTCTCATCCTTTCGTAATCCCATTCGCGAGAATATGCCGAAGCTCCGCCGATGATAAGTTTCGGCTTGCACTCGAGAGCCTTCTTCTCCATTTCATCGTAATTGACGCGGCCGGTCTCAGGATCGAGACCATAAGCGACTGCATGGTAAAGGATTCCGGAAGCGTTCACTGGGGAACCGTGGGTAAGGTGACCGCCCATGCTCAGGTCGAGGCCCATGAAGGTATCGCCCGGCTTGAGGCATGCCATTGTCACGGCCATGTTGGCCTGCGCTCCGGAATGAGGCTGAACATTCGCATATTCGGCGTCGTAGATGCTGCAGAGACGGTCGATAGCAAGCTGCTCTATCTGGTCAACGACCTCACAGCCGCCATAGTATCTCTTGCCCGGGTAACCCTCGGCATACTTGTTAGTACAAATCGAGCCCATTGCACTAAGCACCTGCTCGCTGACATAGTTTTCAGAGGCGATAAGTTCCAGTCCTGAAGACTGTCTTTCATTCTCTTTCTTTATCAGGTCGAATACCTGAAGATCCTGTTTCATATATCTATTTTGTTAAAGTTTTCCCTCATTCCGGAAATATTCGGCAAAGATAAGAAAAAAAACCTACCTTTGCGTATTATTTGGAATCAGAATTTCATACAGACATGAAAGACAGGAAACTGCTGAACATAGAACTCGGAAGAGTATCTGCCGAGGAGTACAAAGGACTGCCTCCTTCAGGCATAGCCGTAGTCCTCGACAACATCCGCAGCGCCCACAACGTAGGCTCCGCATTCAGAAGCTGCGACGCCTTCAAAGTGGACAAGATCTGGCTCTGCGGCATCTGCGCAGTACCCCCGTCTGCAGAAATCCACAAATCCGCCCTCGGAGCCGAAGACAGCGTCGCCTGGGAACATGCCGACAGCACCCTCGACGCCATCGCCAGCCTCAAGGCCGAAGGCTATACCATCGTCAGCGTCGAACAGACAGTGCACTCCGTCAAGCTCGACAGTTTCATTCCTGAGCAGGGAAAGAAATACGCCCTCGTCTTCGGAAATGAAGTCGCGGGCGTAGAACAGTCTGTAGTCGACGAATCGGATTTCTCGCTGGAGATTCCCCAGTACGGGACGAAGCACTCCCTCAACGTATCCGTATCGATAGGCGTGATACTATGGCATCTCCACTTCGGACTTGCGCATCCATCCCTGCCTTCCATCGGCTAGCTCGATATTCATCCAGTCGCCGGCCTCGTCCAGGATCCGGACTTTGGTACCTTCATGAAGCACGAACAGATCCTTCGCATCGACTCCCGATGACGGAGAGCTCTTTACTGACGATACCGGGACCATGACAATCGCAGAATCGGTCTTCCGGTAATCGGAATACTGCCAATACGCGAAATCCAGACAGAGCAGGGCGACCAGGAACAGCCCTATTGCAGAGAAGAATCCCGCCCTGCGCGCTCCCCTTCCGGATGAGAGCAGGAACATCAGCAGCATAGCCAGCGCACCGGTCAGAAAGACAATGAAGAGCACTGCCCATACATTCGAGCTGAGCTTATAGCACATCTTGCGGCCCCATGCCGCCAGCACGAACTCCGGGACCTCTTCGATACGGTCCTGGATCTGCGTCCGGGCAAACTCCAGGTTGAAGCGGGCGTCATCATAAGAAGGATTCAGCTTCAGAGCCCTCTCATAATTCAGAATCGCCTTAGGGACATTCCCGTCCTTGAACCATGCATTTCCGATATTGTAATAGAGGACAGCGGACTCGCCCCCGTCGGCGACGGCATTCTCCCACGCCCCTGCAGCATCTTTCCAGCGTCCTTCCTGATATGCCGATACGCCTTCCTCCCAATAGCCGGCATCAGCTTCCGAAGCATAAGTCGCCGCGCCAGGAAGAAGGAGCATGACAACGGCGAGAACAGCGGCACCGGCCGCCTTTTTTGCTTTCATACCCGAATCAATTGAAGAAATAACCTTTACTGCGGTATCATAATGGGCTCTCATGGCCTCATTTCCGGAACCCGGAGCATATCTCGCATACTCGCAGGCATCCAGAAGACCGGTGAATTCGGCAGTCACGGACTCCGGAACCTTGTTCTCCAGAAGCCTGGCAGTGATAGTCTCCTTGTTGAGATCCTCCACCTTCATATTCATCTTGTCGGAGATGAATCCCAGCAGAGCCTTGTGCAGTTCCTCATAGAAAGCTGTATAAAGATCCTTCTTGAGGTACTCGTCAGCCTGTGCCAGTCTCTTGCGGGCCTTTCTGGTCGCGCCTCTCGTCCTGGTGCCGACGACGTCGGCCCTGCGGGCAGCCGCACGCCTCATGACGAACCACACGGCAGCTGCGGCAAGAATAATCAGAATCACTACAATCCAGTAACCGGCGGATCCGAGAAGGAAGCCGCCTCCCCTGGACAATGAAGGCTTGCGCGTATTTATGAACCTTATATCCTCGCCGAGACTGCGGACATCGCGTCTCTCGACAGACGGCAGAGTCGATACGACACCGGAAGACTCTCCTCCCTTGCCCTTGCCGACCTTTATACGTACGGGGCCGGCATTCAGGACGACATACTTTCCGGCATTGACGTCATAATATGAATACTGTATATCCGGAATCTCGAAGTCGCCGTGGCTTCTCGGGATGAACGGATATTCGAATGTCTTGGAACCGGATGTCCCGCCTTCTGTAGTCTTGACGTCAGACTTCACGTCATATACCTCGAAATCTGCCGGGAACTGTATGGAAGGCGCAGTGAGAAGAGACACATTGCCCTTTCCGGAGACAGTCACCAGAAGAGAAGACGCGTCATGGGTCTTGAGCGAATCCTTACTGAACTTCGCCGAAAGCGTAAAGGAACCGACTCCGCCTCCGAACGAAGCAGGGGCCCCGGCCGGGAGCGCGCGGACATGGACATTGACAGCAGGTGTCGACAGTCTCTTCCTGAGGCTGCGGACGCTGTCTCCGAAGAAATCGTCGAATATGCTGTTGGAGCGGCTCTGCACCCTTACATTTACAAGGCATACAAGCTCTGCAGGATCTATCTTCAAGGTGCCGGACTTCTGCGGGATAAGCACATAGCGACGGATTACGGCGCTGTTGTATATCTGGTCCCCGACGACTTCGCGGGAGAAGCTGATATTGTTAGGGGCCTCGGTCTCCTGGCTCCAGAAGCCTTCAAAAGAAGGGAATTTCGCATCCTCGAAACCGGCCACGTCAACTCTCTGGTAGAGTTTGAGGGTAGCCGTGATAGGCTCGCCGACGACAGCATTCGTCTTGCTGAGCGTCAGCTTCATGAAAATATCATCCCCTGAGATCTCGGTGGTCTGGCGCTGCTGTCCGGACTGGCTTCCACCGCGGGACTGCGTCCCGGAACCTCCGGCGACGACCTCGACCTGGACCTGACGGGAACTGATAGTCTTTCCTCCGACAGTAGCCGATGCAGGCTGTATATGGAACTTGCCGGCAGACTTAGGAGAGAGGATATAGGTGTATGTGAACTGGGAGGACTTTGTCCTCTTTCCGTTGACGATGTTGATGCTGGTGGAAGAACCTGTCTGCGGTCCCCAGACAAGGTTGAAATCCTGGCCTGGAGTCCAGTCGAACGACGACGGACGGTCTTCGCCTTCGATTATGAAGGTGACATTGAACTGTTCGTCGGTGCTGACAATGTTCTGCACCTCGACTCTGATGGAGTTCTGCGCGTTCATCAGCGCGGCAGACAGCATCACGATCATGAATGTCAAAAATCTCTTCATATTACCAATTCTTTTCTTTCTGGCGGGACTTCTGGTTGAGAGCCTTCTTGCTCTTCACCTTATCCTGGGTCTGGTCTTCTTTAGCCTGCATTGCCTGAAGAATCTGCTGAGCCTGCTGCCCGGAGATGCCGCCGGAACCCTGCTGAGGCTTCGGCTGCTGATTCTTTTTTTCGGACTTGTCGTCCTGGTTCTTTTCCTTGGAATCCGGATCATTCTGGGCCTTGTCAGCGTCCTTGTCGTCGATGTACTTGTCGTCGTCCACCTGGTCCCCGCCCTGATCGTTATTCTCGCTCTTCTCCCTCTGCTTGTCGTCCATCTCCTTGTTGCTCATCTGGTCGTTGGACATCTGATTCTGGAGCTTGCTCTTGGCGTAGAGATAATTCTCCTTCGCCTCGATGCTCTCCGGATTCAGGATCATCGCCTGACGGAAAGCTGAGACAGCGGTCTGCCAGTCTTCCATTGCCACGGCATTGTCGCCCTTATTGAAATACAGGTCGAAGCCATGGCCTGCGACAATAGACACGCCTTCGACCTTCGAATACATCTTCGCGGCCTCCTCGTGGTTCTGCTGCCGGTAGAGATTGTTGGCGAGATCATACGCCGCGACGAAAGACGTAGAGTCCTTGGCGAGCGCTTTCCTATAGCTCAAGTCAGCCTGGGTCCAGTCCCCTTTGCGGAACTGCCGGTTGCCGGCGCGCACGTCATTCCTGTCGGCCTGCGCGTACATCGACACGCAACCCAGCAGGGCTATTGCCAAAACAACGATA
This sequence comes from Bacteroidales bacterium WCE2008, assembly GCA_900167925.1. Classification (NCBI taxonomy): domain Bacteria; kingdom Pseudomonadati; phylum Bacteroidota; class Bacteroidia; order Bacteroidales; species Bacteroidales bacterium WCE2008. The sequence goes on from FUZM01000003.1 coordinate 218,819, forward strand.
TTTCTTGAAAATCCCATAGTCTAAAAAAGCTTTATCTTCGGTTTCCTTCGGCCGATAAGCATTTCAATCACAAGCAGGACGAAGGCTATCCAGAGGAAGTACATGTACTGCTCGTCATATTCTTCGAATACGATAGACGAGAAATCCTCCTTCTCCATCTTCCTGATATCATCTATCACCGGATTGAGTCCGAACTCTTCGTTCCCGGCATGGACATAGGCGCCCTTGCCTGCGGCAGCGACATCGCGGAGGATCTGCTCATCCAGTTTAGTGACGACAATCTCTCCGTTCATGTCCTTGAGCAGCTCCCCTCCGATCGGGATCGGCTGTCCTTCCGATGATCCGACTCCGATAGTATATACTTTTATGCCCATGTCGGCGGCCTGTTTCGCCGCCTCGACAGGGTCATCTTCATGGTTCTCGCCGTCGGTTATCACGACAATCGCGCGGCTTTTCTCGCTCTCGGCGCTGAAAGCCTTGACTGCCAGATTGATAGCTTCTCCGATCGCGGTTCCCTGGACAGGCACCGACTCCGTCGATATGTTCCCGAGAAACATCTTCGCGGAGACATAATCGGTCGTGATCGGGAGCTGGACAAACGGAGTTCCGGCGAAGAGCACAAGTCCGATGCGGTCCTCCTGGAGTTTGTCCACGATCCTGGAAATCGCCAGCTTGGCCCGTTCAAGACGGTTCGGGGAATAATCCTCCGCGAGCATCGAATTCGAGACATCGAGAAGGATCATGACTTCGGCGCCCCTTGACTCATGCTGGCTGAGTTTCGCTCCGATCAGCGGTCTGGCGATGCCGATTGCGAAAAAGAACAGGGCCAGACAGAACAGGACCGCCTTGACCCAGCCCTTGGAACGGGACCATGACGGCATCAGTTCATCGACCAGTCCCTCGTCGCCCAGACGGGCGATTTTCCTGCGTCTGAGATATCTGGACAGGCCGTATCCCAGCAGTATCACCGGGATCAGCAGAATCAGAAGAAGGTATTGAGGTTGTGCAAAATAGTAACTCATGGCAGTCTCCTGATTAAAAGTCTTGTTACAAGTTCGAGCAGAAGCAGGACAAGCGCCGCGAAAGCATATTTAGGGAAGAGTTCCTTATATACCGGGAAACTGTCCACAGTGGTACGGGCCTTCTCCATCTTGTTGATTTCGGAATAGATCTCTGCAAGTTTGGTATTGTCCGTAGCCCTGTAATAACGGCCTCCAGTCATGTCTGCGACCTGCTTCAGCAGGTCTTCGTCAATCTCGACCTGGACATTCTGCATCTGGACTCCGAACGGGGTCATCATCGGGTACGGGGCGGTGCCATTGGCTCCGACGCCGATCGTATAAACCCTGACTCCGTAGGTCTTGGCGACCTCGGCGGCGGTCAGAGGGGCTACTTCGCCCATGTTGTTGACGCCATCGGTAATCAATATGATCACCCTGCTCTTGGCGTCAGAATCTTTCATTCTGGCGACAGCGGTCGCGAGGCCGTTGCCGATTGCGGTTCCGTCGTCGATCAGTCCGGTCTGGACTTCCTTCATGAGGTTGATAAGTGTCGCCCTGTCGGTGGTCAGCGGGCACTGGGTGTAGCTCTCGCCGGCGAAGACGACTATTCCCATACGGTCGCTCGGGCGCTGGCTTATGAACTCTATCGCAATGTCCTTGGCGGCACTGATACGGTCCGGGGTGAAGTCCCTTGCCAGCATACTGGTAGATACGTCAATCGCAAAGACGATATCGATACCCTCGGTATCGACCTTTTCGGTCTCGGTAGAGGATCTCGGACGGGCCAGGGCCACGATAATGAAGCAGAGAGCGCCGATACGGAAGATGAAGGGCAGATGCCTGAGCACTGCAAGCACCGACATTCCGCCGGACTTCCACGGGGCTATGGTGGAAACACGCATATGCGGATTCCGGCTCTTCAGCTCCTTATAAAGGTAGAGCAGCACCAGCAGGACCGGCACTGCAAAGAACCACATTACTTCAGGATACTCAAAGAACATTTCCAGCCTCCTTATCTATTTCTCTCTGATATGTTTCAGTAACGAATCTGACCGCTTCAGGGACAGCTTTCGCAAGTTCTTCTTCCGTGGCTGTCATCTTGGCGAACTTGACATAATCCGAAGTCTCGAAAAGTTCCTTCAGGCCGAGATAAAGCTCGGCAGGGACTTCTTTTCCCTTCAGTCCGTCGAGTATTTCGGCGGTCGTCATTTCCATCGCGTCAACCCCGTAGCGGGATACTATATAGCTTCTCAGCACGTCCGTCACTTCGGAGTAGAACAGTTTCTGCTTTTCCGGAGCCCAGAGTCTGTCGCCGCGGAGGCCGTCCAGCTTGCGGAGCGCCCGGATATGGGCCGGCTCGTCCGGTTCCGGAGCGTCTTTCTTCGGCCTGCGGATAAGATATACGATCAGCAGGACCAGCAAAGCTATTCCGGCCAGGATTCCTATATAAGGGAGAATCTCCACGAAGGTCAGAGGATAACCTATCTGCTTGCGGATATCGTGCACTTCGAAGGTTTCAGGGTCCACGGAAGGAGCCTTGACCTCCAATGTCTGAGGGTTGAAGACAAGAGTATCGATCTTCTCGCCGTCTTCGCTTCTGAGAAGATATATAGGCTGGAGTCCGTGCTTACCTTCTTCGAAAGAAGTCACCACGATCGAGGCCTGGATATCATACAGATTCTTGTCTTTCGAGACTCTTACAGTATCCATGATCCAGGAGCCGACTGTCTCCACGCTGTCGGTGAGATGCCCCTGATAGTCCGGGAATGCGAATCTCGTCCCCTCCTTGACATCCCTGAGCAGCACTCCGTACTGGAGCTGGTCGCCGATGAGCACGGAGTCTCTTTTCTGCAGCTGACGCAGGAATGAGCCCTCCATCTCTATACGGTCTCCGTCTCCGGCGTATGCCGAAATGGCAAACGCCGTAAAGACTGCTATCAATGACAATATCTTTTTCATCCTATCTCTTGTTGAACAGGGCCATCAGCCCTTTTACATAGTCCTCGTCCGTCGAGATGCTTACGCTGTCGATGCGATAGCGGTTGAACAGTCTCGTGGCGGACTCGTCCGCATTGCGGAACCATGCTTCATACTTCCGTCTCACGCTGCGGCTGTCTGTGTTGATCCATGCGGATTCCCCTGTCTCGGAATCCTTGACATTGACCAGCCCGACAGCAGGAATCGTCGCCTCTCTCGGGTCTTTTACCCGGATGACTGAAAGGTCATGGCGGTTGGCGGCAACCTTGAGGGCGTCTTCATAAGCCGGATTGCCGTTCCGGTCGACGTCCAGCATGTCCGAAAGCACGAAGGCCGTACATTTTTTCTTCAGGGCGCCGGTAAGATAGCGCAGAGCCTCCGAGACATCGGTACCGTCGGATTCAGGGGTGAACTCCAGAATCTCGCGGATTATGTGCAACAGGTGGCTGCGGCCCTTCTTCGGGGCTATGAATTTCTCCACCTTGTCGCTGAAGAACAGGGCTCCGACCTTATCGTTGTTGATCGTTGCGGAGAATGACAATACTGCCGCAATCTCCGCGATCAGATCTCTCTTGGTCTGCACACGAGTGCCGAAAAGACCCGAGCGGCTGACATCGATCAGCAGCACGACGGTCAGTTCCCTCTCCTCCTCGAACACCTTGACATACGGAGCATGCATACGGGCGGTGACGTTCCAGTCCATATTGCGGACGTCGTCGCCGTACTGATACTCACGCACTTCGCTGAACGCCATACCGCGGCCCTTGAAGGCTGAGTGGTACTGGCCCGCAAAGATCTGGTGCGAGAGGGCGCGGGTCTTTATTTCTATCTTTCGGACCCGCTTGAGGAGATCGCTGGCACTTCTGCTTTCCATTATGGAACCATTACGGCGTTAAGCACATCGGAGATTATCTCTTCCGACGTCACGTTCTCAGCCTCGGCCTCGTAGGTAAGTCCGATACGGTGCCTGAGGACTTCGTTGCAGACGGCACGCACATCCTCAGGGATGACATAGCCTCTGCGTTTGATGAATGCATATGCCTTGGAAGCCATCGAAAGGGAGATGCTGGCACGAGGGGACGCTCCGTAGGAAATGAGATCCTTGAGCTTGCCAAGGCCATACTCCTTAGGGGTTCTCGTGGCATATACTATATCTACTATATAACGTTCGATCTTTTCGTCCATATAGACCTCGCGGACGATGTTCCTTGCTCGGACGATGTCCTCCGGCTTCACTACCGGATTGGCATGAGGGAATTCTCCGGAGTTGTTCATCCTGATGATCATGCGCTCCTCTTCTTTCTTCGGATAATCCACGACGACCTTGAGCATGAAACGGTCGACCTGGGCCTCTGGAAGAGGGTAGGTACCTTCCTGCTCGATCGGGTTCTGGGTAGCCATCACGAGGAACGGATCTGGAAGACTGAACGTTTTGTCTCCGATAGTGACCTGATGCTCCTGCATCGCCTCGAGAAGGGCCGACTGTACTTTTGCAGGGCTTCGGTTGATCTCATCAGCAAGTACGAAATTAGCGAAAACAGGGCCCTTGTGCACCTCGAATCCTTCGTTCTTCTGCGAATAGATCATAGTACCGATCACATCGGCAGGAAGGAGATCAGGAGTAAACTGGATCCTGCTGAACTTTGCATCCACGGCCTGCGCGAGTGTATTGATGGCCAAAGTCTTCGCAAGGCCCGGAACACCTTCGAGAAGGATGTGTCCGTTTGCGAGCAGACCTATCAGAAGATTCTCCACAAGAGCCTTCTGGCCTACAATCACCTTTCCCATCTCCAGGGTCAGCATATCCACGAAGGAGCTTTCCTGCTGGATGCGGTCGTTCAATTCTTTAATATTAACGTCCATATCAATAAATTTTAATACTTTTGTACCAACTATGCGATACAGGATCACACTATCATACGACGGTTCCGGTTTCAGCGGCTGGCAGATCCAGCCAAACGGACCCTCAATCCAGGAAAGCCTGCAGAAAGCTCTGTCGACTCTTCTGAAAGAGGAAATTTCCGTCACAGGGGCCGGAAGGACGGACGCGGGGGTCAACGCGATTAATTACGTGGCGCATTTTGACGCTGCGCGTGCCTTCGACACCGCCGCAATCGGCTACAAAATAAATGCCATGATGCCCCCCGGAATCATAGTTCACGGCATATCAGAGACATCCCCGGACTTCAATTCCAGATTCGATGCGGAATCCCGGGAATACATGTATTTCCTCAACCGGAAAAAGGACCCGTTCGCAGAAAGATTCTCATACAGATTCACCTATCCGCTCGATGTCGAAGCTATGAACAAGGCCGCATCCTATATTCTCGGGACAAGGGACTTCAGCTGCTTCGAGAAGACCGGCGGCAACAACAAGACTTCGATATGCACCGTCACCGAGGCCTCATGGAAGAGCTACACTCCGGACCATGTCAGGCTCATGGGTTACCCTTCAGGCGAAGACTATCTGGTATTTACCGTCAGGGCCGACAGGTTCCTGCGCAACATGGTCAGGGCCATCGTCGGCACCCTTCTTGAAATCGGTCGCGGAAAGCATGATCCGCAGTGGATGAAAGAAGTTCTGGATTCGCATGACCGTTGCGCCGCCGGGGACTCGGTCCCGGGCCATGCCCTATTCCTCACTGAAATCAAATATAAGGATAAATAGTGGTTGTCCGGGAAATTTTTACTATCTTTGCCAGATACTGGCACAATATGTGTCAACCCGGTATTTATAATTAAGTTGCAACACGAATCATGACGTTTTTACAGACTCAGATGTCATTTTCTATCATCAGCCTCGCCACTAAGGGCGGTTGGCTCATGCTTGTACTTCTCGCGCTTTCAGTAATTGCCATCTATATCTTCGGAAAGAAGTGGTGGCTGATCCACAAGGCGGGAAACATCGACAAGAACTTTATGAACGATATCCGTGACTATATCCACGAAGGAAAGATAAAATCAGCGATTTCTCTTTGCGAGAAGTTCGACTCCCCTGTCGCCAGACTGGTGCAGAAGGGCATCGAGAGACTCGGACGTCCGCTGACTGACATACAGACAGCCGTAGAAAACGTCGGCAACGCCGAGGTGGCAAGACTTGAGAAGGGCCTTCCGCTGCTCGCCACAATCGCCGGCGGCGCTCCGATGATCGGATTCCTCGGAACCGTCATCGGTATGGTCCAGGCCTTCTTCAACATGTCCCAGGCAGGCAACAATATCGACATCACTCTGCTCTCCAGCGGTATCTACACCGCCATGATCACTACAGTGGGCGGTCTTATCGTCGGTATCGTGGCTTACTTCGGATACAACTACCTCACGTCGAATATTTCCGACCTCGTGTTCAAGATGGAGAGCGCTACCATCGATTTCATGGATGTACTCCACGAACCTGCAGCTGAAGAATAAGATATGGCGATAAAAAGACATACGAAGGTGCTCTCGGATATCGGGATGTCGTCAATGACAGACCTGGTGTTCCTGCTGCTCATCTTCTTCCTGATCACCTCGACGCTCGTCAATCCGAACGCGCTGAAGCTTCTTCTTCCGAAGAGCACCGGCCAGGTTTCCGCCAAGGCGACAGTCAGCGTTTCGATCAAGGACTGGCATCAGGATGACATCTATTCGTACCACATCAACGGAAACGAGACTCCGGTTCCGTTCGAGCAGATTGAAGACGAACTTGTGGGACTCCTCAACAGCGAAGAGGATCCTACATTCTCGATATATGCCGACGAAAGCGTTCCTGTAAAGGAAGTCGTAGCGGTAATGAACATTGCCAAGAGAAACCACTACAAGGTGATCCTGGCGACCTCTCCGGAATAGGAAGAAATGGAACAGTACAGACAGAAACGGACAAAGACTGAGAGGACGGGCACTGTGGCGGGAGTTGCGGTTGCCGTAGGAGTCCATGTCCTTCTGGCATTGTACGGAACCTTTACCGGACTGAACTACATCTACCCTCCGCCAGAGGAGCAGACTTTCCTGATTGATTTCACGGAAGTCGTGGAGGAACCTGTGAAGCAGGTGTACAACGGCTCTCAGCCGCATGCCGAAGAAGTGGACCGGACAAGACCGGTCGAGCTGGTGCAGAGTTCCCAGGCCCAGGAGAAAGGCCGTACGGCCAACAAGGCCAGAGAAGCTACGATGGGCGAAGACGGAGATGTGGAAAAATATGAACCGCAGAGGGAGAAGCCGATTGACAACCGCGCGCTTTTCCATGCTGCAGACAACAAGACTGACAAAGATACGCTCGCTCCTCAGACAGCGTCTGACATAAGCGAGTCGCTGAAGGCCGGACACGCTATGGGAAACACACCGTCCGGAAAAACTACTGGAGAGCCTAATGCCCACCTTAAGGGCAGACATGTGCTCGGTAACATACAAAGGCCTGAATACAATGTTCAGGAATCCGGAATTGTAGTAGTAACAATCTCGGTTGACCGATATGGCAATGTTGTAAAAGCCGTTCCGGGCGCCGATGGTACTACGGTGACAGACAAGAACCTCTGGACTGCTGCCAGAAAAGCGGCTATGGAAACTCATTTCAATCAGAAATCTGATGCGCCAGAACAGCAGCAAGGGACAATTACTTACATTTTTAATCTTAAATAACAGCTTTAAAGCAATTAATTTTTAATCGCCCGTGAGGGTTTAAGACTATGGAAGAAAATAACAAAGGCGGATTTTCCGCAGAAGGAAGGAAACTAAGGCCGAGACGGCCGAGAATTTCCGGCACACACTCAGAAAAGGTGGAATACGATCGTCCACAAAGAAACTTCGAAGACAGACCACGCAGAAATTACGGTGACGGCGAAGACCGTCCACGCAGAAACTATGGCGATGGCCGTCCAAACAGGAACTATGGTGACAACCAGGAGCGCAGAAGCTACGGCGACCGCTCCCAGAGGTCATATGGTGACCGTCCACGCAGGAACTATGGTGATAACCAGGAGCGCAGAAGCTATGGCGACCGCCAGCAGAGATCTTACGGAGACCGCTCTCAGAGATCATACGGCGACAACCAGGAGCGCAGAAGCTACGGTGACCGTCAGCAGAGATCTTACGGAGACCGTCCTCACAGACCATACGGCGACAACGATCGCAGAAGCTATGGCGAGGGCAGACCAAGAAGGAATTTCAACGACAACCGTCAGGGAGGAAGACCGGCAGGACGCAAACCTGGATTCGCAGCAAAGCGTCAGGCTCCGCGTAAAGACGAGGGCATCAGCAAGATGCTGGCCCGCAAGCCGATAATCTCGGATATGCAGTTCTCCGACAACGATACCGTAAAGGCTCCAATCAAGGAGGAGATCAGACTCAACAAATTCATCGCCAACTCGGGAGTATGCTCGCGTCGCGAGGCTGACCAGCTTATCCAGGCCGGTGTAGTAACCGTCAACGGAGAAGTTGTTACCGAACTCGGTACCAAGGTCAACATCCTCAAGGACGAAGTCAAGTTCAACGGTGAGACCCTGAAGGGCGAAGAGAAAGTCTACATCATCATGAACAAGCCGAAAGGCTACGTAACTACCGCCAGCGATCCTCACGCAGAAAAGACTGTGATGGATCTGCTCAAGGGCTGCACCGCAAGGGTATTCCCTGTAGGCCGCCTCGACAAGAGCACCACCGGCGTACTTATGTTCACTAACGATGGTGACATCGCAGAGAAACTTACCCATCCGTCATACGACAAGAAGAAGATCTATCAGGTAATCCTCGACCGTCCGGTCGCACAGGAGGACTTCAACAAGATCCTCGCAGGTGTTGAGCTCAGCGACGGGCCTGTCGCAGCAGACGAGCTCGAGTACATCGACTCAGAGGACCACAAGAAGATCGGCATAGAGATCCACTCAGGCAAGAACCGCATCGTCAGAAGGATTTTCGAATCCCTCGGCTACGACGTAAAGGCTCTTGACAGGGTTTACTTCGCAGGCCTCACCAAGAAGGGCCTCAAGAAGGGCGAGTGGAGATTCCTCACTGAGGGTGAATCCAACATCCTCAAGATGGGAGCTTACATGTAGTCTCTATGGCGGAGAATAAAACTACAGGCAGACACAGAGCTGGATTTGTCAACATCATCGGTAACCCGAATGTCGGCAAATCCACGCTCATGAATGCCCTTGTCGGCGAGAAACTGTCCATCGTGACGGCGAAAGCCCAGACTACCAGGCACAGGATCATGGGAATCGTCAACGGTGACGACTACCAGATTGTCTATTCCGACACTCCGGGTATCCTCAAGCCTAACTACCGTCTCCAGAAGAACATGATGGATTTCGTGGACGCCGCCATCGGCGACGCGGACATCATCCTCTATGTGACGGACGTCGTCGAGAAGGCTGACAAGAACGCCGATTATATAGCCAGGCTGCAGAAGCTCGAATGTCCTATAATCCTGGTGATCAACAAGATAGACATCAGTGACCAGACTAAGGTCGGGGAACTGATGGGATGGTGGAAGCAACAGCTTCCAAAGGCCGAAATCTTCCCTGTCTCAGCGCAGGAGAAGTTCAACCTCGAAAACGTCTATGAGGCTATCGTAAAGAACCTTCCGGAATCCCCGGCATGGTTCGACAAAGATGCCTTTACCGACAAGAACCTCAGATTCTTCGCTTCGGAGATAATAAGGGAAAAGATCCTTCTCAACTATGACAAGGAGATTCCTTATTGTTGCCAGGTAGAGATCGAGACCTTCAAGGAAGGCGAGGAAAGGTACGATATCAGTGCCGTAATCTACGTGATGCGGAACAGCCAGAAAGGCATCCTCATCGGCAAGGCCGGCGCTGCGCTGAAGAAACTGGGCACTCAGGCCAGGATCGAGATGGAAGATTTCTTCCAGAAGAAAGTATTCCTGAGTATGTTTGTAAAGGTTGATCCGGACTGGAGGGAGAGCCGCAAGGAACTCCGCAGATTCGGATATGAAGAATAATAAGCTAAAACAAGTGAGGTAACAGATGGCAGAAGAATGGGACGATATCCAGCAGGACGACGATCTTAACGAGGCACCCCTGGACGACTCGACCGAAGGGTCGGGAAAATTCGACAGGCTGCTCGGCGAGGACAGCAGAAAATACAAACTTTCAGGAATGTTCAAGGACTGGTTCCTTGACTATTCTTCGTATGTAATCCTGCAGAGGGCCGTTCCTCACATTGTGGATGGACTTAAGCCTGTACAGAGACGCGTGCTCCACGCGATGTACCGTATGGACGACGGCGCTTATACTAAAGTGGCAAACATCGTCGGACAGGCGATGCAGTTCCATCCTCACGGAGACCAGAGTATCCTCGGAGCTCTCGTCCAGCTGGGCCAGAAAGGCTATGCGGTCGACTGCCAGGGAAACTGGGGTAACATCCTTACCGGCGACTCCAACGCCGCACCGCGTTACATCGAGGCCCGCCTCAGCAAGTTCGCGAAGGAAGTGATATTCGACCCGAAGATCACCAACTGGATGACTTCATACGACGGCCGCAACCAGGAGCCGACCGAGCTCCCGGTCCGCTTCCCGCTGCTGCTTGCCCAGGGTACCGAAGGCATCGCCGTCGGCATGGCCTCAAAGATCCTGCCTCATAACTTCAACGAGCTTATCGACGGTTCGATCGCTATCCTGAAAGGTCAGGACTACGAGATCTACCCGGACTTCCCTACCGGAGGCTTCGCCGACTGTTCCAAGTACATGGACGGCAAGCGCGGCGGCACGGTCAAGGTCAGGGCGCAGATCGACAAGCTCGACAAGAACACCATCGCCATCACCGCCCTGCCTTACGGCAAGACGACCCACGTGCTTATCGATTCCATCCTGAAAGCCAAGGACAAAGGCAAGATCAAGATAAAGAAGATCGAGGACATGACTACGGACAAGGTGGAGATCATAATCCATCTTCCGAACGACGTTTCCCCGGACAAGACCATCGACGCTCTCTACGCATTCACTGACTGCGAGGCCACGATTGCTCCTAACACCTGCGTGATCAAGGACAACAAGCCGCAGTTCCTCAGCGTGAAGGACGTGCTCGAATACGACACCTGGCACACCAGGGACCTTCTCGGAGCCCAGCTCCAGATAAAGCTCGAAGAACTCGAGAATGACTGGCACTACAGCTCCCTGGAGCGTATCTTCTTCGAGAACAAAGTATATAAGATACTTGAAGAGAACCAGAAGACCTGGGAAATCCAGCTCGACGAGGTGTTCTCCAAGATGAAGGAATACCAGGGTGAAGTCCGCAGGGAAATCGTCATGGACGATATCCTCAAACTGGTCGAGAAACCTGTAAGGAAGATCTCCAAGTTCGATACCAAGGCTATGGACGAAAAGATCCGCAGCCTCGAAGAGCAGATGGCCGACATCAAGGACAAGATCGAGCATCTTACCGAATATACTATCGACTGGTTCAAGGGTCTCAAGAAGAAATACGGCAAGGACTTCCCGAGACTTACCGAAATCACCAGCTTCGAGACAATCGCGGCTACCAAGGTGGTCAACAACAACGCCAAGCTTTACGCCAACCTGGCCGAAGGCTTCGTAGGAATCGGGCTCAAGAAGGACGACAACGGCGAATACATCAGCGACTGCTCCGACCTTTCGGAAATCGTCGTGATCAGTAAAGACGGAAAGTATCGCGTCACGAAAGTAAGCGACAAGGCCTTCTTCGGAAAGAACCTGCTTTATGTAGGCGTGTTCAACCGTGGTGACGAGCGTACGATCTACAACGTGATCTACCGCGACGGAAAGAGCAGCATCTATTACGCAAAGCGCTTCTCCATCACCTCGGTCACCAGAGACAAGGAATACGACATCACTCAGGGCAAACCTGGTTCTGACATAATCTGGTTCACGGTCAACCACAACGGCGAAGCCGAGACAGTAAGAATCAACTTCAGGCCAAAGCCGAAGCTCAAGAAGAGTTCAATGGAGTACGATTTCTCCACTCTTGCCATCAAGGGCAAGGCTTCCCGCGGTAATCTTGTAAGCAAGAACGCCATCCAGAAGATAGTACTCAAGGCCAAGGGCGTTTCCACCATCAGCGGCAAAGATATCTGGTACGACGAGGACGTTCAGCGCCTCAACGAGGATTCAAGAGGACGCTACCTCGGACAGTTCGATTCCGATGACAAGGTACTCGCTATCTTCAGCAACGGTACTTATTATACGACTTCGTTCGACTTGAGCAACCGTTACCAGGGCGATGTGCTTGCAATCGAGAAACTCGATCCTTCGAAGACATATACCGCCCTCTACTGGGACGGAGCAGCCAAGGCATTCTATGTCAAGCGCTTCTCCTTCACAGTCAGCGACAATACTTCCGTCAGCTTCATCTCCGACGCCAAGGGCTCATACCTTGTCGCAATCAGCGAGGACAAGCACCCGCAGATCCTCGTCACCTTCGGAGGCAAATACGAACATCGCGAGGCCGAAGCCATCGATGCCGAAGAGTTCATCGCTAAGAAGGGGCTTGCCGCCAAGGGCAAGAAGTGCCATCAGTATGATCTCAAGAAAGTCGAGTTCATCGAGCCTCTCGTGAAAGAGGATGACGAACCGGAGGAGGAAATCCAGGAGGATGTCCAGGAGGAAATCCCTGACGACGTACTCGAAGTCAACGAGACTGAAATGCCTTCTGCAGCCCCTGCAGCGGACTCCGGAGCCAAGGCCGGAGATGTCATCGACCTCGGCGAGGACGATATTCCTGACGACGAACCTACCCTTTTCGATCTATGATAATAGCTCTTACCGGTTTCATGGGCTGCGGCAAAAGCAGCGTCGGGAGGGAACTCCAGACTCTGCTCGGATGCCCTCTGACCGATCTTGACAGCTATATCGAAGAGAAGACCGGGCGCTCTATTCCGGAGATATTCTCGGAAGAAGGAGAAGCCTCTTTCAGACAGCATGAACATGACTGTCTGAAGCGGTTTCTGGAAGAAACGCCTGAAGATGAGACCGTCATCCTGTCTCTTGGAGGAGGCACGCTTACTACGGATGGCTGCAGAGACCTCATAAAGTCCCGGACAAAGTGCGTCTATCTCCGTGCGAGCCTTGATACGCTCGAAGAGAATCTCCGCGACGGAGTCGAAGGAAGACCCCTGTTAAAGGGCTCCGGCAGCCTTAGGAGCAAGATTTCGGAGATGATGAAAAAACGCGGTCCGGTCTATGAAACCGCAGCGGACATAATCGTAGATACAGACGGGAAGTCTTTTGCGGAGACCGCAGAGACGATAAAAAAGATCATGGACGGAGACGACACGGTCAAATGACGTCCTCTTCCCTTTCTCTCATATCCTTCAGACGTAGCTGGACGGTCGAATTGCCACGATAGTAGTTTTCGACGACCGAATAGCAGATATCTACCGGATTTCCATTCTTGACATAATCGAAATATTCCGACATGTTGAAACCGATGGCGGCAATCTGGTGGTATGGCTGCGACTCCTGCATAAGCTCCAGTTTCAGATGCTGGCCGGCAGGGCCGACCTTACGTCCGTTTCCGTCATCATAGACATTCTCCGTAAGGAAGACAGGAGCATTGTTGCCCGGGCCGAAAGGCTGGAACTGCTTCAGAATCCTGAAGAACTTAGGAGTAATCTGCGCGAAATCCAGCACGGCATCCACCTCTACGACAGGAGTGCTCATATCCTCCTGCAGGTGCGTCTGCACATATTCCTCTATCCTGCGGGCGAACTCCGGCAGGTTTTCCTCCTTGAGAGTCAGGCCGGCGGCATACATATGTCCGCCGAAGTTCTCCAGAAGATCGGCGCATTTCTCGATAGAGTCGTAAAGGTCGAAACCACGGATACTCCTGGCAGAGCCGGTCACGAAGCCATTGGACTTTGTCAGCACGAAGGTAGGCTTATAGAAGGCCTCCACGAGACGAGAAGCCACGATGCCCACTACGCCCTTGTTCCACTGCGGATTATATACTATAGTCGCATGCTCATGGGCAAGACAATTGCCGGACTGGACCATCTCCAGGGCCTCTTTGGTGATTTCCCTGTCGATATTCTTGCGCTCGTTGTTATTGTCGTTGATCTGGTTGCCGATGGTCATCGCCGTCTTGTCGTCGGTAGCGGTAAGCAACTCGACGGCCAGACGTCCGGTCTCCATACGTCCGGCGGCGTTGATGCGCGGTCCGATCTTGAAGACGATGTCGTCGATCGAGACATGGTTAGGCTCCAGTTTCGAGAGCGTAATTATGGCCTCAAGCCCCTTTCTCGGCTGCTCATTGAGCCTCTTCAGCCCGAAGTAAGCGAGAACCCTGTTCTCACCCGTCACCGAAACGAGATCGGAGGCGATGCTGACGACCAGCAGGTCGAGCAGAGGTTCCAGATCGGAGAACGGAATGCCGACGGTCGAAGAGTAGGCCTGGATCAGCTTGAAGGCGACGCCGCAGCCGCACAGGTCATCGAAAGGATAGCCGCAGTCGCTTCTCTTCGGATCGAGGACGGCGACAGCTTCCGGAAGATGGTCGTCCGGAAGATGGTGGTCGCAGATGATCACGTCGATGCCTTTCGAAGTGGCGTATTCGACCTTTTCGATGGCCTTTATGCCGCAATCGACGGTGATAATCAGGCTGACGCCCGATGAGGCTGCATAGTCGAGTCCCTTTATGGAGACGCCGTAACCCTCGTCGTAGCGGTCAGGGATATAGAAATCGAGATTCGGAGTCCTGCTGCGGAGGAAAGAGTAGATCAGCGATACCGCCGTCGTTCCGTCGACGTCGTAGTCGCCATAGATCAATATCTTTTCCTTGTTTTCGATAGCCTTCGTGAGACGTTCGACGGCCTTGTCCATGTCCTTCATCAGGAATGGGTCATGCAGGGAGGAAAGACTGGGACGGAAGAATGCGCGGGCCTGGTCGAACGTATCGACTCCTCTCTGCACCAGCAGGGTCGCAAGGACCTCGTCGATGCCGAGTTCTGCGGAAAGGCGCGAAACCTTGTCCTGGTCGGCGTTATCTCTGATTATCCACTTTCTTTCTTTCTGCATAATTAACTTCGGAATATCTACAAAGATACCTATAAAATTCCGAAAATGGAATAATTGTGTTATTTTTGCAAGGTTTAAGCGATTACAAGTAAAAAGAAGAATATATGGCAATACAACAACTCAGCGAGCAGGAAATTCTCAGGAGAGAGTCAATGACTAAGCTCCGTGAACTCGGCATCGAGCCTTATCCTGCAGCACTTTATCCGGTCAACGCCACCGCGGAGAGCGTAAAGAACGAGTACGATCCGGACAAGGGGAATCTGACAGACATCTGTCTGGCCGGACGTATCATGTCCCGCCGAATCATGGGCGCCGCTTCATTCATGGAGCTTCAGGACGAAACCGGCAGGATCCAGGTCTATGTCAAGAGAGACGAGATCTGCCCGGGAGAAGACAAGACAATGTACAACACCGTATTCAAGAAACTTCTTGACATCGGTGACATCATAGGCATCAAGGGCTTCGCCTTCATCACCCAGACAGGCCAGCTCTCGGTACATGCCAAGGAACTTACGGTGCTGAGCAAATCTCTCCGTGTCCTCCCTATCGTAAAGGAGGCCGACGGAAAGGTCCACGACGCAGTCACCGATCCGGAGCTCCGCTACAGACAGAGATATGTCGACCTGATTGTCAATCCACAGGTAAAGGACGTATTCTTCAAGAGAGCCAAGATCATCGCCACCATGCGCGAGTACTTCAACGCCGCCGGCTGCCTCGAGGTCGAGACACCGATTCTCCAGAGCATTCCGGGAGGCGCTACGGCACGTCCGTTCATCACCCACCACAACGCTCTCGATATCGACATGTACATGCGTATCGCCAACGAGCTCTACCTTAAGAGACTTATCGTGGGTGGTTTCTCCGGAGTATATGAGTTCGCCAAGGACTTCCGCAACGAGGGCATGGACAAGACCCACAACCCTGAGTTCACCTGCATGGAGATCTATGTTGCCTACAAGGACTACAAGTGGATGATGGAGTTCGTGGAGAAGATGCTCGAGAAGATCGCTCTCGAGGTCAATGGTACTACCAAGGTTATGATCGGCGAGAACGAGGTCGATTTCGGCGGCACATACCGTCGTCTTCCTATCCTCGAAGCCATCAAGGAATATGCAGGAGTCGATGTCAAGGGAATGGGCGTGGACGAGCTCAGGGCTGTCTGCAAGAAGCTGGGCGTCGAGATCGAGCCGTCCATGGGCGTAGGCAAGCTTATCGACGCAATCGTCGGAGAATATGTCGAGAAGAACCTCGTACAGCCTACCTTCCTTACCGATTATCCGGTCGAGATGTCCCCTCTTACAAAGCGTCACCGCGAGGATCCTACCCTTACCGAGAGATTCGAGCTCTTCGTATGCGGCAAGGAGCTTGCCAACGCTTACTCAGAGCTTAACGACCCGGTTGACCAGCTTGAGCGCTTCGAGGCTCAGGCCGCCCTCAAGTCCAACGGAGACGACGAGGCCATGTTCATCGACTACGACTTCGTACGTGCTCTCGAGTACGGCATGCCGCCTACCTCGGGCCTCGGAATGGGTATCGACCGTCTTACGATGTTCATGACGGGACAGAGCACCATCCAGGATGTGCTGTTCTTCCCGATGATGAGACCGGAGGCATTCTAGATGAGAATCGAGACTGTCACTTCAGCCCAGAATCCTAAGATAAAGGACCTTCTTGCGCTTCAGGAGAAATCCCGGACGAGGCGCGAAGAGGGTCTCTTTGTTGTAGAGGGACGCCGGGAGCTGGAGCATTGTCTCAAGGCCGGTTTCAAGGCAAAGACTCTTTTCGTCTGCGGAGAAATCCTTGGAGAAGCCTTCCAGGAAGTTGTCGACATGGCTCCTGAAGCCGGAATAGTGCAGGTCCCTGCCTATGTCTATGGCAAGATCGCCTATCGCGAAGGAACCGAAGGCGTGATCGCAGAGATAGAATACAAGGACCGCAAGCTGGAGGACCTCGCCCTCGGCAAGGATCCCCTGGTAATAGTCCTGGAATCGGTTGAGAAGCCGGGCAATCTCGGAGCGGTGCTCAGGAGCGCCGATGCCGCAGGAGCCGACGCAGTCATAATCTGCGATCCTCTCACCGACCTATACAACCCGAATCTGATCAGGGCCAGCATTGGCTCAATATTCACCCTGCAGGTAGCTACGGCCTCCTCGGAGGAAGCTATCGCATGGCTGAAAGACAGAAAAATACAGATACTGACCGCACAGCTTCAGGATTCGCAATGGTACTACGATACGGACATGAAGGGCGGGACCGCCATAGTCATGGGCACTGAATCCACCGGCCTTACCGACATATGGAGAAATGCGGCAGACCGCCACATCAAGATCCCGATGCTCGGAAGGCTTGATTCCCTCAACGTCTCCGTATCGGCGGCCATATTGCTTTACGAAGCGGTCCGTCAGAGAAAATCACATGGAAATGGATAAGTTCGGCCTCATTGGAAAGAATATCTCGGCTTCCGACAGCCCGTCCCTGTTCAAGGCGGCTTACGGAGGACGCTACAGCTATGACCTGCTTGACGGAGAGGACTTCCCTGCCCTCTGGCAGAAATTCCTCGACGGATACAAGGCCGTCAATGTGACTGCGCCATACAAGGAGAATGCATTCGCCGAGGTGCTCGAACTTGCCAGAAACGGCAAGGGAGCGATATCCGGTCCATGTTTCAAGATCAAGGCCACCAATCTCGTAGTCAAGACGGACGAAGGCCTTATGGCCCACAACTCCGACTTCAGCGGCATAATCCTCAGCGTGGCCGACACATACTTCCCGGGACTGGTCTCCCAGTGCTATGAGACCTTCGGCGAGAAGGGACATATAAAAGTCCACCAGTTCATGCGCGAGAACATCGCAGGACTTTTCGGCCAGAAGCCGCAGGCTCTGATCGTCGGATGCGGAGGCGCAGGAAAGGCCGCTGCAGTGGCTGCCGCAGAGATGGGCTTCGAGACTGCGCTCATGAACAGGACTCCAGAGAAGGCCCGCGCAATAGCCGAACAGCTTCCGGAATACGGCTTCATCCCTGTTCCGGTCAGCGATTTCAAGAACTCGCTGAAGGAATGCGACCTGATCATTTACACGGTTCCCGAGACCATGCCTCAGGTCGCCGAGCTCACCGCCGACGATTTCGCAGGAGAAGGAGGCCCTTCAAAAGTAATACTCGAGGCCAACTACAAGACACCCGCATTCAGCGGACTGGTTCTCGACAGGATGGCGATGGCGGACTGCCGTTACATCGAAGGCCGCAAATGGCTGATGTACCAGGCCGTGACCGGCTACAGCCTGATGACAGGAGAAAAAATAAACCTCCCCGCAATGGAGGAGGCCTTCAAGAAGTCTTAAGGAAAAGCTATCGCTCGATAGTCGCCTCACGGTCAGGTCCGAGAGAAATGATCTTGATCGGAACTCCGAGGAAGTCTTCCATGAACTTGATATAATCCTTGAATTCCTTAGGAAGGTCGCTTTCCTTGCGGATGCCCGTAAGGTCACAGTTCCATCCCTTGAATTCCTTGTAGACAGGGGTGATCTCAGCCTGAGTCTCGAACGGGAAGACCGAGGTCTCCTTGCCGTCGATGATGTATGAAGTGCAGACCTTGATGGTCTCGAATGAGTCGAGGCAGTCAGACTTCATCATGATCAAGTCGGTAACTCCGTCGACCATGACAGTATATTTGAGGGCGACGAGGTCGAGCCAGCCGCAACGGCGAGGACGGCCTGTGACGGCTCCGAACTCATGGCCGATCTGACGTATCTTCTCGCCAGTCTCGTCGAAGAGCTCCGTAGGGAACGGCCCGCTGCCGACTCTGGTGCAGTAAGCCTTGAAGATACCATAGACCTTGCCGATCTTAGAAGGAGCGACACCGAGACCGGTGCAGACGCCTCCGATCGTAGTATTGGAAGAGGTTACGAACGGATATGAACCGTAGTCGATATCCAGGAGAGATCCCTGGGCGCCTTCGGCGAGCATCGGTTTCTCCTTGAGCCATGAATCCACGAAATACTCGCAGTCGATAAGATTGAAGCCTCTGAGGAACTCTACTGCCTCCATCCAGGCTTTCTCGTCTTTTTCCGGATCGCACTCGTATCCGAGATCCTTGAGCATCTTGACATGGCGGCTCTTGAGCTTGTTGAATCTGTCAAGGAAATCAGGAGCGATGATATCGCCGACCCTGAGTCCGTGACGGCTGACCTTGTCTGTATAGGTCGGGCCGATACCCTTAAGGGTAGAACCGATCTTGCCCTTTCCGGCGGCAGCCTCATAAGCGGCATCGAGAAGTCTGTGGGTAGGAAGGATAAGATGAGCCTTCTTGGATACCACCAGCTTCTTCTGAGGATCGATATTCATCTTGGCTACATTGCCGCACTCCTCCTTGAAAGTAATCGGATCGAGAACGACACCGCTACCGATGACATTGACGGAACCTTCGCGGAAAATACCTGAAGGAATGCTTCTTACCACGAAGTTCTTTCCGTCGAACTGGAGAGAATGGCCGGCATTAGGGCCACCCTGGAATCTGGCTACAGCCGGATACCTTCCGGCAAGCACGTCCACAATCTTACCTTTACCCTCGTCTCCCCACTGAAGACCGAGAACAACATCAATTTTCATATTTTGAGAAAAAATTTAAAATCAGAACGGAAGATCATCAGAAGGGGCATCCATCGGGATGTCCTGAACCGGAGCGGCCTGCTGAGGCGCTGGAGACGGAGCTGCAGGCTGATAAGGCTGGGATGCAGGAGCTCCCGCCTGGGCCGGATTGTCAGTCTTTTTGCCGAGAAGCTGGATAGTATCGGCTACAATCTCAGTAGTATATTTCTTGGCGCCAGTCTGGTCGGTCCATGACCTCGTCCTGAGACGTCCTTCTATATAGAGCTGGGTACCTCTCTTGACGAATCTCTCGACAACATCGGCATTGCTTCTCCAGACTACGATATTGTGCCATTCAGTATTCTCATGAGGCTCGCCGTTGCGGTCTTTGTATCTTTCAGAAGTAGCAAGGGGGAAAGTTGCGACTTTAGCATTACTCCCTGCAGAAGGGTTATTTCCATCAAGGTAACGTACTTCCGGATCTTTACCCACGTTACCGATTAGCATTACTTTATTGAGTGACATATCTAAGAAAAATTAATAGTCCGTTTCTCCCCGCAATTTACGAATAATTCCGGTAATTTCCGAATTATTTTCCGAACGGCGCATCAAGTCCCAGCCTTGGGTTTCTGGAAGCAGTCCTGGAGAACAGCAGGGCAATCCCGACAGCAGCGACACAGAGTCCCACGAACATCAGTTCGACATACAGGACACCCTTGCCTATGATATTGCCCGCAAGCATCTTGAAGGTCATCAGACCAAGATTCTGAACCCAGTATATAAGGGCGAAAGTAGTGCCCAGCACCTTGTCCGGAACAATCTTCGGAACCGACGGCCAGAGAGCGGCCGGAACCAGCGAGTAACCGAAGCCCAGGAAGACCATGCTGAGGTATCCGTAGAACGGCACACCGGCAGGCGCGAAGGCCAGCAGAAGATGGGCGATCAGGGCCAGCACGGAGCCCAGGATCATCCACTTCGTCCCCTTTCCTTTCCGGTCCACGAGGATTCCGAAAAGCGGCGCGAAGATGACTGTAGCAAAAGGGAGCATCGAGATCATCCAGCCGGCAGCCTCAGCCGGCAGCCCGAAACGAGGAATCAGGATCGCCCCGGCGAACTTCTTGAACGCGATTATACTGCTGTAGAACAGCACGCAGAGCAGTCCCAGCATCCAGAATTTCCCGTCAGTCAAGACTTTTCCCACATCGGCCAGACGGAACGGCTCCTCAGCCTCTTTCCCAGCCTCGGCCTCTCCCTTGTCGCGGGCGGCATCTATGGCCACGAAAACAGCCCAGAGGATCAGTCCGACGGCCATCAGCCCCATACCGAAGACAGCAGGGCGGGCGGTCTCGTCGAGAGAATAGACATGGCCGCTCTGCTGGGCGACCAGAATCGGGGACAGAACCATCGCGAGAGCAGTACCGAGCCTGGCTATTGCCAGCTGCAGACCCATGGCAAGGGCCATCGGTCCATGGCGGAACCATTTGGCGATCGAGCGAGTCACCGCCGTTCCGGCGATCTCGCTGCCGAGTCCGAAGAGCATGCAGCCCACGAAAGCCAGATTCAGGGACGAGGCAGATCCGGACTTCAGGGCATAGAGCACAAGACCGGCGCCTCCGGCCATCATGCCGACGAAGATGGATCCGGTGATCCGGACGCCCCACTTGTCGAGCAGCATTCCGCAGACCACGAGGCCTCCGAAGACGCAGAGCACGGAGTAACCTCCGGCGTATTTGCCATAACCGGCCGCATCCCATCCCAGCTGAGTGAGGGAAGAATCCTCGAACAGATAGGAGATCGACGAAAACATGTCGTCGAAATAGTAGGATGCGAACATCGGAACAACAAGGCAGGCCAGCGCAATCCAGCACGCTGACCTGCCTTTTAAGAATTTGAAAGCAGCCATTACTTTATGTTCGGCTCCTCGAGGCCGAGATGACGTTTGCTGTCAAGGGCCTTGAGATACAAGGCTATAAGGAGAGCAGCTACGCCGAAACCGGCAAAGATGATAAGCGGAACGGTATAGTTGTAAGGGATGAACTCTGCACCGGCTGCCTTGGCGGCTACGACTGCAGGATTGGTTGCATTGGAAGAAGTCAGCACGGTACCGATAAGAAGCGGCACGAAGCACAGTCCGATATTCTGCACCCAGAAGATAAGGCAGTATGCGGAACCGAGGATCTTCTCGTCGATGATCTTAGGTACGGACGGCCACAGGGCTGCAGGCACGAGCGAGAAGCTGACTCCGAGCACGACGATTGTAGCATAAGCGATAAGCTTCGAATGAGTAGCAGGAAGCACGAATGCAAATATCAGGTGGCAGACGATAAGAAGGAGCGCACCGAGGATAAGCATTGTCGCACCCTTACCCTTCTTGTCGAGATATCTTCCGAGGAAAGGAGTGATAGCTGCGGCGCCGATCGGGAACCAGCGGAATATCTGGGATGCAGCCTCAGGGGTGATACCGTCGAGGTTGCACTGGAGCATATTTGCGCCGTAACGCTGGAACGGGAATATTGCGCTGTAATAGAGCACGCAGAGAAGGGCGACTACCCAGAAGCTGAGGGAACCGAAGATCTTGCCGAGGTCGCTGACCTTGAACTCTTCATCGGATCCGTCTTCGCCAGAAGTCTGGCCGGCCTCGGCGAGCTGGGCGTCAAACTTGCCGTCCATTACGGAGAATACTATGAAGTTGATGAGTCCGATAAGCAGGAGAACCGTGCAGAAGCCCACAGGAGCTGCGACGCTGCCCATCTTAGAGGCGATGAGCGGACTGATCGAGAATATCGCGAAGACGCCGACACGGGCGATCGCCATCTCGATCCCCATGGCCATGGCCATCTCTTTGCCTTTGAACCATTTTGCGATAGCCTTGGAAACGGTAGTACCGGCCATCTCGCAGCCGCATCCGAAGATCATGAATCCGAGGGAGGCCATCTTGGCGCTGCCCGGAAGAGCTGTCCACCAGCTCCCGAGCCAGCTGCAGAAAGCAGTGTCCTGGAACCAGTCGGAGATGCCGACGTACTTGATAGCGGCACCGGCGAACATCATGGATGCGGAAAGGATTCCGGTAAAGCGGATTCCCATCTTGTCAAGGATCACACCGGCGATGATAAGGAAGCCGCAGACGTTAAGGATATACTCTGCGCTGGCGTATGTTCCGAAGATGTCCGGAGTCCAGCCGCGCTGGTTCTCGACGAGAGCCTGGAGCGGAGACATGACATCCACGAACATGTAGCCGAAGAACATCATCAGCGCGATGAGGATGAGAGCCGTCCAGCGCGCAGCCGGACTGTCATTCATCAGTTTGAGGATTTTTTCAGACATTTTTATAATTTTTATTTGTTATTTCCCGAATAAAGGCGTGCTAAGTTAGCGTTTTTACGGTAAACGGCAAAAGATTTTTCCATGTCCGAATAAAGTTGTAACTTAGCAGTCTATATACAGCTATGTACACCATACTCGACAACATCAACTCACCTGCGGATATCCGCAACCTAAACATGGATCAGCTCAGGACTCTCTGCGCCGAGCTTCGTGATTATATCGTAAGATGTTGCGCCGAGAACCCGGGGCACCTGGGTTCCAGCCTGGGAGCAGTCGAGCTGATTGTCGGCCTGCATTATGTGTACAACACCCCGGATGACAAGATAGTATTCGACGTAGGACATCAGGCCTACGCCCATAAGATACTTACCGGCCGCCGCGAGCTCTTCAGGAAGAACAGGACAAAAGATGGTATCAGCGGATTCCCCCGCATGGCGGAGAGCCCGTACGATTCTTTCGGAGTAGGTCATTCTTCCACTTCGATTTCCGCTGCGCTCGGTCTTGCGGAAGCAGCCAGGCTCAAAGGCCTGGACAGCAAAGTCGTCGCCCTCATCGGCGATGGAGCCATGAGCGGAGGACTGGCTTTCGAGGGACTGAATAATGCCGGAAGCAGCAAAAGCAACCTGCTGATAATCCTGAACGACAACAACCAGTCGATAGACTCCAACATAGGCGCGATCCATAATTATCTGCTGAAGATAACTACCGGGGACGCCTACAACAAGCTCAAGACCCATATCTGGAACAAGATTGGAGACCGCCGTCTGAGACGGTTCCTCCAGAAGATAACGATAGACACCAAGTCCAACCTCGTGCGCAATACCGGAGGAGCCGTATTCGAGGCTCTCGGATTCAGGTATTTCGGCATTGTGGACGGCAACGACATCGTCCAGGTGGTCAACACACTCCAAAGGCTGAGGAAGCTTTCCGGACCGAGAATACTTCATGTCAGGACGGTCAAGGGCTGCGGCTACACGCCGGCTCTCGCCGACCCGGCCACATGGCACGCCCCGGGTAAATTCGACCCTGATACAGGAGAGCGTATCCTTTCGGAGCGCAAGGCCGCCAGATATCAGGATGTCTTCGGAGAAGTGCTTACAGAGATAGCCCGGAAAGACAGTCGCGTCGTCGGGATAACTCCCGCGATGGGCTCGGGCTGCGGCATGAACATTCTCGCCAATGCGATGCCGGAGCGATTCTATGATGTCGGAATAGAGGAAGAGCATGCAGTGACGTTCGCCGCCGGTCTCGCCGCCGGAGGCATGAGACCGTTCTGCAATCTCTACTCGTCGTTCTCGCAGAGGGCATATGACCAGATAATCCATGATGTCGCTCTCCAGAAACTGCCGGTGGTGCTCTGTTTCGACCGCGCCGGTCTGGTCGGCGAAGACGGCGCTACGCATCACGGATGCTTCGACCTTGCCGCCTATCGTGCGATTCCGGACGCCGTAGTCGCCGTGCCGTCGGACGAGACGATGCTCAAGGACATGATGTACTCCGGACTGGCCAGCGCGACGGGCCCATATATAATAAGGTATCCGCGCGGATGCGGAGAGGGGACGGACTGGAGGAATGCCGAGCCGGAGATACTGACAGCCGGGAAAGGCGTCAAGGTCTGCGACGGAGAGAAGATCGCGGTCCTCGCTCTCGGGCCGGAGGTCTACAGGGCGAAAGAAGCCGCGGCCGCATTCAAAGAGAAATACGGATACTCACCTGCCGTCTATGACATGAGATTCCTCAAGCCTATAGACACCTCGATACTCGAGGAGGTTGCGGCCGGATATGGATACATACTGACTGCGGAAGAGGGCTGCATCAAGGGCGGGCTCTTCGGAGCTGTTACCGAATATATGGCAGAGAAGGGATATAAACCTTATATCAACGGATGCGGTATTCCTGACAGATTCATCGGCCAGGACCGCCAGGGAGCTCAACGCAGCGAATGCGGTCTGGATGCCGCAGGGATACTTACAGCGCTTGAGAAAATGATAGCAAAATAATTCTAAAAAGTTTTGCAGAATTAGAATTAATGCCTATCTTTGCAATCCCTTTCGGAAACGAATCGGAAAAACATACTGCCGATATAGCTCAGTTGGCCAGAGCACGTGATTTGTAATCTCGGGGTCGTGGGTTCGAATCCCTCTATCGGCTCTAGTTCCAACAAGCAATCGGAACAATATTTGGGAGGATACCAAAGTGGCCAACTGGGGCAGACTGTAAATCTGCTGGTTTTTACCTTCGGGGGTTCAAATCCCTCTCCTCCCACTTTTTTATGTCGCGGAAGTAGCTCAGTTGGTAGAGCATCAGCCTTCCAAGCTGAGGGTCGCGAGTTCGAACCTCGTTTTCCGCTCCATAAAGCCGGTGTAGCTCAGGGGTAGAGCGCATCCTTGGTAAGGATGAGGTCATGAGTTCAAATCCCATCACCGGCTCATTTTTTTATAAATAGAAGTTAGAATATAACACATTTAAACATAATATTATGGCAAAAGAAACTTTCCAGAGAACCAAGCCGCATGTTAACATCGGTACTATCGGCCATGTTGACCACGGTAAGACGACTTTGACCGCTGCCATCACCAAGGTGCTCGCTGAAAGAGTATCTGGTAACGCTGACAAGGTTAAGTCATTCGATCAGATCGACAACGCTCCAGAAGAGAAAGAGCGTGGTATCACCATTAACTCTGCACACGTAGAGTACGAAACTGAGAATCGTCACTATGCACACGTTGACTGCCCAGGCCACGCAGACTACGTGAAGAACATGGTAACTGGTGCTGCTCAGATGGATGGTGCAATCCTCGTAGTTGCATCTACTGATGGTCCTATGCCTCAGACCCGTGAGCACATCCTTCTCGCCCGTCAGGTGAACGTACCTAAGATCCTCGTGTTCATGAACAAGGTTGACCTTGTTGACGATGAGGAAATGCTCGACCTCGTAGAGATGGAGATCCGTGACCTCCTCGCATTCTACAGCTTCGACGAGAACTGCCCTATCATCCGTGGTTCTGCACTTGGTGCTCTCAACGGTGAGAAGGTTTGGGAAGACAAGGTTATGGATCTCATGAACGCAGTTGACGAGTACATTCCGCTCCCAGTTCGTCTTGTTGATAAGCCATTCCTTATGCCTATCGAGGACATCTTCTCTATCACCGGTCGTGGTACTGTCGTTACCGGTCGTATCGAGGCTGGTACCATCCACGTCAACGATCCTGTTGAGCTCGTTGGTTTCGGTGATGAGCCACGTCAGTCAGTCGTTACTGGTGTCGAGATGTTCCGTAAGCTCCTCCCTCAGGGTGAGGCCGGCGACAACGTAGGTCTTCTCCTCCGTGGTGTCGACAAGAAGGAAGTCAAGAGAGGTGAGGTTGTTGCCGCTCCTGGTTCAATCACTCCTCACACCGAGTTCGTAGCACAGATCTACGTCCTCAAGAAAGAAGAGGGTGGACGTCACACTCCATTCCACAACCACTACCGTCCTCAGTTCTTCATCCGTACCCTGGATGTTACCGGTGAGATCACTCTCCCAGCTGACAAGGAAATGGTTATGCCTGGCGACAACGTTGAGATCAACGTTAAGCTCATTACCCCAGTGGCAATGAACGAGGCTCTTCAGTTCGCTATCCGTGAAGGTGGCCGTACTGTAGGTGCTGGACAGGTAATCAAGATTGTAGAGTAATAACTCCGCATATATAGTCAGGTTTCCCTCTGGGAGCCTGACTTTCATAGGGGAATAGAACAAGGGTAGTTCAGCGGTCTCCAAAACCGTCGATGTGGGTTCGAATCCTGCTTCCCCTGCCAAAATATCAAAGGTTACGATTTGGTAATGTTTAACAGATGCCGCGCTAGCTTCCAACAAGCGGTGTCCATTAAAAAAAAAGATGAGAAAGTTCATTAACTATTGTAAAGAGTCATTCGTCGAGCTCACCAAGAAGGTGACATGGCCGTCATGGGATAAGCTGCAGAGTTCTGCGCTTCTCGTCATGATCGCTACAGTCATCCTCGCAGCTGCGCTCTTCGTGATTGACTTCACTTTCGAGCATCTCATGAAGATAATCTACACTCTGTAATTTATCATTACCATGGGCGAAAAGAAGTGGTATGTCCTCAGGACTGCAGGAGGCAAGGAGAAAAAGGCAAAAGACTATCTTGAAAAAGAGATAGAAAGAGGTAACCTACAGGATCAGGTATCGCAGGTGCTGGTACCGGTCGAAAAGAAGTACACCGTAAAGAACGGAAAGAGAGTTTCAGTTGAGAAGCTCCTCTTCCCGGGCTATGTGCTTATTGAGGCCGAACTGAGTGCTGAACTCCAGTACATCATCCGCAATCTTGTTCCTGGCATGTCCGGTTTCCTTACTGAGAAAGCCGGAGACTCCAAGAACCCTAACGAGCGAATCGCTGTCCCTCTTAGGGATGACGAGGTGCGCAGAATTCTCGGCCAGCAGGACGAGGAGGCTGTAAGCGTAGGAGAAACCGAAGTCGACTATAAGGTCGGCGACGCAGTACGCATAACGGATGGACCTTTCAGCGGCTTCGATGGTACAGTGGACGAGATTGTCGACGACAGAAGCAAGATAAAGGTAATAGTTATGATCTTCGGCAGAAAGACTCTGCTCGAGCTCAACTTTAATCAAGTAACTAAAGAGTAAATTAAATCATGGCAAAAGAAGTTTCCGGATTCATTAAGCTTCAGATCAAAGGTGGAGCAGCGAATCCTGCGCCTCCAGTTGGACCGGCACTCGGTTCAAAGGGATTGAATATAATGGACTTCTGCAAGCAGTTCAATGCCGCCACTCAGGCTCAGGCAGGAAAGGTGCTTCCAGTTGTTATCACAGTATATTCAGACAAGTCCTTCTCGTTCGAGGTTAAGCAGCCGCCGGTAGCCGTTTCCCTCAAGGAAGCAGCAAAGATCTCAAAAGGATCAGGCGAGCCTAACAGAACTAAGGTGGCTACCGTTACCTGGGATCAGGTACGCGCTATCGCAGAAGGCAAGATGCCGGACCTCAACGCATTCACACTCAAGTCTGCAATGTCAATGGTAGCCGGCACAGCAAGAAGTATGGGTATCAAAGTAACGGGTGAATTCCCTGCTGATCTTTAAAAACAACATGCATCATGGCAAAACTTACTAAAAACCAGAAGGCCGTCATAGCAAAATATGATCCTTCAAAGCTTTATGAGATTTCTGAGGCATGTTCTATCCTCAAAGAGATCACCTACACCAAGTTCGATGCATCTGTAGAGCTCTCAGTCAACCTCGGCGTTGACCCTCGCAAGGCAAACCAGATGGTACGTGGCGTCGTTACCCTTCCTAACGGAACCGGTAAAGAGACACGTGTCCTCGTGCTCTGTACTCCTGACAAGGAGAACGAGGCCAAGGAGGCAGGTGCTGACTATGTAGGTCTTGACGAGTACATCGAGAAGATCAAGGGTGGCTGGACAGATGTAGACGTTATCATCTGTACTCCGTCTGTGATGGGCAAGGTTGGTCCTATCGGCCGTATCCTTGGTCCACGCGGCCTCATGCCAAACCCTAAGACAGGTACCGTAACTATGGAAATCGGCAACGCAGTAAAGGAAGTCAAGAGCGGTAAGATCGACTTCAAGGTTGACAAGACCGGTATCGTTCACTGCGCAGTCGGCAAGGCATCATTCTCAGCTGAGAAGATTTATGAGAACGTCAAGGCTGTCCTTTCAGCTATCGCTAAGCTGAAACCACAGGCACTTAAGGGAACCTACATGAAGAGCGCTTCAGTGTGCACTACCATGAGCCCGGGTGTGAAGCTTGATGTCAAAGGATTCGTCGCTGAATAATAAATGTAGAAAATTATGAAGAAAGAACTTAAAGCCCAGATTATCGAACAGATAGCAGCGCAGCTCAAGGAGACTCCTAATTTCTACATTACCGACATCTCCGGTCTCAACGCTGAACAGACCACCAAGCTCCGTCGTGAGTGCTTCGATTCTAAGATCAAGCTTACAGTTGTAAAGAACACCCTTTTCGAGCATGTTATCAAGAACATGGAGAATGAGGAGATCAAGCTCCTTATCCCTACTCTCAAGGGCAACTCTGCAATCATGTACACGGAGGCAGCCAACGCTCCTGCAAAACTCATCAAGAAGCTCCAGAAAGACGGCATGCCTAAGCCGGAGCTCAAGTCAGCCTATGTACAGGATTGTGCATTCATCGGCGCAGACAAACTTGAAGAGCTTGCATCTATCAAATCTAAGGAAGAGCTTATCGGAGACATCATCACTCTCCTCCAGAGCCCGGCACGCAACGTCATCTCTGCTCTCCAGAATGCTGGCGGCAGCACTGTTGCAGGTCTCGTCAAGACTCTCTCCGAAAAATCAGAATAATATTAACAATTTTAAATACAAACAATTATTATGGCAGACGTAAAAGCACTCGCAGAAGAGTTGGTTAACCTTACTGTGAAAGATGTTCAGGAACTTGCAAAGGTTCTCAAAGAAGAATATGGTATCGAGCCTGCAGCCGCTGCAGTAGCAGTAGCAGCCGGTCCTGCAGCTGAGGCCGCTGGCCCAGCAGAGCAGACTGAGTTCGATGTAATTCTCAAGTCAGCTGGTCAGGCTAAGCTTGGTGTTATCAAGGTTGTCAAGGATGTCCTCGCCCTCGGTCTTAAGGAGGCAAAGGACCTCGTAGACAAGGCCCCTGACGCTGTTTTGAAAGAGAAAGTATCCAAGGCTGAAGCAGAGCAGATCAAAGCTGCCCTCGAAGAGGCTGGTGCAGAGGTTGAGGTTAAATAACTTCCCCTCTCCCTTTATTGGGAACAAAATCAGGTTTAGAGCCGGAATTTAGGCTCTAAACCTTTTTGTCGTATTTAAAGTTTTTCTCATTTCAAAGGCAGATTATGTCAAAAAAGACTAACAATAAACGAATAAACTTCGCAACTTCAAAAATCCTGGAGTACCCGGATCTTCTGGAGGTGCAGCTCAAGTCGTTCAGAGACTTTTTCCAGCTTGACACCGCCCCAGAAGAAAGAGGGAAAGAGGGCCTTTATCAGGTCTTCCAGGAGATTTTCCCGATCGAGGATACGAGGAACAGCTATAAGCTCGAGTTCATCGATTATTTCATCGATCCCCCACAGTATTCGATTGAAGAGTGTCTTGAGAGAGGACTTACCTACAATGTTCCTCTGAAGGCAAAACTCCGCCTTTCATGTAGCGATCCGGACCACGAGGATTTCGATACACGAGTTCAGGACGTATACCTGGGTAACATCCCGTATATGACTCCTGCCGGTACTTTCGTAATCAACGGCTCGGAGCGTATCATCGTATCACAGCTCCACAGATCCCCTGGCGTATTCTTCGACCAGAGCCTCCATGCCAATGGTACCAAGCTCTACTCTGCCAGGATCATTCCGTTCAAGGGCTCATGGATCGAGTTTGCAACTGACATCAACAATGTCATGTATGCATACATCGACCGTAAGAAGAAACTTCCTGTAACTACCCTCCTAAGGGCCATCGGCTACGACTCAGATAAGGATATCATCGATATCTTCGGTCTCGCCGAAGAAATTGAAGCCACGCCAGAAAACCTTCAGGCAAACATGGGCAGGAAATTCGCAGCCAAGGTTCTCAAGACCTGGAACGAAGACTTCGTGGATGAGGATACGGGTGAGGTAATCCCTATCGAGCGTACCATGCCTGTTGTAGAAAGAGGCAAGGTTATCGACGAGGAGACTATCCAGAAACTTGCAGATGCTGACGTAAAGACCATCCTTCTCCAGAAGGACGAGACCAACGACAACGAGTACGCCATCATCTACAACTCCCTGCAGAAAGACCCGACAAATACAGAGAAAGAAGCAGTCAACTACATCTACAAACAGCTCCGTAACTCGGAACCGCCTGATGAGGCTACTGCAAGAGATGTCATCGACAAGCTCTTCTTCTCTGAAAAGAGATACGACCTCGGCAACGTCGGCCGATTCAGACTCAACAAGAAGCTCGGTCTCGATACCGACCCTTCAGTAAGAGTGCTTACCAATACCGACATCATCGAGATCATCAAGTATCTCATCGAACTTATAAACTCTAAGGCTACAGTGGATGATATCGACCACTTGAGCAACAGACGTGTAAGAACCGTAGGCGAGCAGCTCGCCAACCAGTTCAGCGTAGGTCTCTCAAGAATGGCAAGGACCATCCGCGAAAGACTGAATGTAAGGGACAGCGAGCAGTTCAACCCAATTGACCTGATCAACTCCAAGACCCTCTCTTCAGTCATCAACTCATTCTTCGGAACGAGCCAGCTCAGCCAGTTCATGGACCAGACCAACCCTCTGGCAGAGATCACCCACAAGAGGCGTCTTTCAGCCCTCGGTCCGGGAGGTCTTTCACGAGACAGGGCCGGATTCGAGGTTCGAGACGTGCACTACACTCATTACGGCCGTCTCTGCCCTATCGAGTCTCCGGAAGGTCCGAACATCGGTCTTATCTCATCTCTCTGCGTGTACGCGAAGATCGACGAACTCGGTTTCATCGAGACTCCGTACCGCAAGGTAGAGAACGGTAAGGTCGACCTCAGCAACGAAGGCTGGGGCTTCATGAGCGCCGAAGAAGAGGAGGGCAAACTTGTTTCCCTCGCCAATGTCAAGATGGACGACGATGGCAATATCCTGGAAGACAGGATCCAGTGCCGTCTCGAAGCCGACTTCCCTGTCGTTACCAAAGAGGAAGTGAATTACATGGACGTAGCTCCTAACCAGATGGCTTCCGTAGCTGCTTCCCTGATCCCATTCCTCGAGCATGACGATGCACACCGTGCCCTCATGGGTGCGAACATGATGCGTCAGGCAGTTCCGCTTCTCAGCCCTGAGTCCCCTATCGTGGGTACAGGCCTCGAGGAGAGAGTCTGCATTGACTCCAGGACCCAGGTTCTGGCAGAGCGCCGTGGTGAAGTCGTATATGTTGACGCTAAGGAAATACATGTCAAGTATGACAGGACAGAGGACGAAAAATTCGTCAGCTTCTCTCCGGATGTGACTGTATATCACCTTCCTATATATAGAAGGACCAACCAGAGCACGACCATCAACCTCAAGCCTATCGTCCGCAAAGGCGATATCGTCGAGAAGGGTCAGGTAATGACCGAAGGCTATGCTACCCAGAACGGTGAGCTTGCACTCGGACGTAACCTCATGGTGGCTTTCATGCCTTGGAAGGGTTACAACTATGAGGATGCTATCGTACTTTCCGAGAAGATGGTACGCTGGGATATCCTTACTTCCGTCCATGTCGACGAGTACCTCACCGAGGTCAGGGAGACAAAGCGCGGAATGGAGGAACTCACATCAGATATTCCTAACGTCAGCGAGGATGCCACAAAGAATCTCGATGATAACGGTATCGTAAGAATCGGTGCCCATATCGAGCCGGGTGACATCATGATCGGTAAGATCACCCCTAAGGGCGAAAGCGATCCGTCACCTGAGGAGAAGCTTCTCCGCGCCATCTTCGGCGACAAGGCCGGCGATGTCAAGGATGCATCTCTCAAGGCTAATCCATCCCTCAGCGGTACTGTAGTCAACACCGCACTCTATGCCAAGGTTGCCAAGGAAAGCGGCCGCAAGGGTGCAAGGAGCGAGCAGAAGGCCCGCGTCGAGAAGCTTGAGGAAGAGTTCAACCGCAAGGCTGAGGCTCTCTACAATACCTTCATCGGCAAGCTTGCCACCCTCGTGGAAGGCAAAAAGAGTGCAGGCGTCTTCGACCTCTATGGTGTAGAGATCATCGCAAAGGGCAAAGAGATTACAACCGAAATCCTCAAGTCCGTTGACTATGTCAACATCAACTCCAACAAGTGGACTACCGACAAGAACACCAACCTTCTCGTCAAGGACCTCATCAACAACTATTGCATCGCCCTCAAAGAGGAGCAGGCAAGAAGCAAGAGGGCTCTCGACAAGGTCAAGATCGGTGACGAACTTCCTAACGGCGTAATGCAGCTCGCAAAGGTCTACATCGCCAAGAAGAGAAAGATCACCGTCGGTGACAAGATGGCCGGTCGTCACGGTAACAAGGGTATTGTTGCCAAGATCGTAAGAGAAGAGGATATGCCGTTCCTCAGCGACGGTACTCCTGTAGATATAGTGCTCAACCCTCTGGGTGTGCCTTCACGTATGAACCTCGGTCAGATCTATGAGACCGTGCTCGGATGGGCCGGCGCAAGACTCGGACTCAAGTTCAGTACTCCTATCTTCGACGGTGCAAGCATCGATGAGATCTGCAACTACACTGACGAGGCAGGCGTACCAAGATTCGGTAAGACCCAGCTCAGGGATGGCGGTACAGGCGATCTGTTCGACCAGCCGGCAACCGTAGGTGTGATCTACATGATCAAGCTCGGCCACATGGTTGACGATAAGATGCACGCCAGATCTATCGGACCATACTCACTCATCACCCAGCAGCCTCTCGGCGGTAAAGCGCAGTTCGGAGGTCAGCGTTTCGGAGAGATGGAGGTATGGGCACTCGAAGCCTTCGGTGCAGCTAACGCACTCCAGGAGATTCTGACAGTGAAGTCCGATGACGTTACAGGAAGGTCCAAGACTTACGAGGCTATCGTCAAGGGTGACCCTATGCCGACTCCAGGCATACCTGAGTCTCTCAACGTGCTCCTCCACGAGCTCCGCGGACTCGGACTGAAAGTGACATTGGATTAATTACGGTAACTTGATTTGATTTTAGAAATATGCCTACTTTTAATAATAAAGAAAATAAGGTAAAGAGCAATTTCCAGAGGATCAGCATTTCTCTTGCTTCTCCGGAGGACATCATCGCAAGGTCCTGCGGAGAGGTCCTGAAGCCTGAGACAGTCAACTACAGGACTTACAAGCCGGAGAAAGACGGACTTTTCTGCGAGAAGATATTCGGTCCTACCAAGGATTACGAATGCTACTGCGGAAAGTACAAGAGGATCCGTTACCGCGGTATTGTCTGCGACAGGTGCGGTGTCGAGGTAACCGAGAAGAAGGTCCGCAGGGAAAGGATGGGTCATATCACCCTTACTGTTCCTGTAGCCCATATCTGGTACTTCAAGAGCGCTCCTAACAAGATCTCCGCAGTCCTCGGTCTTCCTGCAAAGAAGCTCGAGTCTGTAATCTACTATGAAAAATACGTAGTAATCAGACCAGGTGCCAGCGGTCTCGAGAAATATGACCTGCTCTCAGAGGACGAGTACCTCGACGTACTCGCAAAGATTCCTGAGAACTACAACCTCTCCGACGATAACCCTGACAAGTTCATCGCCAAGATGGGTGCAGAGGGAATCTATGACCTCCTCAAGGAAATAGATATCGTGGCTCTTGCAAAGGAGCTCCGCGAGTCTATGGCCAAGGAGACCTCTCAGCAGCGTAAGGCAGACCTCCTCAAGAGGTTGAACATCGTCAAGTGGTTCGAGGAGTCAAAGGACATCAACCGTCCTGAGTGGATGATCATGAAGGTCATCCCGGTTATCCCGCCGGATCTCCGTCCTCTCGTTCCGCTCGATGGCGGCCGTTTCGCTACCTCAGACCTCAATGACCTTTACAGAAGGGTCATCATCAGAAACAACCGACTCAAGAGGCTTATCGAGATCAAGGCTCCTGAAGTTATTCTCCGAAACGAGAAGCGTATGCTCCAGGAAGCTGTCGACTCACTCTTCGATAACTCGAAGAAGTCAAGCGCAGTGAAGAGCGAGTCCAACAGGGCTCTCAAGTCACTCTCTGACAGCCTCAAGGGTAAACAGGGACGTTTCCGTCAGAACCTCCTCGGTAAACGTGTCGACTATTCTGCACGTTCCGTTATCGTCGTAGGTCCTGAACTCAATATGCATGAGTGCGGTCTTCCTAAATTCATGGCAGCCGAGCTTTACAAGCCGTTCATCATCCGTAAGCTCATCGAGCGCGGTATCGTGAAGACTGTGAAGTCTGCCAAGAAGATCGTCGACCGCAAGGATCCGGTTATCTGGGACATCCTCGAGAACGTGATGAAGGGTCATCCGGTGCTCCTCAACCGTGCACCTACCCTGCACCGTCTCGGTATCCAGGCTTTCCAGCCAAGGATGATTGAAGGAAAGGCTATCCAGCTGCACCCTCTCGCATGTACGGCATTCAACGCCGACTTCGATGGTGACCAGATGGCCGTCCACCTCCCGCTCGGCAATGCTGCCGTCATGGAGGCTCAGCTCCTTATGCTCGGTAGCCAGAACATTCTTAACCCTGCCAACGGTACTCCTATCACCGTGCCTTCACAGGATATGGTGCTCGGTCTGTACTACATCACCAAGATCCGTCCTGGTGCCAAGGGTGAAGGAATGTCATTCTACGGACCTGAGGAGGTTATCGTAGCCCTCAACGAGAAGGCTATCGAACTCCATGCAAAGATAAAAGTAAGACTTCCGAAAGACAAGCAGGACCTCTCAAAGGGCGAAGAGCTCGTAGAGACTACTGCCGGTAGGATCATCGTAAACCAGTATGTTCCTGAAGAAGTTCCGTTTGTAAACGAAGTACTCGGAAAGAAATCTCTCCGTAAGATCATTACAAACGTCATCAAGCACACCGGTGTTACCCGCACCGCCAAGTTCCTTGACGATATCAAGAACCTCGGTTACGACCGCGCCTTCAGGGCCGGTATCTCCTTCAACCTCGGTGACGTCCTCATCCCTGAGGAGAAGACCAACCTCATCGACGAGGGTTACAAGCAGGTGGAAGAGATCAAGGCCAACTACTCTTTCGGTCTTATCACAAACAACGAGCGCTACAACAAGGTGATCGACCTCTGGACTTCTATCGACAACCGTCTTACCGGTATCGTGCAGAAGCAGATTTCAGCAGACCAGAACGGTTTCAACCCGGTTTACATGATGCTGGATTCCGGAGCCCGTGGTTCAACCCAGCAGATCAAGCAGCTTTGCGGTATGCGAGGCCTTATGGCAAAACCTCAGAAGTCCGGTGCGGCCGGAGCTGAAATTATCGAGAACCCTATCATCTCCAACCTTAAGGAAGGTATGACAGTGCTCGAGTACTTCATCTCTACCCACGGTGCACGTAAGGGTCTTGCCGATACCGCCCTCAAGACTGCGGATGCAGGTTACCTTACCAGACGTCTCGTTGACGTATCCCACGATGTGATCATCACAGAAGAGGATTGCGGCACACTCCGCGGTCTTATCGCTACTGCGATCAAGAACAAGGATGAGGTTGTCGAGTCCCTCGGCGAGCGTATCCTCGGCCGTACTTCTGTCCACGATATCTTCAACCCGCTCACCGGCGAGCTTATCATCCACGCCGGAGAGGAGATCAAGGAGGATGTTGCCAACCTGATCGATTCTCTTCCTATCGAGCAGATCGAGATCCGTTCCGTTCTTACCTGCGAATCCCGCAAGGGTGTCTGCGCTAAGTGCTACGGACGTAACCTCGCTACCAGCCGTATGGTCGAGAAGGGTGAAGTTGTCGGCGTTATCGCTGCACAGTCTATCGGTGAGCCAGGTACTCAGCTTACCCTCCGTACCTTCCACGTCGGTGGTACTGCATCCAGCACCGCAGCCGATTCTTCAATCGAGTCCAAGTACAATGGTAAGCTTCAGTTCGAAGAGCTCAGGACTATCCAGAGAGTATCCGACACCGGTGAGACTCAGGATGTTGTCGTCAGCCGTATGACTGAGGTGAGAATCCTCGATGAGAACACAGGTATCACATACTCCCAGTACGACGTGCCTTACGGCTCAGTTCTCTTCAAGAAAGACGGAGATTCTGTTGTCAAGGGCGACCGTATCTGCGAGTGGGATCCATACAACGCTATCACAATCGTCGAGACTGCCGGTACAGTACGTTTCGACAACATGATCGAAGGTTCTACATTCCGTGTAGAGGCTGCCGATGAGCTTGCCCTCAATACCGACAAGGTCATCATCGAGTCCCGAGACAGGACGAAGAACCCTTCAATCCTCATCCTCGGCAAGAATGGCGATGTCCTCAAGCAGTACAACCTGCCTGTAGGCGCCCACGTTATTCCTTCCGATGGTCAGGAGGTCAAGATCGGCGATGTGATCATCAAGATTCCACGTGCTATCGGTAAGTCAAGCGATATCACGGGAGGTCTCCCACGAGTTACCGAACTCTTCGAGGCCCGTAACCCTTCTAACCCGGCAATCATCTCCGAAATCAACGGTGAGGTTATCATGGGTAAGATTAAGAGGGGTAACCGTGAGATTGTGGTCAAGAACCGCAGCGGCGTAGAGAAGCACTATCTCGTGCCTCTTACAAAGCAGATTCTTGTCCAGGAGAACGACTACGTCAAGGCCGGTACAAGGCTTTCAGACGGTGGTATCTCTCCTACCGATATCCTCAATATCCTCGGTCCTGTAAAGGCCCAGGAGTATATCGTCAACGAGGTTCAGGCGGTTTACCGTCTCCAGGGTGTGAAGATCAACGACAAGCACTTCGAGATCATCGTTCGTCAGATGATGCGCAAGGTGCAGATCGGCAACCCGGGCGATACAGAGTTCCTGCCTGACGAGCTTGTCGACAAGTGGGTATTCATGGATGCCAACGACCGTATCTATGGTAAGTTCTTCATTACCGAAGCCGGCGATTCCCAGAAGTATTCTGCAGGCGAGATTATCTCTGCCCGTGAGATGAGGAATGAGAATCAGTCGCTCGAGCGTCAGGGACTTAAGCTTATGGCCGTTCGCGAGGCTCGTCCTGCAACTGCAAGACAGGTACTCCAGGGTATCACAAGAGCAGCCCTCAAGACTGACAGCTTCATTTCTGCAGCTTCCTTCCAGGAGACTACCAAGGTTCTCTCCGAGGCAGCGATCAGAGCTCGTGTCGATAACCTCGAAGGCCTTAAGGAGAATGTCATCAGCGGTCACCTTATTCCTGCCGGTACCGGTCTCAAGGAATACCAGGATATCGTCGTGACAAGCGCCGAAGACTACGAAAAGGAAATGAACGATCTTTAGCAGAGACCACTTCATAACCAAGGGCGACCCTCCGGGCCGCCCTTTTTTTTGTCTTCCCCGGCCAGAATTGGCGACTTCCTCCGGTGACGTCTTCGCTTCGCTCGACCCCTCCCAGCCTTACGGCCGGGCCCCTCCCTCTTACGTGGCCGAGGGTGGCCACGGTCACTGGAGGCAGTCGCCAATTCCGGCTTAAAAGAAAGTGTGGAGAGAACCGCCTTCCCGAGATTTCAGAGGAATTGTGTATATTTGCGATATGAGAGAGAAGACTGTTACGGACAAGACGCTGGGGACGGTCACGCTACGGAAAAGCGCGTCCGCAAGGCGGGTCAGCATAAGGGTGACCGCCGAAAAAGGCGTGATCGTGACTGTACCGAGATGGGTGCCATATGGCATAGGCATAGCATTCCTGACCGCTAAAAGGGAATGGGCCCTCAAGACCCTGGAAAGAGTCCGCACAAAAAGCGGAAGCTACGGGCCCGACGAAACAGGAAGACTGTTCTCCGATGAAGAAACGACCGAAACCCAGAAGAACCTGATCATAGAGAACCTGCGCATACAAGCGAAAGCCTATCTCCCCGCTAGGCTCGCAGAACTGGCCGACAAATACGGCTTCCAGTACAACAAAGTCTTCATAAAGCACAACAGCAGCAACTGGGGCAGCTGTTCCGCCAGAAAGAACATAAATCTCAACCTCAACCTGATGAGGCTGCCGCAGGAGCTTTCAGATTATGTAATGCTGCACGAGCTCTGCCACCTTAGGCATCCGAACCATGGAGAAGAGTTCCACCGGCTTTTGGACAGTCTCTGTCTGGACCATACAAAAAAAAGCCGGACCGTCCATGAGAAGGAGATCCGGCGATATAGATTGATCTGACAGATTATTTCTGCTTGGCGAGGAAGCACTCGATGGTGTTCTCCATGAGGCAGGTTATGGTCATAGGACCGACGCCTCCCGGAACCGGAGTGATTACCGAAGCCTTTGGCTCGACGGCATCGAAATCCACGTCGCCGCAGAGTTTTCCTGTCTCAGGATTCCTGTTGACTCCCACGTCGATCACTACAGCGCCCTCGGAAACCATGTCGGCAGTGACGAATTTAGGACGTCCGATAGCGACCACGAGGATCTCAGCCTCGCGGCATACTGCAGCAAGGTCCTTGGTCCTTGAATGGCAGATAGTCACGGTAGCATTCCTGTCAAGAAGCAGCTTCGCAACAGGGAGACCTACGATCTGGCTGCGACCGATTACGACGGCCCTCTTGCCCTTGATCTCCACTCCGGCCTCATCCAGCATGCGGATGATACCCTTAGGGGTGCAGGCAACAGTGCACGGCTCCTTCATCCAGAGGGCGGCAACATTCAGAGGATGGAATCCATCCACGTCCTTGCTCTTGTCGATGGCATTGATGATACGGGCCTCGTTGATATGGTCCGGAAGAGGAAGCTGGACAAGGATTCCGTCAACCTCAGGATCCGCATTGAGACCTGCAATAATGTCAAGGAGTTCCTGTTCCGTGATAGAAGCAGGCTTGAGTATGGTAGTGTTCTTGATGCCGACCACCTCGCAAGCCTTACCCTTGCCACGTACATAAGACTGGCTGGCAGGATCCTCTCCGACGAGGATCACGACCAGATGCGGTACTCGGCCATACTTCGCAGGGAAGGTTGCGACCTGCTCCGCCATCTCGGCCTTCATCTTGGCCGAAAGATCTTTTCCACTGATTATCATATAATTATCATTAATTTACAAAACCCTCCAGCCGATATCCCGGCGATAGAACAGATTAGAGCACTCGACCTTCTCAACGGCAGCGAGCGCCTTGTCATGGGCGGCCTGCAGATCCGCAGCGGATGCAAGGACCATGAGTACGCGACCGCCTGAAGTGCATACTTTGCCATCTTTCAGGCTCGTGCCCATATGGTAGATGCGCACGTCCGGGTCCTCGGCAGCCTTGTCCAGACCATCGATTGCAAAGCCCTTCTCATATGAGCCAGGATAGCCCTTGGAGGCCATCACGAAGCCCATCACAGCAGAGTCGGACCATTTCAGCTCAGGCATCGGAGTGCCGTCGGCAATGGCGGAGAATACGTCATATATGTCGGATTCAAGACGAGGAAGCACGACTTCCGTCTCCGGATCTCCGAACCGGCAGTTGAACTCGATGACCTTGATTCCGTCAGGAGTCTTCATGAGTCCGCCGTAGAGCACGCCCTTGAAAGGACAGCCCTCTGCGACCATAG
The DNA here is from genome assembly GCA_900167925.1 of Bacteroidales bacterium WCE2008. Taxonomy (NCBI): domain Bacteria; kingdom Pseudomonadati; phylum Bacteroidota; class Bacteroidia; order Bacteroidales; species Bacteroidales bacterium WCE2008. The sequence continues at coordinate 258,888 of FUZM01000003.1, forward strand.
CGGCGGCAACCGGCTTCATGATCTTTTCGAGAGCATATTTCTCGTCCTCAAGGGTCACGAAAGGAAGCGGAGTATATGCGCCCATGCCTCCTGTGTTAGGGCCCTTGTCGCCCTCGTATGCGCGCTTGTGGTCCTGGGATAGAACCATAGGGAATACCCTCTCGCCATCCACGAAGCTCAGCAAGCTGAACTCAGGGCCTGTCAGGAATTCCTCGACCACTACCCTGCCCTTTCCGAACTTGTCGTCAAGAAGCATGTCCTTGAGAGTAGCCTCAGCTTCCTCGAAAGTCTCAGGAATAACGACTCCCTTGCCTGCGGCAAGTCCGTCATACTTGAGCACTACAGGGAAACGGCCGCCACGGACATACTCGAGAGCCTCGTCATAAGACTCGAATGTCTTGTATGCGGCGGTAGGCACATTGTACTTGGCCATGAGTCTCTTGGCGAAATCCTTGCTCGCCTCGATCTGGGCGGCAGCCTTCGAAGGACCGAAGACGCGGAGACCGGCGGAAGCGAAACGGTCGGTGATTCCAGCTGAAAGAGGGACCTCAGGTCCAACCACGGTAAGGTCGATACCCTTTTCCACGGCGAAAGAGAGAAGGCCTTCAATGTCAGAATCCTTTATCGGGACACATTCAGCCTGGGCTGCGATTCCGGCATTACCGGGAGCGCAATATATTTTTCCGACTTTGGCACTGCGGGAGAGAGCATCCACGATCGCATGCTCTCTTCCACCGCCGCCTACTACCAATACGTTCTTCATAACGATTATCAGTGCTTGAAATGACGCTCACCAGTCATAAGCATGGTGATGCCATTTTCGTTTGCCTTCTTGATCGAATCCTCATCACGTACGGAACCTCCCGGCTGGACGATAGCCTTGATGCCATACTGGGCAGCAATATCAACGCAGTCATCGAACGGGAAGAATCCGTCGGAAGCCATCACGCAACCCTCGAGATTTCCGCCGAGAGTAGCTGAAGCCTGCTTGAGAGCGATCTCGGCAGAACCGATACGGTTCATCTGGCCGGCGCCCACTCCGTAGGTCATTCCATTCTTGGCGATGACGATAGAGTTGGACTTTACATGCTTTACGATATGCCAGCCGAAGTCGAGGTCGGCGAGCTGGGCTGCCGTAGGCTTAGCCTCGGTCACGCACATCTCTGCAACGACTTTCTTGGTATCGATATCCTGGTTCTGGACAAGGAGACCGCCGTTTACGCTGACATACTGCTTCTGCACTCCGCCCTTGGAGCTCATGTCAACCTTGAGCAGACGGAGATTCTTCTTGGTGCTGAGGAGCTCGAGAGCGTCCGGAGCGAAGGAAGGAGCCATGATGATCTCAAGGAAGATAGGCTTGAGAAGCTCTGCGACTGCGAGATTGACCTCGCGGTTGAAAGCGACGATACCGCCGAAGATGGAAGTCTTGTCGCCCTCGTATGTCTTCTGCCAAGCGTCAACTACATCTTTGCCTACTGCGGAACCGCAAGGGTTCATATGCTTGAGGCCTACGCAGAATGGTTCTGAGAACTCACGTACGATGCAGAGAGCGGCATTGGCATCCTGGATATTATTGTATGAAAGTTCCTTTCCGTTGAGCTGCTCTGCAGTTGCGAGAGAATAAGGAACAGTATTGAGAGACTTGTAGAACTTGGCCTCCTGATGAGGGTTCTCGCCGTAACGGAGAGCCTGCTTCTCCTCGAACTCGAGGAAGAGCTTCTCGCTCAGACCGGCCTGGGCGCGCATATAGGCAGAGATGGCCATATCATACTCGGCAGTATGGGTATAAGCCTTTGCCGAAAGCTGGAGACGAGTCTCAGGAGTAGTATTGCCGTTGGCCTTGAGCTCGGAGATTACGGTAGCATAATCCGAAGGATTGACGAGCACGGTGACCGAAGCCCAGTTCTTGGCTGCGCTACGGAGCATTGAAGGGCCGCCTATGTCGATATGCTCGACAGCATCCTCCATAGTAACATCAGGCTTTGCGATTGTCTCGCGGAAAGGATAGAGGTTTACGCATACGAGGTCGATCTTCTCGATACCATTAGCCTTGAGCTGATTCATATGGTCCTCGATGTCGCGGCGGGCCAGAAGGGCTCCATGGATCTTAGGATGAAGAGTCTTTACGCGACCGTCGCAGATCTCAGGGAAGCCGGTGACGTCGCTGACGCTGGTCACAGGCACGCCTGCCTCTTTCAACATTTTCATGGTGCCGCTCGTAGAGAGGATCTCCCATCCGAGGGCAACCAGTTCTTTGGCGAACTCTACTACGCCTGTCTTGTCACTTACGCTGATTAACGCTCTCATTTTGAATATATGTTTAAAAATTTTAAAGCAACTTGATATCTACTCCAGGCTTGTCGGTAACCTTGCCGATTACAGTAGCCTTATCTCCATACTTAGCGAGAATCTCTATGGCCTTGGAAGCCTCGGACTCGTCGAGGGCGAGCACCATGCCGATACCCATGTTGAAGATATTGAACATCTCGCGGTGGCCGATCTTGCCGTACTTCTCGAGGAAGCGGAAAATAGGAAGGATAGTCCATGTACCTTCCTCGACATGGATTCCCTGACCTTCGCGGAGGATTCGCGGAATATTCTCATCGAAGCCGCCACCGGTGATGTGGGCGACTCCATGGACATCGCAGTTACGGATAACGTCCAGAACCTGCTTTACGTAGATTCTCGTAGGAGTAAGGGCGACGAGGCCGAGCGGCTGGTCGCTTTCGAGCTCCGGATAGACCTTGTGAAGATCCAGCTTATTATCGGAGAACACTTTGCGGACAAGGCTGAAACCGTTGGAATGGACTCCCGTGGAAGCGATTCCGACGAGGACGTCGCCGACCTTCACCTTCGTACCGTCGATCAGCTTGGACTTCTCGACGACTCCGGTAGTATAGCCTGCGATATCATACTCGCCATCGGCATACATGCCCGGCATCTCGGCAGTCTCTCCGCCGACAAGGGCGCATCCAGCCTGGCGGCATCCTTCAGCGACTCCCGAAACGATAGCCTCTACTACCTCAGGATAGGTCTTTCCCTGGGCGACATAGTCCAGGAAGACGAGCGGCTCCGCACCCTGGGCGAGCACGTCGTTTACGCACATGGCAACGGCATCGATACCGATAGTGTCATGCTTGTCCATCTCGAATGCGATCTTGAGTTTAGTGCCGACGCCGTCAGTGCCGCTTACAAGGATAGGCTCCTTGACATTCAGCGCGCTAAGGTCGAACATTCCTCCGAAGGATCCGATATTACCCATCACTCCGGGTCTGTCAGTAGATTTCACGTGTTTCTTGATACGGCGGACAACATCATATCCCGCCTCAAGGCTCACGCCTGCTTTCTCGTAATTAATAGCCATTATCGTATAATTTAAAATTTTCCGTCTTTATTGGCCTCTTCAATCCTGCTGTAGAGAGCCGTCGGGTAATTGCCGCTGAAGCATGCGAGGCAGAGATCGGCTCTCTGGCCTGCCTTGAACAGCGATTCTTCCGAAAGGAAGGCAAGCGAATCCGCTCCAATGAACTCGCAGGACTGCTCCAGAGTCCTCCGGGCACAAAGAAGCTCATCGTAGGTGGAGATATCTACTCCATAGAAACATGGGAACTTGATCATAGGGCTGGCGATACGCACATGGACAGCCTTCGCCCCGGCATCACGCAGCATCCTGACGATGCGCAGCGACGTGGTACCGCGTACAATTGAATCGTCAATCAGGACTACCCTCTTGCCGCCCACGATGGAGCGTACGGCAGAAAGTTTCATCTTGACGCCCTTGTCTCTCATCTCCTGGGAAGGCTGGATAAATGTACGTCCCGTATATTTGTTCTTGATCAGACCCATCTCATAAGGTATGCCGCTGGCTTCGGAATAACCCATGGCGGCGCTGAGGCTGGAATCCGGAACGCCGATGACGATATCGGCATCTGCCGGAGACTCCTGCCAGAGCAGTTTTCCCGACTCCTTGCGGAAAGTATGGACATTGACTCCTTCGATGTCGCTGTCCGGACGGGAGAAGTAGATATATTCCATGGCGCACATGGCGTGGCGCTGATACTCGGAGTACTTGCGGGAACGGATTCCGTGGTGGTCGATAGTCAGGACCTCGCCCGGATAGATGTCCCTGATATACTCCGCTCCGATGACTCCGAAAGCGCAGGTCTCGCTGCTGACGACATAACCGTCGCCAAGACGGCCCAGGGCCAGAGGACGGAGACCGTACTTGTCCCGTGCTACATAGATACGGTTCTTGGTCATGATGATGAAGGCGAAAGCGCCCTCTATCATGTTCAGAGCCTCGATTATCTGGTTGATACGCGGCGCCTCGCGATACAGGCGGTTCTTTCTGATAAGATGGGCCAGTATCTCGCTGTCCGAAGTCGACTGGAAGAGAGAGCCTCTGTCCTCCAGATATTTGCGCAGCTGCTCGGAGTTGACGAGGTTGCCGTTATGGGCAAGAGCGAAATCTCCGGTACCGTGCCTGAACAGGAACGGCTGCACATTCTCGATACCGCCGCCACCCGTCGTCGAGTAGCGGACATGGCCGATTGCCGAGTTTCCTTTTAATGTCGCGAGTTTGTCGTTGTCGAAGACCTCGGTGACGAGACCGAGACCTTTCACCCTGCGCATGTCCCCGTTGTCGGCGACAGTTACTATACCGCAGCCTTCCTGGCCTCTATGCTGCAGGGCATGGAGAGCGTAATAAGTAAGTTCTGCGGCGTTGGGCACTCCCCATACGCCGAAGACTCCGCATTCTTCATGAAGATTATTGAACATTAGCCACCGTTTTTAGACGTTCATAGACTGTTCTGTATGCTGCACCTACCTGGCCGTTGTCGTGACGGAAGCGGTCCTTGTCCAGACGCATTCCCGTCTCCATGTCCCAGAAACGGGCGTTGTCAGGGGTGATCTCGTCAGCTACGACGAGCCTTCCGTCGGCAAGGCGGCCGAACTCGATCTTGAAATCGACAAGAGTGATACCTATACCGGCGAAAAGCGGGCGAAGGATATCGTTTACCTTGCGGGTAAGCTCGTAGATCGTGTCGAGTTCCTCTCGGGTTACGAGTCCGAGAGCAATCGCATGGTAGTCGTTGATTATCGGATCGCAGAGCGGTTCCGACTTGTAGCACAGGTCGAAGATAGTGCTTTCAGGCACCGTTCCCTCCTGCAGACCGAGTCTCTGGGCCATCGAGCCGGCAATCACATTGCGGACAATCACTTCCATAGGGATGACATCCGCCCTGTAGCAGAGCTGCTCGGTATCAGAGAGCTGGCGTATGAAGTAGGTAGGGACGCCGCCCTTTTCAAGGGCGCGGCATATCATGCTGGATATGCAGTTGCAGTAGAGCCCCTTGTCCTTTATCACGGCCTTCTTTATCTTGTAGTAGGCTGTGATGTCATCGGTGAAGCGGACTATTACCTTGTCCTCTTCGTCGGTGCCGTAGATCTTGATCGATACACCGTCGTGGATGATTTCGTCTCTGGACATATTATTCTCCTCTGAAATATCTTACCGCATTGTCGAACAGAGGCTGTTCAAGCTCTGCGGCCTGGATGTTTTTGAAAAGATTATGTTCGTAACGCTCGCTGTGGCCCATCTTTCCGAGAATCTGGCCGTTGCGGCTTATTATACCCTCGATGGCATAGTATGAGCCATTAGGGTTATAAGGAGACTCCATGGTGACTTCCTCGGTAATCGGATTGACATACTGGAAGGCTACCTGGCCGTTGGCGAAGAGCTCGCGTGCAAGCTCTTCCGATACGACAAACTTGCCCTCTCCGTGGCTGACGGCAATCTCATAATCGTCGCCGATCTTCATTCCGCTGAGCCAAGGAGAATTGGTCGTGGCGACACGTGTGGTCACCATCTGGGATATATGGCGGTTGATGTCGTTCCTGAAAAGAGTAGGTGAATCCTCAGTTACGCAGCCGAGACGGCCGTAAGGGAGAAGACCTGACTTCACAAGGGCCTGGAATCCGTTGCAGATACCGAGAATAAGGCCTCCCCTGTCGAGAAGGGCATGGATCTCTGCGGCGATTTCCTCGTTATTCAAAACATTGGCTATGAATTTTCCGCTGCCGTCCGGCTCGTCACCGGCAGAGAATCCGCCGCTGAGCATGAGGATATGGCACTCGGATATGTTCTTCTTCATTTCAGCGATAGAGTTCAGCACATCCTGCTCCGTAAGGTTGCAGAAGACTCCGAAACGGGTCTCGGCACCGGCCTTGCGGAAAGCCTTGGCTGTATCGTAATCGCAGTTGGTTCCAGGGAAGACAGGAAGGAATACCAGAGGCTTCTCAACCTTCTCTCCAGGATAACGCATGTCTGACTTGCGGGCCTTGAATGGCTTGACGCCCTCCATTCCCTTAGGAAGGAGACGCTTCATGTCAGGCTTGCTCTCGATAGGATAAATCTCCGACCAGTGCGCCTCGTTGGCCTTCATCAGGCTGAATACGTCGGCCGACTCTCCGTTGATACGGATACCGTCGTCACCAGAAGTGACATTACCGAGACGGATAGCATTCTCGAAATCCAGTTCCTTCTCGGTCTCGACTACTATCGAGCCAGGAGCGACGCAATAGAGATCCTTCTTATCGACATCGACATTGACTCCGAAAGCGTTACCGAAGGACATCTTGCAGAGAGCCTCGGCGACGCCTCCCCTGCCTACTGCGAATCCGGAAACGATGTTCCCGGCCTCTACCTGCTCCGATACGAAATCCCAGTTACGCTTGAGCTGGTCCGTGTCAGGCATATGGTCGGCAAGCGGAGTATGCTTTATGAGATATATGCTGTTGCCCTCCCACTTAAACTCAGGAGAGATTACAGTATTTGCGTTTACTGTGGTGATACCGAAAGCCACGAGGGTCGGAGGTACATGCATGTCCTCGAACGTTCCGCTCATGGAGTCCTTTCCGCCGATGGACGGAAGTCCGAAGGCCTCCTGCATCTTCAGCGAACCGAGCAGGGCCGAAAGCGGCTTGCCCCATGTCTTCGGATCAGAGGTCATCCTCTCGAAGTACTCCTGGTAAGAGAAACGCATCTTCCCGTAACGGGCTCCGGCGGCGACAACCTTCGCACAGGCCTCGACGACAGCGTAAGCGGCGCCATGATATGGACTCCACTCGCTGAGCTTAGGATCATAGCCATAGGCCATGATGCTGGCGGTATCGGTATATCCGGAGGTCGGGAGCTTCTGGACCGAAACCTGGGTCTCGGTAGCCTGGAGCATTCCTCCGAACGGCATCAGCACTGTCGAACGGCCGATGGTGCTGTCGAACATCTCGATGAGTCCTCTCTGGGAACATATGTCCGGCCTGCGCATCAGAGCGTCCAGACGGTCCTTAAGCTTTCCGGTTGCAGGCTCGGCAACGAACGGATCCTTGTCTTCGACGGCTCCGATCTCGGCCTTGGCGAAATGCCTTGCACCTGCGCTGTTTATGAAATCACGGCGGAGATCCACGATCGTCTCGCCATGGTTGAACATTCTCATTCTGGCCGTGTCTGTCACCTCAGCGACATGGGTGACTTCAACATTCTCGCTGCGGCAGTATTCCGTGAACACGGCTTCGTCCTTAGCCTCGACGACAACGGCCATACGCTCCTGGGACTCGCTGATAGCGAGTTCGGTGCTGTTCAGGCCGCTGTACTTGACAGGGACGCGGTCGAGCCAGATGTCGAGTCCGTCGGCAAGTTCGCCGATGGCGACGCTGACGCCGCCGGCTCCGAAGTCATTGGACTTCTTTATGAGCGAAGTCACTTCCGGCCTGCGGAACAGACGCTGGAGCTTGCGCTCCTCAGGTGCGTTACCTTTCTGCACCTCGCTGCCGCATGTTTCCAGAGATGCCTCCGTATGTTCCTTTGAAGATCCGGTAGCTCCGCCGATGCCGTCGCGTCCGGTGCGGCCGCCAAGAAGCAGTATGACGTCTCCGGCTGCCGGGGATTCGCGGCGCACGTTTGAAGCCTTGACGGCTCCTACGACTGCTCCGATCTCCATTCTCTTTGCCGTGTATCCCTCGTCGACGATTTCGCGGACATGGGTTGTGGCGAGACCTATCTGGTTACCGTAGGATGAGTATCCGTGGGCGGCCTTGCGGCTGATCACTTTCTGCGGAAGCTTGCCGGGGATTGTCTCGGCGACAGGTTTCCAGATATTTCCGGCACCGGTCACCCTCATTGCCTGATAGACATAGCTACGGCCTGAAAGAGGGTCCCTGATGGCACCTCCGAGACATGTGGCTGCACCTCCGAACGGCTCGATTTCCGTAGGGTGGTTGTGAGTCTCGTTCTTGAACATGAGAAGCCATCTTTCGATAACCCCGTCATTGTCCACGTCTACATATACGCTGCACGCGTTATTCTCTTCGCTGACCTCCATATCGTCGAGAAGCCCCTTCTTGCGGAGGTACTTCGCACCGATCGTGGCGAGGTCCATAAGCTGGACAGGCTTGTTGTCGCGGCCAAGTTCCTTCCTCATCTTGAGATAGAGATTGAGGCTGCCGGTTATCTCGTCCTTGATGAACGAATCTTCCACCTTGATGTCCTGAAGTTCGGTGGTGAAGGTAGTGTGGCGGCAGTGGTCGCTCCAGTACGTATCCAGGATACGGAGTTCGGTCTCGGACGGGTCGCGGCCTTCGGCGGTGAAGTAGTTGATGACTTCCTGAAGGTCGTCGGCATTCATCGCGAGTCCCATCTTGCGGCAGAAAGCGGCGTTGTCCTTGAGCTCCCTGAAGCCTTCGAGTACCGGAACCGGCTTGACCGGAGCGTGCTCGGTATCGCTGAGCTTTGAGAGATCCTTTTCGCGGGCCTCCACTGCATTTATGAAATAATGCTTGATTCTGGCGATTGTCTCGTCGTCCACATCCTTGTCCAATATGAGGAGTCTCGAACTCTTGATGCGGATGTCGGCCTTAGGGTCGATAAGGTGCACGCAGTCGACTGCTGATGCGGCCCTCTGGTCGAATTGCCCCGGAAGGTACTCCACGGCAATATATTTTGAGTTTGTAAGGTCAATCTCATCGGTCACTGTGTCCGTGACTACCTCTCCGAATACGCGGAAACGGCTCCTCTCCAGGAGTTCTGGAGTGAAGCCGAATAAGTCGTAGACGTTCAGTAGCCGCAGTGAGCCGAGCGAGAGTGAAAGGTTTTCGTTAAGTTCCTCCCTGAGGCTGCGTGCCTCGACCTGGAACCGGGGTTTCTTCTCGACGTAGATACGGTTGCTGTTCATGTTCTATATCTTGGAATTCAATACTTTTTCTGCCTGTTTCTGTCTGTATTTGTCCAGTTTTTCCGAGAGTCCCGGATCGGACAGTGCGAGTATCTCAACCGCGAGCAAGGCCGCATTCTTTGCGCCTCCAATGGCGACGGTGGCAACCGGGATTCCGGTAGGCATCTGGACCATCGAAAGAAGGGAATCGAGGCCGCCGAGAGTCTTGGTCTGCATAGGGACTGCAATGACCGGAAGAGTAGTGAGTCCTGCGGCAACTCCTGCGAGATGCGCCGCTCCGCCTGCACCGGCGATAATTACGCCGACACCGCGGTCTTTCGCTCCTTTTGTGTATTCATACATGAGGTCCGGAGTCCTGTGGGCGCTGATGACCCTCTTCTCGAACTCCACTCCAAAGTCGGACAAGACCTGTTCAGCACCAGACATTACGTCGTAGTCACTGACAGATCCCATTATGATTGATACTTTCATGTGAATTGATTGTTGAGATGCGCAAAGATACCCAAAATTCGCATATCCGCAAAGATTAAAATCATCTAAAACGATGCATATATTTTATTTTCCTGATATACGGAAAAATCATTATCTTAGCAGGTTGAAATATAGAAACGAAAGATGAGAAATTTATTCCTTACCAATACTCTGACCCATAGAAAGGAACTGTTTGTCCCGATTAATCCGGGTCATGTCGGCATGTATGTCTGCGGCCCGACCGTCTATGGCGACGCACACCTCGGCCACGCCCGTCCGGGAGTCACCTACGACGTACTCCAGAGACTGTTCAGACACCTCGGCTACAAGGTGCGTTACGTCCGTAACATCACCGACGTAGGCCACCTCGAGCACGACGCCGACGAAGGTGAGGACAAGATTGCAAAGAAAGCCCGGCTGGAGCAGCTCGAGCCGATGGAGGTCGTCCAGACCTATACCTTCCGCTACCACGAGGCCATGCGCCTTCTCAATGTAGCTCCGCCATCCATCGAGCCACGCGCTTCGGGCCATATTATCGAGCAGATCGAGACTGTCAAGAAGATACTTGACGCCGGCCTCGCCTATGAGAGCAACGGCTCGATCTACTTCGACGTAGAGAAATACAACAACCTGCACCGTTACGGCATCCTTTCCGGCCGTACCCTCGACGACACGCTCGAAGGTACCCGCAGCCTCGACGGCCAGAGCGACAAGAAAGCTCCTTACGACTTCGCACTCTGGAAGAAGGCCGAGCCGCAGCATATAATGAAATGGCCGTCCCCATGGGGAGAAGGTTTCCCGGGATGGCATCTCGAATGCTCCGTCATGGGCGAGAAATATCTCGGTCATGAGTTCGACATCCACGGAGGCGGAATGGACCTCATGTTCCCGCACCATGAATGCGAGATCGCCCAGAATGTTGCATCCCGCGGCACCCAGGGCGTGCACTACTGGGTGCACAACAACATGATCACCATCAACGGACAGAAGATGGGCAAGTCCCTCGGCAACTTCATCACCCTGCCGCAGCTCTTCGCCGGCGAGCATGACAAGCTCGACCAGGCATACAGCCCGATGACGATCAGATTCTTCATCCTCCAGGCTCATTACCGCAGCACTCTCGACTTCTCCAACGAAGCCCTCCAGGCCGCAGAGAAGGGACTCAAGAGAGTGATGCAGGCATACAAGGACCTCTGCGCCATCTCCGGCCATAAGGCCATCAACCTCGGCTACGGCGAGTTCATCGATGCAGTCGCACCGGAATCATGCAAGGCCGACAACGCCGAGATCAAGGCTATCTTCGACGGAGTCTACGACGCCCTCTGCGACGACATGAACACTCCGATCGCCCTCGCCCATATCTTCGACGCCATCAGGATCATCAACACGGCCAAGGAAGGAAAGCTTCAGCTCTCCGCCGGAGACATCGACACGCTCGTGCAGCTGTTTGACGACGTGGTCTTCGGAGTCCTCGGCCTACGCGACGAGGCTTCCGCCGAAAGCGGCAACCAGAAAGTCGTTGCCGGCCTGATGGACATGGTACTCGAAGAAAGGGCAGCAGCCAAGGCCGCCAAGGACTGGCCTCGCAGCGATGCAATACGCGACAATCTCAAGGCTCTCGGAATCACGGTGAAGGACACCAAGAACGGAGCCGAGTGGACAATAGACTAAGCCATGAAATTCGTATCCTGGAACGTAAACGGGCTTCGTGCCTGCGAGGGGAAGGGCTTCAGCGAGGCCTTCAGGGCGCTGGATGCCGATTTCTTCTGCCTGCAGGAGACGAAGATGCAGGAAGGCCAGCTGGATCTGGCTTTCGAAGGCTTTGATTCATACTGGAACTACGCAGAAAAGAAAGGCTATTCCGGAACCGCAATCTTCACAAGGCTGAAACCGCTTTCAGTTTCCTACGGCATCGGTATCGACATGCACGACCACGAAGGCCGAGTAATCACTCTCGAAATGCCGGAATTCTATCTGGTCTGCGTCTATGTACCGAATGCCCAGGACGGACTCAAGAGGCTCGATTACAGGATGCAGTGGGAAGACGACTTCAGGGCCTACCTCAGCGGGCTCTCTGCGAAAAAGGGAGTCATCGTCTGCGGAGACCTCAACGTCGCCCACAACGAAATCGACCTGAAGAATCCTTCAAGCAACCGCCACAACGCCGGCTTCACAGATGAAGAAAGGGGAAAATTCAACGCCCTGCTCGCATCAGGCTTCACTGACAGCTGGCGGTCCCTCAATCCGGACACGGTCAAATATTCATGGTGGTCATACCGCTTCCACGCCCGCGAGAACAACGCAGGATGGCGTATCGACTACTTCCTGGTTTCGGATTCGATAAAAGACAAGATCGCCGGAGCGGAGATCCATAACGAGATTTTCGGCTCGGACCACTGTCCGGTCGAGCTTACTCTTTCTCTCTGACAGACTCGTGGATAAACGAGATTCCTCCGCAGAGAATCTGCACGAGGAGCTGGGACTCATGTGACAATGTGGCCCATACTATTCCCGTCTCCACCGGAATTCCGTAGATAGCCGACAGCGCCAGAGTGATAGCCGAATGGTAGGCCCCAAGGCCGCCTGGAACCGGAATCAGCGTACTCAGAGAGCCGACAACCATCAGGAACAGGGCGTCTGTCAGTCCCATTGTCTCGAAGCCCGGCAGGATTCCGTCGACGGCTTCGATTATGCAGGCCGAGGTCAGCACATACAGCACCTGGATCAGCACGGTATAGACGACGAACCGCCACCATGAATCCATCATGACGCTGCTCTTCAGTCCGTCGCCGATTCCCCTGAGGAAGCCCCAGACTTTGCCTGCGGCCGATGACTTGTCCTTCAGCAGCCATGCCGCCAGCACAACTATGGCGACCAGACCGGCGAGACCGGCGATAAGCCAAGGCATGTTGATATTGACTTTCTCGAAAAGTTCCGAGAGACGGTCCCCCATCAGAGGCAGGGACAGCAGGATCACCGCTCCCATCGACAGCATGTCCCAGATCCTGTCCCCGAGGACAGTGCCGGCGACTTTGTCGAAGGAGGCTTTGCGGGTGCCGTCGGGCTCCCTGGCGGAGTTGCTGACTATGTATCCGCATCTTACGAGCTCTCCGACGCGGGAGAAGACGATATTTGCGAGATAACCGATATTGACTGCGTTGAAGCAGGTGAGCCTCGAAGTAGTCGGGTCAATCGGGAGAAGATAGCCTCTCCACCTGAGGGCGCGGAGATAGAAGACGACTATTCCGAGGACCATGGAGACGGCGACATAACCCCATCTGCAGGAGGCGACGGCAGAGATGAAATCGTGCCAGTCTACATTCCTGAAGGAGTAATAAAGCAGGGCTGCAGCCATCGCGAACGACAGCGCATACCAGGTTATGTCTTTAACTTTCTTTCCCATATTTATAGCAAAGTTAAGAATAATACCTAAATTTGTATGATATGATAAAAAATAAAGGAATGAAATCTATACTCGGAATAGGCAACGCTCTTACTGATATCCTGGCCGTACTGCCGGATGATACTTTGCTTAAGGAGTACCATCTTCCGAAAGGAAGCATGCAGCATGTGGACATGGAGACCGGAGACAAGATCTGGTCAGCGCTCAAGGAGGTCGGAGTAAAATACGTTCCCGGAGGCTCTGCAGCCAACACAATCACCTGCACTGCTATTTTCGGCATGCCTTCCGGCTATATCGGAAAGATCGGCAACGACGAACTCGGCCATCTCTTCAAGAGCACGATGGAGCAGTATGGAGTAAATACGACCATGCTCTACGGCACGAAGTCGTCAGGACGCTGCATGGTCTTCATCTCCGGAGCCAATGCGGAGAGGACTTTCGCCGATTACATGGGCTCGGCCCTCGAGATGGGACCGGAGGACCTGAAGCAGGAGTATTTCGAAGGTTACGATTATTTCCATATCGAGGGATACCTAGTACAGAACCAGGACCTTATCCTGAAAGCCGTGCAGATGGCCAAGGCCGCCGGCTGCAAGATCTCCATCGATATGGCTTCATACAATGTAGTGGAGTCCAACGAGGCTTTCCTGCATAACCTTGTAGACAATTACGTCGACATTGTATTCGCCAACGAGACCGAGGCCAAGTCTTTCACCAAGCTCGAGCCGCGGGAGGCCCTCGCCGAACTCTCCAAGCACTGCGAGATCGCAGTCGTCAAAGTCGGCAAGGACGGTTCCATGGTCCAGAAAGGAGACGAGTATTATTTCATCGAGCCGTGGCCGGCCAAGGCGATCGATGCCACCGGAGCCGGAGACACCTATGCCGCGGGCTTCCTGTATGCTCATTCTCTCGGAATGCCGCTGAAGGTCTGCGGGGAGATCGGTTCGATAATCGCCGCAAAGGTGGTCGAAGTGATAGGCACGAAGATTGATATTCCACGCTGGAAAGAAGCAAAGATAGAAATCAAGAAACTTATCGCAGAGAATTCAAGATAGCATGTTCGAGAGCATAAAAGATCTTCTTAGAAAAGGTGTCCTGCGCAAGCTGGGCGGCAGACAGGAGTCCGGGATTATTCCTGTCTCCAGCGTACGTACCGCCGTTGCGTTCATAGACGTCAAGGATCCTTCTTTCGACGAATGCAAACTCAAGCTCCAGGCCTTCTACCGCGAAAACGGAATAAAAGGAGAGGTCTTCTTCTTCGATTTCAGGAAGATCGGCAAGGGAGAACGACTGATCACCAGCATAACGACGACAATTCTGGCCCGGGATCTGGACTGGCTCGGCCGTCCGGTCAAGGAGAAGGTCGACCACATGCTCGGCAGCAACCCGGACATGTTCATTTCCCTGCTGCCGGAGAATTCTTTCCCTCTCGAATTCATGACCAAGTGCTCGAAGGCCAAGTTCAAGATAGGACGTTTCGACATGTCGGACGACGCATTCGACCTGGTCGTCACAGACCCTGCCGGAAAGACTCTCAGCCAGGCAGAAAGTTTCGATGAGATCAAAAAATTACTCGCATTGATAAAGTAAGATGTACAAGCACCTTATAACCGCCCTGAAAGGTTTCGGGATGGGCGCCGCAAATGTTGTCCCGGGAGTCTCCGGAGGCACTATCGCCCTGCTTACAGGAATATATACAGAACTTATAGAAGCCATAAATTCCCTGATGGACATATCCGTCTGGAAGCTACTGCTCAAAGGCAAGTTCAGCGAATTCTGGAAAGCCGCCCATGGTCCTTTCCTTCTCGCGGTCTTCGTCGGAGTCGTCCTCAGCATCCTTACCCTCGCAAGGGTCATGGAATACTCGATAGTGCACTACCCTGTCCAGACATGGGCCTTCTTCTTCGGACTGATCATAGCATCGGCGATCTACATGATACTTGACATCAGGGATAAGAAAGCCGGCGACTTGATCTGGGGCGTTGCCGGACTGGCGCTGGGGCTGGTTGTATGTACCCTAACCCCGACCTCGACTCCGGACTCGATGCCGTTCATCTTCCTCTGCGGAGCGATAGCGGTCTGCACGATGATCCTGCCGGGCGTTTCGGGCAGCTTCGTGCTCGTAATCATGGGGAAATATGAATTCATAATGAGCGCGCTGAACAATATGGACCTGCCGGTCCTCGGAGTCTTCGTTCTCGGTTGCGTCGTCGGGCTGCTGGCGTTCGCGAAGTTCCTGCACTGGCTTCTCGCCCGCTGCGAGAGACAGACCATGCTGGTGCTGGTCGGATTCGTTCTGGGATCGCTTGTAAAAGTATGGCCGTGGAACAACATGGAGGCAGTGCGCACCGCCAATCTGCTCGGAGGTCTGGATCCCGGTGCCATGCACATCCCGGGTGCCATTCTATGGGGCGTTGCCGGCCTCGCTCTGGTAATACTTCTGGAGATCCTGAGCAAAAAGAAGTCCTAATATTAGTGGTAATAAAAAAATAATCCTTATATTTGCAGTCCGTTTCGGTTCGGTAGCTCAGCTGGATAGAGCAACAGCCTTCTAAGCTGTGGGTCTTGGGTTCGAATCCCAACCGAATCACGTTTCGAAAAAGCCCGCCATGTCATCGACATGGCGGGCTAATTAATTATTTTACTGAAGCA
The DNA here is from genome assembly GCA_900167925.1 of Bacteroidales bacterium WCE2008. NCBI lineage: Bacteria > Pseudomonadati > Bacteroidota > Bacteroidia > Bacteroidales > Bacteroidales bacterium WCE2008. The sequence continues at coordinate 274,644 of FUZM01000003.1, forward strand.
TCGTATTCGATACCCTTCTGCTTAGGTACGAGATGGTCACATTCGATAGTAGGCTTTACAGACGAGCTGATCTTGCTGTCTTCGATGATGATCCATACTTCTTCGCCCGGCATGAGGTTGCGGAGGTTGTAGCCGCCGCGTATGCCGTCTACAGCTACCCAAGCGTCGCGATAGATTGGAGCGACTCCGGCATTGGCGATAAGGATTGCAGCTCCCTTCTTTGACTTGATCCTGTAATCCTTGATCTTGAAACGGTATCCCATAGCCTTACCCGCCTCGGTGAGACGTGAAGACTTCTGATATTCCGGCTGGTCGTTACCGATGATGTATGACATGTGGACACGTTTAACCAGATCCTCGAATTTCCTGCCATGGATACCGGACTTGTCGAGGCAATGCTCCTGGTCATAATCGGAATAATAGCTGAACTCGCCTCCGAGAGGAGCCGTCTTGTAACGCTCGGTTCCGAAGAATTTCCAGTTCTGGTAGTTCTCGTCGTCATAATCCTCGCACATAAAAGAATCGTCGAAGTTTCCGAACTTGAGGTTGAGCAGATTCTTGTTCTTGCGGAACGGCGCGTATTTTCCGTCAGCAGCGTCGATGGAGATGCTCCAAGGAGTCTTGACGAACCATCCATCCATCGCCGAAAGGAACAAAGTCTGGAAGTCGAAATCCGGGAAGGTCTGGCCAAGCTTGAACGGTCCGTCATAGATATGGTACTCAGCCCAGAGACCAAAACCGGTCTGGACGAATGCCAGACGAGGATCGCTGTCATACCTCTCGGCGAAACGTCTGTGGAATTCCATGTGGAAATCCTTGAGTTCCTGGCAACTCCAGTCAGGGAAGTACGTCGTCTTTTTTTCGCTCTTGCCCTTGGTTTCCTTGTAATCCGGGAGATTCTTGATATAGTCAGGGACAGCGCATTTCTTGCCTACATAAGTGTAGCGGAAACGGACGACAGCCTGATGGCCGCGGGAAGCGACATCTTTCAGGAGCTTATCCATAGCGCTCCAGTCAAAGACACCTTTTTCCTTGCATATATCGCTGTAGAGCATATATGAGAATTCCAGCTGTACGTAGCTGTCTTTTTTGTGATCATTATCATTCCACAATACGATACCGGTCATCGGCTGTACATGAGTCACCTCTGAATTGAGCTTTGTGCGTGTGTAACCATCAAGCTTAGGCTCAGCAACAGATGCAGAAGAAGTCAGTGGCTGAGGATTCGAATCCTTTAAAAGATCCGCCTCAACATTGTTCTTGGCGCAGCTTAGCAATGCCAGGAACAGAATCGATGAAATAAAACAACGAAACATAGTTAAAAGTTAAAAGTTAATAATGAGTATTAATTGATGGTAAGACCATCCATCTCGAGGCGATATATGTGGGGCTGGTCATCATCGTCATCGCCCACCCAGACGCAGTTGTGAGCGTGGTCGACGCAAACCGATTCATTGTTTCCTATGTATGACACCTTATATTTTCCAAGATAAGTCCTGGCGTCTCCGGAGAAGACGAAGAGGGCATGAGCCTCGGAGTCCGTCACCCAAAGCCAGTCATTTACGGAGTCATAGCACAATCCGCCGATTTCACGGATGCCTGACACCACTGTCTCGAGCGAGATGCAGTCGAGGACCTCGCCATTGAGGTTATATCTCCAGAGATTCGCTTCTTCCTGAGAACCCACATAGACAGTGCTGTCGCGATACCATGTAATTCCCTCAAGGCCGGAATTGCCGTATTTGCCGACAACTGCATCCCTGACATTGAACAAATCCGTGCGCTCCGTAAAACCAGGGGCCGAGATGCGGGCTACTTTCTGCGATCCTTCCACGCACACATGAAGGTCTCCGGATGCAGGATCGAGAGTAACGCCTTCCAGGTCGTCGTCGAAATGCTTGACGTTCTCGACGCTTACCTGGCCATCCTTGATGGTGACCTTGGCGAGCTGGCCCTGGTCTCCGACGGCCCAGAGAGACTCCCCGTCTGCCGTGAGGCAGATACCTGAGAGTTCCTCGACATCGACGTTATATTTCTTATGGGATATCACTTTCGGCAATGTAACCTCCTCCTGGACCGGTTCGGTCTCGGGTTCGACATCGTTCTTACCCTGGCACTGGCAGGCGATAAGAAGGACCGACATGATTGATATATGGAATAAAATATTATTTCTCATTTCAAGTAGCTGATTTATATATTGTTATACTTCATTTCTATCCAAAGACTATGCTAAAGGGCCGGGGTATATGACCGCGTCACTATGCCGGAGCCATCGATAACATAATATACCGGGGTCATCTTTATGTCAAAGACGGCCTCATGGTCTTTCATAGTCTGGTATTCCCAGCCGGGAACTTCAGGCATGGAACCGTCGCCGCAGCATATCGCCAGACGGCGGACGCCGTTCCATTCAGGTTTTTCGCGGAGTCTGGTCAGCGCCTCGCGGCAGGAAGGGCAAGAGAGGTCCAGCACAAGCACCAGCGTGCTGCGACCCTGAGGATCGGCCTGCGGATATGCGGCCATATCTCCTTCCTTGTTTATGTTCATCCAGTCTCTTTTCTGCAGCAACGGGGCGTATTCGTCCGGATTCAAGACTCCGTCGGAGACGATCCGGTCCACAGCATATGTAAACAGTCCGACGTTGCGGCAGGATGAGTATGGATTGTAGAATGCGCCTTCCATCCACTCGCTGTAGATGTAATAGGCGACTTCGTCTTCCGCTTTGAGGCGGTCGAACAATAAGCCGAGGGCCGCCTTCGCTTCCTCGGACGGAGCGTTGGCGGCAATCTCGGCAAAATCTGCGAAGAGGTTCTGCGATACGCGGATGTCCTCTTCGAGCAGAGTCTTATCTTTCCAATATCCGGAAATCGCCGCGCCCGGCCCGTTCCCTGCCGCATGACAGCCGGAAACGAGCAAGACGCAACTAAGTATCGCCGGTATTATCTGAAAGATCCGTGGCATATGTCCCTACTTGTTGGTAGTGATCTCGAGGAGGTGTCCCCAACCGTTTTCGCTCTCGTCGATGGAAAGGTTAGGCATGTTGGAGAGTTCGGTCCATGTTTCATCTTCGTCATCGACGATGTAATAAAAACGCAAGCCCGTCTGGAAGGTGTCTCCAATAAGTTTTGGCTCTACGCTATTAGTGGCATTGGCATTGAAAACCTCGCGAGAAAGGGCAATCTCATACTCATTATCCTTTCCGGCACCGGAAGCAATTCCGTTGCCGGATTCGAGAAGAGACATCCATTTAGTTCCGGTCCCATCATCTTTAGGAAGCCTCTGATAAAAAGTCCCGTCAAATGAGGTCCATTCTTTATTGTCATCAACAAGCTCGCCTTCTATGATAAAATCATAATGCTCCTTGAAGTATAAGTCGTATCCGGATTCAAACTCTCCATCAGTATTTAGGCATATACGCATAGGAAGGCCCTTACTTTCTGCGAGGATGTCCCTTAGGGTTTCGCCATCAAATTTGATGTAATAATATACAAACTTCTTGTCTGCATAGACTCGGATTTCCTTTACGGCCTCCCATGGAGAGCCCTCGGAATTCCTTGCAACCACTACCTTGGATGCATCAAGTGCGGCCCAGTCAGCGAAATCACCGTCTATAGCTATCTGAGCGTTATCCGAAGATCCATTGTTGTCATTGTCCTTGCTGCACGCAACTGCGACCATTGCGGCAACCGCCAAAAGTGTCAGAATTTTTTTCATTAGTTCAATCGTTATTAAAATTGTTAAAGTGTTATCAGGTTATATCTAGAGTGAGAAGCTGTAGAGCTTGTTGTAGCCGGTCTTGTCGTTCCAGAGGCCCTCGTTGGCGAGCTGGATGGAGAAGCGAGGGTTGCTGCGGATGGTCTGGCATGGATCCGGGAGATTGAGCGAGAGTGTCATCTCTCCGGAGATACCAGAAGGAAGCTTTATTGTCTGGTCAACCTTGGTGACGGCCCCAGGCATCCAGTAGCGAGGATCCGAATTGAGTTTCCAGGTCTTTACGACCTTGCCGGAAGCATCGGTAAGGACAAGTTCGGCATCACGCGGATTCTGGGCAGGAGCAAAGCCGTCGTTACGCACGTTGAGCACGATGCGGAAGTCCTCTCCGGCAACCGGTTTCTCTGAGAAGTATCCGTTCTCGAGCACATAGCGATAGCCGAGCCTGCGGTCAATCTCATTGAAGCAGCCTTCGGTCTTCCAGCGCTGGATCACACCCTGGTGATATCCGATGTTGAGATATGTGAAATGGTATTCAGCCATGTCGGCCAGGGTTCCATGAGCACCGTCCTGAGGGCCGCAATGGCAATACGATGAAGTCCCGCAGGTCTCGCCGCCCATAATCGTATAGAGGCTCTCCGCTGCCCAGTAGCGGCGTTCATCCTTGCTGCCGTATGTGCCAGTATCGTTGGAGCTGGCCAGATAACAGTCATTATGACCGCCGAGGCGCGCTTTCTCTGAAGCCTGGTGGGCCGTGGAAACAGTTATGGTGTCGGCCAAAGAATGGCCGTACATTTTCATCTTGAATTCAGGGGTACGGAGCGCGATCTGGCGATCGTCAGGCATCGCATCCAGAAGAGCGTCAACCACATGTTTGCGTGGCTGGTAGTCAGCATCAGTCTTAGGGTTGAAGACAAAATTGTCAGTGTAATACCACTCGCCCCAGCTGCCGACAAATCCGGCCTGGAGTACGAGTATTACGTCATAGTATTCCTGAAGTATCGGCTTCAGCTGCCCGATATGGGTGAGGACCAACTCTTCGGTTGCGTCCCATGGTTTGTCCGAAGCTTCGCTGCCGTTTGAATAGCAGAAGCGGACGATTGCTTTCGCCCCGTTTTCCCGGAGAGAAGCGAAATTGGCACGGATGCAGTCAAGATAGTTTTCAGCGATTTCGCTTCCGACATAATCCGTAAGATGGAACTCCAGCAAGAACAATGTATGGCCCAGTTTCCTTCCTGCATTGACCGCCGAGGCGCTTACAGGAGACTTGGAGGCCTCATGTATTTCTATCGGTGTGTAAAAGCCTCTTTCGGGGTTGGGAATATTCATGTCAGTGGCCGTGTAGCTCACTTTTTCCATGCCCGGGAGTTCCGGTTCGGCGCTGCCATCCTTGCCACATGCCACGGGCATTACGACAGCGGCAGCCAGGAGCAATAATTGTCTGCGGAATATTTTCATTTGCATTATGAATTAAAAATCCATAGGTGAATGTCCCTGATGCGGGACATCCACTTATGGACAAATGGTTATGTGTATTATTTTACCGTAACAACTTTAAGCATAGGAGCGAGACCGCCGGCATTGTCGTTGGTCGGCGCGCCGTTAGGAAGAAGTCCGACGGTATTCCAGTCTTCACCATCAACATACTGGATATCAAAGCCGATTCTGAATTCATCAGGAAGCTGACCAAGAGGGAAAAGTTCACGGACAAGTTCGATCTCATATTCAGTACCGTTTCCAGCGCCGCTGCAAAGGCCGGATCCACCAGCCAGGAGTTCATCCCAGAACCAACCAGAAGCGTGGGGTTCTCCTATCCACTGGTATACACTAGGATCATAGGAAACGAACTCGGAACCATCGATAAATACTCCTTCCAACATCACATCAATGCTTGATTCAGTGAAATTACCCGCATATCCTCCGGTTGATTCGTCATTATCGCTGTCGATCCATATATGGAATGGAGCATAATCCATTGACATCTGGTCCTTATCGAAAGAAAAACGGATGAAGACAGAATTCTTGTCAGCATACACCATGACGGTCTTAAGAGCCGTATACGAAGTCTCATCATCAGTAAGAGTCTTGGCAACCGCCACTTTCTTAGAATCAAGTTTTGCCCAGTCTGAGAAATCGCCGTCAATTTCGATTGGTTTCACATATTCACCATTGTCCGGTTTAGGGTCATTGTTATCCTTACCACATGCAACAGCCATCATTGAGGCAATTGCGAGAAGTGCGAAAATCTTTTTCATTGTATAAACAAATTTAAGTCTGATAATATCAAGGTTAAAAGTCTTTAACAGTGTCATAGTGTCGGCTGGACCGTATGCAAAATTACGAAAATAGATTTCCCGAGCTTTCGTTTCAAAAGAAAAAAAATTTCGAAACCTTTCCAAAAAGGTCCCGAAATTAATTATAATATTATGCATCAATTATTTACCTCGCCTATAAAAACATTTCAGTGGGTTTCGTTTCTATACTGAGACTGTTTCGACCTCGATTTTCATTGCTTTTAACTGGTTGCGCACTCCGACCGGCAGATGGTTGTCCGTAACCACCGTACTGATCTTGTCCGGGGTAGCTATGAAAGCGAAGGCCCGCTTGTTGAGCTTGGAGCTGTCGAAGACCGCGATGACCTCTCTCGCCCTTGAGATCATCACCTGGTTGGTGCTGGCTTCTTCCACATTCGGAGTCGAAAGACCGGTCTCGACGGAGAAGCTGTCCACGCCCAGGAAGAGCTTGTCGCAATAGAACACCTTGAGGTTGGATTCAGCCAGCGGACCGACCGTCGAATAGCTGGATTCCCGCACGGTGCCGCCCAGAAGTATGACCTTGAACCGCTTGTATTTCAGAGCCTCGATCATGGCATTGACAGAGTTCGTGATTATCGTAAGATCTTGAAACTTATGGAGATTCTTCGCCACCTCGAGGGCCGTACTTCCCGAGTCTATAATAATGGTATCGCCGTTCTTTATATGAGCGGCAGCGGCACGCCCGATTGCCTCTTTTTCGCGGGAATTGACGAGACTCTTGAAGCTGAAATGACGGTCTTCCTCCTCGTCCGCATACACATTGGAACGGCTGATCGCCCCGCCATGCACCCGGATAAGAAGTTTCCTTTCGCGAAGGATCCGGAGGTCTTTCCTGATAGTCACCTCAGACACGCCGAACTCTTTGCTGAGCTCGGTCACATTGACTGACGAGTCTTTATTTAATCTTTGGAGAATGGCCGAACGCCTCCCCTGAGCGGAATCATATACATCCATGGTTTAGTGTCATTATCTGGGGTAAAGATAGCCATTTTATTTCAAATGAAACAAAACGAAATACATTTTTTTCGAAATATTCAGAAACGAAGAACAATTTCTTACGTTTTTTCCGATATTTGTATCAAGTATAACATTAACACTTTTTATAATTAATAATGCTTCTTATGAAGACCAAGATTCTTTCGTTAATTTGCATCCTGCCGATGTTCTTCTATTGCTGCACATCGGCCAATAACACCCCTGACACACCGGATAACAATGAGGACACAAACCAAGAGCCGGAAGTAGTCCTTGCACCGGAGATCCACAACGGCGACCGAGTGCTCGCAACTAACGAAAATGTAGAGAAATTCCTTACCGAGGTACAGTACCCGGACCATGATTATAGCTTCACGAAGATCCTTGACTACAAGGGCGGATTCAACGGCCACCTCGAAGAGGGCGAAGTCGTCAAGTCCGACAAACCGAAAGAGTACACCATCCGCTGGAAGGCCGATGCGGCTGCCGGCAACCTTACTTTCAAGCTTGCCGACGCGACATGGAGCAACGAAATCACAGTTGACAAGGGAGACACCTGCGTCACGATTACCAACCTCGTTCCTAATGATCATTATACCTATTCTGTCACCGCTGCCAATGGCAAAGTGATGACTCAGGGAGAATTCGATACCTATGGACATCTCCACCAGGTATTCTTCAAGTCGAATGTACGCAACGGACGCGACCTCGGCGGCTGGAAGACATATGACGGCAAGATGGTGAAATACCGCATGGTTTACCGTGGCGGAAGGATGGAGCCGAGCAAGCTCAGCACCAAAGGCAAGAAAGAAGTGCTTGCGGAAGGCATCAGGGCCCAGCTCGACCTCCGCGGAGAAGATGACGTGCTCAGCAAGCCGGCAATCGACGCCCTTGATTTCTGCGCACCTGTCATCAAGACCGGCGGCGACGCCATGCTTACCACATACAAGGAAAAGACAAAGCAGTGCTTCGAATTCGTAGTCAAATCTCTCCGCGAAAACAAGCCTGTATATTTCCACTGCTCCCTCGGACGCGACCGTACCGGCACATTCGCCATGATTCTCCTCGGAGTTCTCAACGTGGTCGAGGGCGACATCTCAAAGGAGTATGAGCTTACTTACTTCGCCCCTCGCGGATACAGCATAGCAGAGTCTGAGGACTACACGACGTTCCAAAACACCCGTACGAAATGGGCATACAAACCTGCAGCCGAATACATCTGGGACAACTTCGTCGGCGAAGGCGAGTCATTCGCCACCGGAGTCGAGAAGTATCTTCTCTCCCTTGGAATCGCCCAGCAGGATATCGACGACTTCCGCAGCATGATGCTCGTGGACGCGCCTAAAGAATAACGAGTTCGGGACCGGGGCCTCAAAAGGCTCCGGTCCTTTAAGAGTATAGATATGAAGAAAATCAGAGAAGTTCTTTATGATTGCCAGGCCAAGAAGACAGCGGTCCTGGCTACGAATTTTTATAACTATGAGACGCTTGTATGCGTAGCGAAGGCCGCACAGGCTATGGGCGCTCCGGTGATGCTCCAGCTCACCCGCTCATCCATCGATTACATGGGCCTGCATACTGCATATAAGATGGGCCGACAGGTCATGGAAGACTATGGCCTTCAGGGATATATCCATCTCGACCATGGTCCAAGCCTCGAGCTCGTCCAGAAATGTCTCGACGAAGGTTTCGACTCAGTCATGATCGATGCTTCCGAGAAGCCGTTCGAGGAGAACGTGGAGATCTCCGCCAAGGCTGTGGAGATGGCAAAGCCTTACGGCGTCAACGTGGAAGCGGAGCTTGGCTATGTCGCAAAGCTCGGTCAGGAGCAGGGAGGCGGTTTCACGACTCCTGAGCAGGCTGTCGAGTTCACCCGCCTTACCGGAGTGGACGCCCTTGCCGTGTCTATCGGTTCAGCCCATGGTTTCTACAAGCTTCCTCCTCACCTGGACATCCCGCGCCTCGCAGCCATACACGCTGCCACCCCTGTGGCTCTCGTGCTCCATGGCAGCTCGGGCATTCCTCATGACCAGGTACGCGAGGCCATCGCCAACGGTATCGTAAAAGTCAACCTGGCCACGGAAATCAAGGACAACTTCATGAGAGCGCTCAAGAAAGTACTCTCCGAGAGCGACGAAATTGACCTGCGCAAGGTATTCCCTAAGGCCATGGGGCCGGTTGTGGAGCTGCTTAAAGAGAAGTATGCCGTGACCGGAGCCAAGGTCCAGTAGGCAACGAAAATCAGGTAATCTGCAATTAGTATTGGCTTCTGAAAAAAATACTATATTTGTACGCCGTTACCTGTGAAAAGATGGACGTAGAAGCACTATTCAAACAGTATTACCCACGTCTGCGCAATTATGCGACCAGATTCGTGGGGAATATTTTTGTTGCCGAGGATATCGTCCAGGAGTGCTTCATCAAGCTTTATGAGAAAAGATTCTCTCTCGCAGAAGTGTCTCCGGGCGCGTTGCTGTTCGTGATGGTCCGCAATTCCTGTCTCAACTACATGAAGCGGAAAATATTCGCAGAAACCGGCACCCCTTTCTATGTCGCAGCCGACATCACCCCTGAAGATGACCTCATGTACGAGGAACTCCGTATAGAAATAGAAAGAGTCATGCAGAAGCTGCCACCTAAATGCAGCGAAGTTTTCCGCCTGAGCCGATTCGAGGGTCTCAACACACGGGAGATCGCCGAACGCACCGGCACCTCCACCCAGAATGTAGAAAAGCACATTTCCCGTGCCCTGGAAGCGTTCTACAAGCATTTCGCAGGTCTCGATATCGCGCCTTCAGGAATTATTTAAAAAATTTTTCAATTTCGAGGTTGGTTTTTGGATTAGTCTGTTGTTATATACGCGTAAGAGACTAATACCAATGATCAATTATAACGATTTAGCAAAAAAATATTTCAGCGGAAGGATCAATGCCGACGAGGAGAACGAGCTCTATGCATGGGTAAGGGAGGACGAGTCACATCTCGACCAGCTCCATGCCTGGGAAGATGAATGGAAAGGATCCGAGGAAAACAGCCAGGACGTCAGCTGGGAACGGATGCTCGGAAGGATCGCTGCAAGAGAAGTGCTGGAAGGAGGAGACTTCCGCACGACGAAAAAAACCGTGCGCTGGTGGCCATATGCCGCCGCAGCGGTGATGGCCCTCGGCATTCTGCTCAGAGTCGCCCTTCCCCATGACAACCGGCAGATTTATGCGATGGAAGCTCCCGTGGGCGAAAAATGCCGCGTGTTCCTTCCGGACAGCACGGTTGTATGGCTCAACTCCGATTCCAAGCTCAGCTTCGACGAATCATTTAACCACAAGGTGCGCAACGTGAAGCTTGTCGGCGAGGGTTACTTCGAAGTCGCCCACAATGAGAACAAGCCGTTCAGCGTGATTTGCGGCGACGTTTCTGTCCTGGTAAGGGGCACCAAGTTCAATGTCTCGGCATACCCTGAAGAACGCTTCGTCAGCGCAAGCGTAGTCGAAGGACATGTAAGTTTCATCAACGAAGACGCGCATCTCGAATTATACAAGGGCCAGTCAGCCCAGTATGACCTGCTCGCAGGCGTATTCTCCCGTTCGCTTGAAGATCCGGAGGACGCCGCCGCATGGACCCAGAGCAGATTCAGATATGACGACATAACTCTCCGTGAACTTTCCGTCAAGCTGTCCCGCACATACGCGGTACGGTTCCATTTCAACACCACGGAGCATCTCGACCAGAGATTCAACATCTCGCTGCGCAACAACGAGACCTTGCCTGAGGTATTGCAGGCACTGGAATTCATCATTCCAGTCAAGGCCAGGATAGAAGGCGATAACGTCTATATCGATAAAAAACATAACTAAAAACCGCATTTTTAACATGAAGTTGTACACTAAAACTGTGATCATCGTCATCACGTTTTTGTTCATCTCCATCTCCGCAGGAGCACAGACTATAACCGGAAAATGGAATGGACAGGACATCAAGACGGTGCTGAAGGGGATCGAGGACCAGACAGGTCTCTCCATTTTCTACCGGTCAGACGAAGTGGATGAAAATGCCACTTACACCGGAGAATTCCAGAATACCCCGGTTGAGAAGGCTCTAAAGTCCATTCTCGGAGGAGACACCGCAGTAACAATCAACGGAAAGATGATTGTTCTGTCAAAGAGCAACAAAACTGCCCAGCAGAAAGGAATTGTTCACGGAACCATTCTCGATTCATACGGAGTACCGGTTCCGGGGGCCGGTATCTTCGTCAAAGGTACCAGCAAGGGCGTATCAAGCGACCTCAACGGCCAGTTCTCCATAGAGGCCGGACCTGGCACTGTACTGACAATCTCTTCACTCGGATACAAATCCGTCGAGTACACTGTCAGAAACTCAGCCGCATTCACCATTACTCTGGAAGATGAGAACGAGATGCTCGAAGAGCTCGTGGTCGTGGGTTATGGCAGCCAGAAAAAAGTCAACCTTACGGGATCAGTCTCAGTCGTGAAGGCTGACGAACTCAAGGACCGTTCCTCCCTCGACGTAGCGCACATGCTCCAGGGTACAGTACCCGGACTTAACGTCACTTCTTCATCCGGACGACCTGGACAGGCCGCCACTCTCAACATCCGAGGACTCAACTCCATCAACGGAGGTTCTCCTCTGGTTTTGATCGACGGAGCAGAAGGTGACATGCAGTACCTTAACCCAGCCGATGTGGAAAGCATTTCAGTCATCAAGGATGCTGCCGCAGCAGCAATCTACGGATCAAAAGGTTCTGCCGGTGTGATTCTCATCACCACCAAGAACGGAAGCAAGGAGAAGGAAGGAAAGGCAACGCTGCACTACAGCGGACGCTACGGCGTAACAGCGCCTACAACCAGCACCGACTGGGAAACAAGAGGCTATTACTCAGTATATCTAAATAACTTGTTCTGGAATGCATATTCTCCTGGTACCCAGTACGCTACATACAGCGAACAGGATATGCAGGAGCTATGGATCCGCAGAAACGACAAAACAGAAAACCCTGCCCGTCCATGGGTTGTCATTGACCAGAGAAGTGGTCAGGACACCTACAACTACTACGCTAACACAGACTGGTGGCATGAGCTTTACAATGACATCAAGCCTACCACCAGTCATTCTATCAGTCTCACGGGAGCTACCAGCCACGTCAACTACCTTATCTCAGGTGGTTACACAGGTGAGCAGGGAATGTTCAAGGAGAATCCGGACATGTACAAGCGCTACAATCTCCGTATGAAGGTCGGCACGGATATCACCAGCTGGCTCAAGATAGGAAACAATATCAGCTACTTCCACAGCTCTTATTCTTATCCTGGCCAGAGCGGCATCAACAACAACTTCGGCAAGAGCACCGCACACGCGCTTGCCAGCTATCCTGCAAAGAACCCTGACGGCACAAGTCCGTACCTGACACAGTACAACGGTTACACAATCATGGACGGCCTGCCGATGCTGCTCGATAACCACAACATAAACTCTGACTCAATAAATAACGTCAGCGACACCTTCGACGTGACCATCACTCCTACCGAGGGGCTGACAATCAAGGCTGACTACACCTATGCTTTCCAGGACAAGAAGTACTCCAACAGGGCAACCAACGGAGTTTACTCGAAGGTTCCTGGTGTCATCGAGAAAATAAGCACCGGTGTATTCGAGGACAAGCTCACGGAAGCCGTTAACTCCTATACATACAAGGCAGCCAATGCCTACGCCACATACCAGCATGTCTGGAACGATGCCCATGATTTCAAGGTCATGGCCGGCGTAAACTACGAGACAAAATTGCTGAAAGACATATCCGGCATCGGTTACTACCTCTATTCAGACACACTGAATGACCTCAACCTTACCGGTTCTGTCGGAGATGAAGGCAACAAGCGTACAGAAGTAACCGGAGGCCAGAATGAATATATAACAACCGCTTATTTCACACGTATCAACTATAACTACAAGGGCCGCTACCTTGTGGAGGTTAACGCACGTCGAGACGGTACTTCAAGATTCGCACGCGGACACCGCTGGGTAATATCACCTTCCTTTTCTCTCGGTTGGAGAATCAGCGAGGAACCATTCTTCGCCCCTCTCAAGAGCTGGTGGGACAACCTCAAGATCCGTGCATCATACGGACAGCTCGGCAACCAGCAGATGAGCGAGTACTACCCTACCATCCGCGTGATCGACACAAGCGGCAAATCCTCCTACCTGCTCGGCGGCGCGCAGCTCTCCACGGCATCCATCTCCGCCCCGACCTCTTCAAAACTTACCTGGGAGCGCTCTGTACAGAAAAACGTCGGAGTGGACATGTCACTCTTGAAAGGACGTCTCGAGTTCTTGGCCGAAGGTTATATCCGTGACACCAAGGACATGCTTTCCGCAGGCGTGCCTCTCCCTGCAACCTATGGATACAGCACTGCTCCTAAGGAGAACAACGCTGACCTAAGTACTTCAGGATATGAGATCGCAATCACCTGGAAAGACTCGTTCCGCGTGGACGGAAAGCCTTTCAACTATAGCGTAGGCCTGAACTTCAGCGACTACACCTCCCGCATCACCCGCTTCAACAACCCTGAGAAGCTCTTCGCAAAGAAATATTGGGAAGGGCAGAAGTATGGCGACATCTGGGGTTACCATATCGACGGAATATTCGCCAGCGACGAAGAAGCAGCTGCATACCCCGTCGACCAGAGCATCGTCAACGACCTGATGACCGGAGGCCTCATGGCCGGCGACCTTAAGTTCGCAGACCTCGACGGCGATAAAAAGATCAACAAGGGAAGCGAGAAAGTTGGAGATAGCGGTGACTGGAGGGTTATCGGTAACAAGCAGCCTCGCTACAACTACGGTATCAATCTCGGCGCAAGCTGGAACGGATTCGACTTCTCCGCCTTCTTCCAGGGAATCGGACACATCGACTGGTATCCTGCACCCGACGCCCGTTCATTCTGGGGTCCTTTCGCAAGGCCTTACCAGACTTTCATCCCTAAGAATTTCCATAACACATACTGGACAGAGGAGCATACTGACGCTTACTTCCCGCGTCCTAGAGGTTATGTCGCAATGAACACCAACAGAGAGCTTGGTATCGCCAACGACAGATATCTCCAGAACATCGGTTATCTGCGACTCAAGAACCTCACCATAGGTTATTCACTCCCTGCCAAGCTTCTCCAGAAGATTTCTGTAAGCAAGCTGAGGCTTTACTTCACAGGTGAGAACCTCTTCTACTATGCTCCGGGCCTGCATTCAGACTACATCGACCCTGAGATGGCCATGACCGACGGAAACCTCCGCATCTATCCATGGCAGAAGACATTAATGTTCGGTATTGACATCACCATTTAATGACATCAGTTATGAAAAAATATATATCATACATAATGATTGCCGTTCTGGCGGGCATCTCATTTGTCTCATGCGACGATATGCTCGATGTCGTGCCAAGGGACAGGATGACCCCGGATACTTTCTTCAAGAACGAATCCGAGCTGAAGGCATTCACAATCAAGCTATACACGATCTTCCCTGCCTCCGACCTCTATCTTGAGAATTCAGATATCTATACGCAGACCATGACTTCCGACGAGCTCAGGGGTATCCGTCCGATCTATGCCTCCGCATCCGATGCAGAATGGAGCTGGGGCGCGTTGCGCAACATAAACACTACGCTTGACTACCTTCCGAACTGCAAGGAGGAGAAGGACAGGACCAGGTATGAGGCTCTTTCACGCTTCTTCCGCGCTTACTTCTACTTTGAAAAGGTAAAACGCTTCGGTGACGTTCCTTGGTACGACACCCAGGTGGGCTCTACAGACACAGAACAGCTCAACCGTCCCCGCGACAGCCGCGAGTTCATAATGGGCAAGATGATCGAGGACATCGATTTCGCAATTGAAAACCTTCCTTCGACAAAGAGCACCTATGAACTCACTAAATGGACGGCCATGGCTCTCAAGTCCCGCTTCTGCCTGTTTGAAGGAACATTCCGCAAATATCACAGAGAGTTCGACTATGGCGATAATGCCCACGATGCGAACTGGTACCTGAATCTTTGCGCCGAGGTTTCAGAAGAGTTCATCAAGACAAGCGGATACAGCATCCATATGGATGGCGGTCCTGAAATGGCTTACCAGAACCTCTTCACTACCAACAATGCGACCGAGCTTACAGACGAAGTCATACTTGCACGCAACTACAATCTTACATATGGTGTATACCACAATTCAAACTACACCATGCTTACAGGTTCAATGGGCCGTCCTAGCATGACCAAGAAGGCAGTCGCAAGCTATCTCTGCAAGGATGGTTCCCGTTTCACTGACAAGGCTGACTGGCAGACAATGCAGTTCGCAGAGGAGATGGCTGACCGTGACCCACGTCTCGCACAGTCCATCCGCACCCCAGGCTATACCCGCCTTGGCACCACGACCGCGATTGCACCTGACCTTTCGGCAACCATGACAGGTTACCAGCCGATCAAATACGTGACTACCGTTGACCAGGATCTCTGGAACGGAGCAGACATCGACCTTATCGTATTCAGGGCCGGCGAGGTATTCCTTAACTATGCCGAAGCAAAGGCTGAGGCCGGTACCCTTACCCAGGAAGACCTCGACCTCTCCGTCAACAAGCTCCGCGACCGCGTAGGAATGCCTCACATGGACATGGCTGCAGCAAACGCCAATCCTGACCCATTCCTCACCAATGCCGAGTGGGGCGGATACCAGAACGTTACCGGCGCAAACAAAGGCGTGATCCTCGAGATACGTCGCGAGCGTACCGTAGAGCTTACCCAGGAAGGATTCCGCTACTATGACATCATCCGCTGGAAAGAAGGCAAGATCTTCGAGAAGGAGTTCTACGGAGTCTACTTCCCTGGACCTGGAGAGTACGACCTTGACGGAGACGGCACCAAAGACGTTCTCCTCTATACGGAGTCCTCTGCACCATCTTCAAACGCAACGCTCAAATACAAGCTGGGAACAGACATCATGCTTAGCAACGATACCTTCGGTTTCGTTAATCCTCACAAAGGAGAAGGACGCGCATGGAACGAAGACAGGGACTACCTTTACCCTATTCCTCTTGACGAACGCAGCCTTACCCAGGGCGCACTCACCCAGAATCCGGGCTGGAATGACGGTTTAACCTTCTAATTCGAGTATCATGAAGAATCTATTTAAATATATCCTGTCAGCAGCCTTCGTCCTCGGAGCCGTAGCATGTACGGAAAAGGAGGACGGACCGGCAGAGTCCAAGATGAAAGGAATCTTCCATGTGGAAGTGATCAGCGCTGACGAAATACAAGAAATCATGCCGGGCAAGAACAAGACCCTCTTGCTCAGTGCATGTGCTGACGTTGAGACCGGAGTTTCCGATCTCGCACTCAAAATGACACTGAAGGCAGACCTCGACGCAGTAGCTGTCTACAATGAAATAAATGAAACCAACTATGAGGCCATGCCTGCGGGATCATATGAGTTTCTTTCAAACGAAGTGATCATGCCTCGCTATGGCACCGCATCATCTACCGCAAAACTGAAGATCTCTACTACAGGAATGGAGGACGGAGTCACCTATCTCCTCCCTGTCACGATCGAGAATATTAGCGGTACCGACAACTGGGGCCTCACCGAGTATCCTCAGGCATTCATCCCTGTAAAGATGGCCTACGTGGCTCCTGACGCCGGACTCGGCACCAAGGAAAGTCCGTACAATCTCTACTCGGTGGATGACATCATGGCCATGAACGAGAAACTGGAGGACGGCGTGAAGGTATACTTCCGTCTCAAGAAAGACATCGACATGGAAGGCGTCGACTGGTTCCCGCTCAATAGCGCAGACCCGTATGCCAAGCTTGTCGATTTCGACGGAGGCGGCCACACTATCTCCAACTTCACCTGCAACGCTCCTGCCTACTCAAGCTTCTTCGGAGTGCTCTACGGAAGCGTATATGACCTAAACTTTGAGAATGCATCAGTGACTGCCGAGACAAAGAGCGCCTGCGGTATCGTCGGAGGCTATTGCGGCACCACCGGCAAGCCTGGCACATGCCGTAACGTCCACGTAAGCGGAACCGTCACCTCCATCGCAGGTGTCAATGGCGTAGGCGGTCTGTTTGGACGACTCAATGAAGGAACTGTCGAGAAATGCTCGGCTGACTGCGCAGTCACCAGCAACGCCAACTATGCCGGAGGCCTCTTCGGATACGATGCCGGAGTTTCCCATGTCAGCGACTGCTACACAAGCGGAAGCGTTGACGGCAACCAGAGAATCGGAGGAATCTGCGGCGGTCTCATCAAGGCCACATCTTCCGTAATCAGGTGCTACTCAACCTCATCCGTTACTTGCGCATACGCAATCGGCGGTATTGCAGGACACTGCAACCTCGACCAGAAGAGCGGCACTCCTGAGGAGTCCAATCCTGAGAATGTATTCGAGAAATGCATCGCATGGAACAGTTCCATCAAGTCCCGCAACTTCGCCGCAGGTACCAATGACCATTACAGCGGCGGCGCCATCATCGGATTCACCTCTGTCAAGAACTATCTCATAGACTGCGTCCGAAAGGCAGACCTTGATTTCACAGACTATACCGACATCAACGTTCCGTACGACCAGGAGAATGCAGGCCCGTCATCACCGCTCGCCATCGCAGTTTCCGGTCCATACAACTACCCTTATCACGGAAAGGCTGCAGCTGCAGGCGCAACACTTTCAAGCGTTGCCAAAGGCCTTGGCTGGCCTGCCGACATCTGGGATTTCAGCGGAGACATTCCTGTACATAAGTCCGGCGCTTCCGGTCCTATCGATGAAAAGCCGGATGTGGATGCCGGAGGTCAGCTCCCGGATTTCGAGGAGAATGAGTTATACAAATAAAAAAGCGTCAGATCATGAATAAAAGCATATATATCATAGCTTTGTCGCTCCTCGCAACAGTATTCTCCTGCAACAAGGCTGAAGTAGTCCGCCCTGAAGAGACCGGAGATCTGGTGACGATCAGCGCAATCCTTCCTGAGGACATTGATGTCAAGGGAGCCGGGATCAAGTCAACCCTCTCATGGACATGGTCCGATTACGACGAGATCGTCGTAATCGGCGAGACCACCGAAGTCTTCAAGATAAAGGACGGTTTCACCCCTAAGAAAGCTGAATTCGTAGGCAAGGCGGTGACCGGAAAAACCTTCACCATCCTCTATCCGGGCGAGTCCGCCAAGACTACGGACTGGACCGGCCAGGTACAGAAAGGCAACGACAATCTCGACCATCTCCGCTATGAGGCAGCCCTCGAGGGAGTGGACGATTATACTACATTCTCATTCAGCAACGACTGGGCAGAAGCTCATGGCGGAAACATCAAGCAGACCGGAGTGCTGAAGCTCGTGCTTTCCCTCCCTGCTGAAGTTACATCCGCAATCGCCGCAAGCGTCTCCGCAGAAGAGCCTGTCTTCTTCTCAGGCAACGGAGAAGAGCTTACCGACCAGATAACTCTCCAGATGCAGGACTTGACTCTCGACGGGGACCAGCTCATCGCATGGGCTACCACCTCATGGAACGAGGCCGCCATTCCTGCCGGCACCATCCTTACCATTTCCGTAAATACCGGTGCGAAAGTTCTCTCCCAGGAGATCGTCTTCGCCAAGGAGACAGTGCTCAAGAGCGGTATGGTCAACAGCATCACCCTCGGTGCGAAGGACTGGGAAGAAGGCAGCCACTATGCTTCCGGCAAGGGTACTGCTGAGAAACCTTGGGTCATCGAGACCGTGGAGCAGCTTCTCTTCGTCCGCGAAGACCTCCTCGCCGGAGCTACCCGCTACTTCAAGCTCGGTGCCGACATCGACATGAAGGATGTTGAATGGGTTCCTCTCAACCTCGACAGCCCATATGACAAGGGTATCGACTTCGACGGAAACGGCCATACTATCTCCAACTTCAGCAACAAGGCTGAAAAATATCCAAGCTTCTTCGGAGTTCTATACGGATATGTCCATGACCTGTATTTTGCCGATGCAAACATCGAGACTTCAGGCAAGACTGCCGCCGGTGTCGTAGCAGGCTACTGCGGAACAGGTGACTATACCGGCAAGATCAAGAATGTCCATGTAACCGGAAGCGTAACCAGCAACGGCGCATATGCAGGAACCGGCGGTCTCGCCGGCAAGGGCAAGGGCGTCAGTGCTACCGAGCCGGCAATCGAGGGCTGCTCATTTGAAGGAACCATCACCCACAACGGCGGAAAGAACGGCGTGGGCGGACTCATCGGAATTCCTGACAACATGAAGATATCCCGCAGCTACTTCTCCGGAACCATCACTACTAATGGAAACTATGTTGGAGGTATCGCTGGATACGATGCAAGCCAGATCGAGATAAGCGACTGCTGGGTTGACGGCGAACTCTCTGACAGGCAGAGAATCGGCGGTATCATCGGCGGTATCATCAAGAACGGCACAGCAGTGCGCAACTGCTTCTGCAAGGCTTCCGTTTCATCGACAATCGCCCTTGGCGGAATCGTGGGACACGCTTCCCTCGACAAATGGTCTGCCGACACCAGCGAGCCTGAGAACGTGATCGAAGGCTGTATCGCATGGAACAAGTTCATCAAGACCACGTTGGAGATTTCTGATGAATACAAGGAAAACGGCAGCTCAGGTGTCATCGTCGGCTATACTTCAGTCAAGAATTATCTTAAGGACTGCTACCGCAAGGCAGACATCGACTTCCAGGAAGTATGGACAGGAAACGTTCCTTACGACCAGGAAAATGCAAGCCCTGAAGCTCCTCTCACCGAGACCAAGCCACAGAAGTACAACTTCCCTTATCATGGAAAGGCTGCTGCCGCTGAAGCAACAATCAGCAGCGTAGCACAGTCCCTCGGCTGGTCTTCAGAAATCTGGGACTTCAGCACTGAAACCCCTAAGTTGAAGTAATATATCATGAAGAATAAGACTTTGATTTTATTGACTCTTTTGCTGCCGCTCCTTCTTTGCTGCGGCAGCAAAGAGGAAATTCCAGAACTTCCTCCTCCAGTAATCGTCAATCCTGACCTTGGAGGCGGAGACGACGGAGGCGATGACCAGACTCCAGGCGAGTGGGAAGCGAACCGTGGCAAGATAGTGACGCCATCCGGAGATAACTGGACCTCCAAGACAATCCGTAACGGAATCACCTATTATACATTCTCCGGCAAGGAGGAGTTCACCAACGCCAAACAGCAGGTATTCGCGATTGACATTGACCTCAGCAACCCAAGCTACAGCGTCAAGCTCGCTTACACCAATCCGGCGCCCGTGAGCTCCGAAGCCCACAAGATGTACAATTCGATCGCGACGCTGAATGCCGGCTATGAGGCTGGCTCCATCTACATCCGTGCAAACGGAGGAGTAAAATCCAACCTTCCAAACACGACAATCAGCACGACCGGCATTCCAAACTGGAAGAGCGAGGCCGCATTCTTCCGCGATGCAGACGGCAAGATTTCCATCAAGACAGCCGGCGAACTTATCAGGCCATACAGCGTTCCCGACAACCTTACCAAAGCAATCAATGCCCTGCGCAGCTTCTACAGCAACTCTTCGGCTCTTGACATCATCTCAAGCGCCCCTATGCTTGTGGATGATTACAATCCAGTGGGAAAGACCTTCGTGAATTACGATACTCCTAACTGGAGCAAACTCAACGGAGAGAATCCGCAGAAGCATCAGAGGACAAGACATCCTCGCACGGCTATCGCCCTGACCGAGAACAATCACTTCATCATGTTCGTGGTTGACGGGCGAAACAGCAACAGTGACGGAATGAGCGCGAGGGAGCTCACGCAGTTCATGGTGAAATGGTTCAACCCACAGTACGCCCTCAACATGGATGGCGGCGGATCTTCTACTCTTTGCGTAGAAGGCGAAGGTGACCAGGAGACTCATGTCGTGAACTATCCATGCGACAACAACAAGTACGACCACGCGGGAGAACGTGCAAGAGCAACCCACTTCATAGTAGTGGAGAACTAGAAAACCAACTCAAACCCATTATAACACTAAAACTTTTTTTATTATGAAAATCAAATCATTGCTAGTACTTTCAGTACTCCTGCCGTTCATGCTTTGCTGCAGCAGCAAGGAAGAAATCATGGACCTTCCGGAACCATCAGCCGTAAATACGGAACTCGCTGACGAAAGCGACGAATACGATGGAGAAGAGGTGGAATCCAGCGGAAGGATGTCCGCCCCATCTTCCGGCAACGGATGGCGTGTCTTCAAGATCCATAAGGGAGTCATGTACTACACGTTCTCCGGTACTGACGCCATCACCGGCGCTAAACAGCAGGCATTCGCAATCGACGTGGACCTCAGTTCTAAGTACACTGTAAAGATGACCTATACGACTCCATCCCTGGCAACGTCGGCAGCACATCAGATGTACAGTTCTGTAGCTACCATGAATGCAGGATATGAGACAGGATCCATCTACATCCGTGACAACGGACAGGAGTTGTTCAACATTCCTAACACCACGATCGGAACTTCAGGCGTACCTAACTGGAAGAGCGAAGCTGCGTTCATCCGCAAGTCCAACGGAACCATCTCAATAAAGAAAGGTGCTACGCTTACCAGACCTTACGCAGTACCTGCCAACATAAACACTGCTATCACGACCCTGAGGAACGCATATCACAATACCACAGCAGAAGATCTCATCTCAAGTGCTCCGATGCTTATCGACAACTACAGTACTGTAGGCGAGACTTTTGTCAACGAATCAATTTCCAACTGGGAAAACCTCAACGGAGAGAATCCGCAGAAGCACCAGAGGGCAAGACATCCTCGCTCTGCCATCGCCCTTACCGCCGACAACCACTTCATAATGCTGGTAGTTGACGGCCGCAATCCTGGAGTCAGCGAAGGAATGAACGCCAAGGAACTCACCAAGTTCCTGAAGAAATGGTTCAACCCTCAGTATGCCCTCAACATGGACGGCGGCGGTTCCTCTACTCTTTGCGTAGAAGGAAAAGGCAATTCTCAGACCCATGTCGTAAATACTCCATGTAACGATAATGGCGCTGAACGCAAAAGACTAACACATTTTATAGTTGTACCGAAATAATAATGAAAAGAAATCAGTTTATCACTCTCTTCCTGCTGTTTGCAGGATTCTGCAATGCGACGGCCAATCCGACACCCGCTGACAAGGGATGGACGGTGGAGACTATCGCCGAAGGCATAAATTATTACACCTACTCCGGCATTGAGGAAATCTCCGGAGCCGCCCAGCAGGTATTCGTAATAGAACAGGATCTCTCGAATCCGAGATATGCTCTCAGGTTTGTTTATTACCCTGAAAGGATCCCTACATCAGAAGCGTTCTGGCGCAACAATGCGGTTGCAGCCATGAATGCCGGATACGAGGCCCAGTCAATCGTCATCAAGGTGAACGAAAGGATGCATTCCTGCATGCCTTACGACAACATCATCGACACTCCGGTCCCGAACTGGAAAAGCGAAGGTGCCGTATATACCGATGGCAAGCAGGGCGTCCGTATCTCTTTTGACGGAAAGGACATGAGCATCGCCGAGCAGAGAGAATTCTATGCAAACAGCACAGAACCGAACATCCTTACCAGCGCTCCTATGCTGGTCGACAACTTCGACCCGGTAGGAGCACGCTTCGTGGATCCTTCGCTTTCTCTGGAAGAGCTTGAGAAACTGGAATATGAAGACCCGATCCGCCATCAAGGCGTACGTCATCCGCGCACAGCCGTCGCCAAGACCGCCGATAACCATTTGATCCTCATCGCCGTTGACGGCCGAAGGGACGGGATTGGCGAGGGCATGAGCGCCCGTGAGTTCACGGAATTCATCGTAAAGTGGTTCAACCCGCAATACGCCCTCAACATGGACGGCGGCGGTTCGACTACGGTCTGCGTACGCGGTCATGGAGACCCTGAAACCCATGTGGTCAACTATCCTACAAACAACAATAAGTATGACCACGACGGACAGCGCAAGCGCGACTCCATCTTCATCATCGTAGAAGTTGAGGATGACAAGCAGCCGTCGAAAGTCCGTGAGGGAGTGCATGAGGAAGTGCTTGCAGACCATTCCAAGGCATCCGGCCTGGACAACACTTACGACCTCTCCCCTAAGGCATCGACTCCGGCTCCGAAGGGATATGAGCCAGTCTATGTAAGCCATTACGGCCGTCATGGATCCCGCTATGCATACACTTCCGATGCATACACAGTCCCTCTCGAAATGCTCAGGAAAGGCGCTGACAACGACAACCTTACCGAGTATGGCAAGAAGCTTCTGGGCCAGCTCTCAGACTTCTGGGAAAGGAACCAGTACAGGGTCGGCGACCTGACCCCGCTTGGCTGGGAACAGCACAGGCAGATAGCCAAGACCATGGTATCTTCCTTCCCTACCGCCTTCGGAAAGGGCAGCAGCGTGGATGCATGCTCATCCGCTTCTTCAAGGTCGATGATGAGCATGGGCTCATTCTGCGTCAGCATCGCCAAGGAGTCTCCGGCAACTTCGGTATATGAGCATCAGGGAATGATGGACATACAGGCAGCCCGTCCTAACATGGGCAAGAATCCGTTCCGCTACAAAGGTCCTCACACATACCTGCCGTATGCAGAGGATTCAGAAGGATTCTTCTTCCGCAAGATGCCTGATTACCAGACCATCCTTGCACGCATGTTCAAAGACCCTTCTGTGGCCGTGGCCAAGAAAGATGCCTACGACACATTCTTCAACCTGTACATGCTCGTCGGCGGAATGGCCAGCATCCCTGAGGAGGAAAGGCTTGACGTTGACGGAATCTTTACCGCTGAAGAATATGCACGTCTCTGGGAAGTTGACAATTACGAGCGTTTCCAGGAGTATATCGACTACCGCACTTCATGTTCATCAATCGTAGACGACATCATAGCCAAGGCTGATGCAAGGCTTGCAGGAAACAGCCGCGGCGCTGACCTGCGCTTCGGTCATGACCATGTAGTGATGGCACTCCTGATGATCATGGACATCGACGGATTCGGCTTTGTCCCGGATTCTGTGGATGATATCGTGAACACTTTCCAGACTTTCCGTTCGCCGATGGCGGCAAACATGCAGTTCGTGTTCTATACACCTAAGAAAGGTAAGAAAGGCGACGTGCTCGTGAAGCTGTTGCTGAATGGAGAGGAGGCTTCTCTCGGAGCGCTCGCCCCTGTGGACGGCCCATATTACGAGTGGTCCGCAGTCAAGGATTACCTCAACTCGAGAACCGCGATGTTTGTAAGAAGATAAACATCATCTCAAAAACACCGAAAAAACAAAAGTCGCACAGGCTAAGCCTGCTGCGGCTTTATCTTTTATTACGGAATTCGTTAAAGTCGGTAGGATGCTCCGCAATAACCTTCTCAAGCTGTTCTTCGCTCATCCTTTTCCAGGTTGTCTCTACAAAGACCTTGGTACCGTCACTATGCTGTCCGACATAATCGATCGCAACTATCTTGTCTTTTTTCAGGGACGTGATCTTCATCTGCAGGGTCTTCCCTATGACAAGGCCATTATCCGACTCGTCGTATGAAAACCGGCTTATCCTGTAGAAAGAGGCCAGGTAAGCGTCAGATATCCAGAATTCAGTGACGTGATTCCCTTCGAAAAAGTAATCTGTCGTACTGCCGCCTATCAGATCCTTATAATACTGTTCGTCCGTTACTTTTCCGTCAGAATCGATTGTATATCCAGATACGAAATACCAACCGAATCCATCGACTACGTCACGGAAATACTCTTCGGAAATACTGTTGGAAACGACAGGCCACCCGTCTTCGCCCATGACATAATCGGCTTTTTCACATGAGGCCGCGGCGGTCAGGAGTACGACACCTGCAACGACAAGTTTAGTGAGAACTTTCAGCATAGAATCCGGTTTAAGTGTTATTTCTTATCTTGACAAATATATGTTTTTTTCACGAATTTCCATATCTTTGTATCGAAAAATGGAGGGATGTCCGAGTGGTTGAAGGAGCCTGCCTCGAAAACAGGTGTGCGGTTTCCCGTACCGGGGGTTCGAATCCCTTTCCCTCCGCAAATCGGAAAATATTCCATTGAATCAGCCTCGCCAAAGCGAGGCTTTTGCTTTTCTGGCATCCTCGTCGGAAGTTTACTTTCGTAAGAGGATGTCAGTGAAGCAAAATATCTTTTCGAAGATGATTCAATGGAATAATACAGATTTGAACGGGCCCCGCGGCGAGCGTCCAGGGATAGCGCAAGCCGGCAGAGCCGGCGCAGCGGAATCCCTCCGGCCTCGCGCCGGCCAAATCCCGGAGGGAAAGGGATTCTCCACCCCACACCTTTTATTTT